>JAFRUR010000094.1 GCA_017438775.1 Lachnospiraceae bacterium | reverse complement strand
GGAAAGCGTGTAGAGACGCCGGCGATCAATCGGGCAGGCACAAAACCGGAGGCTCTTTCATGAAAAAATCATTCATTGGCGGAATGGCTTTAGGGGCATTTCTGGTATCGCTGATCCCGTACAGAGTTCAGACAGATGAAGAGACAGAAGATTCGCAATGAGGAAGCATTGACACTCATCGTCATATCGATTTGGTTAAGTTGACACAGGAAAAAATTTCCACGAAAATCCACGGCGGCTTTCATCCCGGCTGTTATCAATGCTGATAACGATTTGATAACAGAAGGGGGGATAGGCTGGATAATATGGATACATCAAAGAATCAAAGGAACCACGAACAGGACGAACAATATTTCCTAAACGGAATCAGTTAAGTCCTGTCGAGTACGAATAAATCGAATACTTCAGGAGGCTTCCGGAAAACCGGGACTTCCCTCAGAGAAAAAGGTGCGGAAAACCGCACCTTTTTCTGTTTTTTCACGAAACGGTCCCCTCGCAGCGCCGGCTGCGGAGGGGACTGCTTTTTGTTCATAAAGCAGTTTGCTGTGCCGGAGATCGTTCTCTTCTTCACGGAAAAGGGAAAGTTTTGCCTTGTGAAATATGACGTTATGTCATATAATAAAATGAATGCTTGTGTGCTCGAACAGAGCCAAGCGACACGAGGGAGTCAAATACATGAGAATGAGAGCGAAGAAGTTTCTGGCACTGCTTCTGGCACTGGTCCTGACGCTCGGGAGCCTTCCCGCGCAGGTGCATGCCGCGGCTGCGGACGGGGCGAAGGCCGGAGAGAACTCTGTGTCCAGACTGGAGGACAATCTGCGGATCGAGGTCAGTGTGTCGGCCACGCGCAACGGCCCGTACGACATCACCCTGTCGATCATGCAGGATGAGGCGCAGGGGTCGCAATGGAATAACGATTCCGTCCTCTATTTCGGAATGACCGACGCGGTCACTCTGACGGAGGCTTCCGTCACGGCCAGTGCTTCTGAAGCTGTGATCAGCAACAGGACGAACTATGGCTTTCAGGTCACCGGATACGACTATTCCGCGTCTCCGGGAGTTCCGCTCGTTATTTCGATTCAGGGCGCACAGCTCAATACGTCGTCGACGGCTGTCAGTGAACTCCCCGCCGGGCCGGGAGATCTCGTGATCATCGAGTCGGGATCCTTGTCCTGCTGTATGTGGAGGAGCGGATCGTACGTGTACTTTCCGGAGATGACGGTCCCTGTTACCGGCGTGGGACTGCGCGGACCGTATCTCGCGTGGAGGAACAAGGCGGTCAGCTGGGCTCCGGTTCAGGGGGCAGAGGGCTATTCTGTCAAATACTACGGCCTCAGCGATCCTTCGGACTGCGTCACCCTCGGGACCACGGGCACGTCCGTGGATCTGACGGATTTTATCACTTCACGCGGCGGAGATAAGTACCGCGTGGAGGTCAAGGCGCAGGCCTGGCCTCTGGAGAATAAGTATCCCGGCTATATGGAAGTCGCTTATTATGAGGTAAACGTGGAGCCTGACTACAAACAGCTGGGCAGCACGTATTATCAGGTCGGGACACAGGGCGGCACTGTGACGGTGTCCGCGGAGTCCGGGACTTCTTTCAGCGCACTGGAAGAAGACGGCGCTGTGACCGGTCTGTTTGAAGAGGACGATGAGATCACCATCACCGCGACGGCGGCAGAGGGGTATCATTTCAGCGAGATCCTCAAAAACGAGAGCACGGTCTCGACGGACAACCCCTATATCTTTACGCTCAAGGGAAATGAGTATGTTTCGGATTACTGGGTCGTCTTCGAGGAGGACGGGCCCGCTTCCGTGGACGTGACCCTCAAATGGTCCTCCGTCGACGGGCAGCAGCCGCTGGAGGACTATGTGGTGAGCGTCCCCGCGGGCATGAGCCTTTCCGGTCTGGAGGACACCCTCAGACAGGAGATCGTCAGTTACTTCAGTTCGGCGGAGGGCTACATCCCGTATGGGGGCGGCAGCCAGCTGGTCACGGCGTACGATCCGATCACCTCGTATGCCGCGGAAGATGATTTTGAGGACGCCTGGTACGAGCCTCTCCAGGAGAACGTCACGCTTTACGTCATGGAAGGCATCGAAGTGACAGAGGCTTCTCTCACGGTGGAAGCACCGGTCTGCGGGGCGGAAGTTTCCCTGCAGGACACCGAGCCATATGCACAGATCAACGCCCCCGTCGTGACGTTTCCGGAGGGCAGTCTGATCACGCTCGCGAACGATACGTCGGTTCCCGTTTACTGGTGCACGCAGGATTACACGGATTATGAGGGCACCCTCCTGGGCGGCGAATCCTACACAGCGCTGGCGCAGCTGAGGATGTCCGGGATCGGCTATGTCATGAACTGGGATACGGCCGAGATCACCGTGAACGGCGCGGATCCCGGGTCTGTCCGGTTCGTTGCCGGCAGTCTGGTGTTCAGCGTCACGGCCGTGCACGACATGGAGGAGCACCCGCATCTGGAGCCCACCGCGAGCGAGGACGGGCATCTGGAATACTATGTCTGCCGCGGCTGCGGCGACTGGTTCCTGGACGAGGAAGGCGATCTGCTGATCGATAACCATGACGACATCATCCTGCCGGCCACAGGAATCCGGGTCACCCTGATGCCCGGCATGGCGGGAGGCGTCCCGGTGCCCGGGGACCCGGTCGTGTACGACGGGAATCTGACGGCCAACTGGAGCGATCCGGACGATCCGGATTACGGCAAGTTTTTCTACGACGATTACGGCACGCTGTGGTTCGTGTGCCCGGAGAACCCCTACACCGGTCCCGAGGGAAGCACCTTCACGGGCTGGAAGACCGAGGGACAGACGCGTCTGTACAAGACCGGCTACATGTTCCGAATGAAGGAGAATTCCGCCGTGCTCACGGCGCAGTGGTCCGGTATTTACGCCGTCACGGCGGCGCCGCTGCCGGAGTATGCCAGCTGGATCAACATGCCCGCGACGTCGGGGGCCGGCGTGACGATCTCGCTTCTACTTGCAATCTCGGACGAAGCCTGGCAGGCGGGATACTGCCTCGAGGCCGTCGAGATCACCGATACGCAGGGCAATGTGACCGTGGTCACAAAGAACGCCGGAGGCGTGGACCTCTTTGAGGACTATGCTGCGTACAGCTCCGGTCAGGGCAGCATGTTCTATCCTCTGGCGCAGTTCACCATGCCGGAGTCGGACGTCACGGTCTCTGCGCGGTTCATCGAGCCGGTCGTATATCCCGCTGTCACTCTGAATCCCGGTGAGGCGGGCGGTGCCCCGGTGCCCGGCGATGCGGTCGTGATCGACGGTGCCGACGACGGGAACTGGGCCTCCGGGGAAAGCGCTGAACTCGGAAAGTTCTTCCAGAGAGAAGAGGATGACGTCGTTGTTTTCCTGCTTCCGGAAAGTCCTTTCCCCGCGCCGGAGGGATATACCTTTATCGGCTGGAAGGCAGAGGACAGCGGAACTGTCTATGATACCGGCAGCCTTGTGACCGACTTCCCCGCCTCGTTCACGGCGCAGTGGGGCGTTCTCCACACCATCACGAAGGAGGATCTGCCCTCGTACGCGGCCTGGAGCGGAATTCCCGACGAGGCGGGCGAAGGCGACAGCATCACGATCTTCATTACGGTCGAAGGCGAGGCCTGGGAGGCGGGATACCGTCTCGAGGCCTTGGTGATCACGGACGCAGAGGGCAATGTGACGGAGATCACAAAGAACGCCAGCGGCGTCGATTTCTCCGATGACGGATCCGCGATCGCTTTCGGGGACGGCAGACATTTTTATATCGCGCCCATGTATCAGATGCCTGCGTCGGATATCACCCTGTCCGCGCGGTTCACGGAGCCGGCGCCTTCCTGGGAGGGCCTTTTCACCCACAACGTCTCCTTCGGCAGCGACCTGGCCCTGATCTACTACGTCACGGCGGGACCGCTGGAGGGCTATGAGAACGTCCGGCTGGTGGGTACCCGCGAGAGACA
This sequence comes from Lachnospiraceae bacterium, assembly GCA_017438775.1. Lineage (GTDB taxonomy): Bacteria > Bacillota > Clostridia > Lachnospirales > Lachnospiraceae > RUG11204. The sequence goes on along the minus strand of JAFRUR010000094.1, from coordinate 32,286 downwards.
CGTCGCCGGCAGCACCGAAGCCGTCCTCGAGGACGTGGCCCTCACGGAGTATCGGGAAATCGACGAGGGCTATGGCCCGGAGTATCGGTTCGTCTACGACGACATCGCCACCAAGGAGGTCGGCGACGTGCTCCGCGTGAAGGTCGTGGCCGAGAAGAACGGAGAGACCTTCGAGAGCCCGGTGGATGAGTACAGCGCCAAGGACTACGCCTACAGCCGTCTGCAGAAGTCCACAAACGTGAAATTCAAGACGATGATCGCGGATCTCCTGTATTTCTGCGCGAAGGCCCAGGTCTACTTCGGCTACGACACGGAGCACCTCGCGACCGACCGCATGACCGAGGAGTTTGACGCGTATGCCACCCACGGCGCCGTCACGCCGGTCGACAGGCGAAGCGAAGTGCCGCTCGACGGAGCGACGGCCGAGTGGGCCGGCGTCAACACGGTGTTCGAATCCAGAGTGGAACTCAAGTATTACTTCGCCCTGGATGAGGCGCAGCCCACCGGGAACGTGAAGCTCCGTCTCTCCTACACGACAGCGACCGGTTCGTCTGTCGTGGAGACCGTCCCCCTGGAAAGCTGCCTGTATGATGATGCGAATAAAGAGTATGCCTACACCTACGGCGGACTTGCCGCCAAGGATATGCGGGTCCTCATCACGACGCAGATTCTGGACGGTGACACCGTGATCAGCCCGGACAAGATCTACAGCCTGGAGTCCTACGCGGCGGGCCGCATCGCGAATTCCGGCAAGCCGGAGTTCGTGGAACTCATGTACTACATGATGGCCTACGGCATCTCCGCGGAGAACAACTTCGGAAACTGATTCGTCACTGAAACCGGATCCGCGGCGCGCCGTGCGGCGTCCCGCGGACCTGTTCAGAAAACAAAAACTGCCCGGCGCATCCGCGCCGGGCAGTTTCATGTTCAGCCTCTTTGATTTTGCGGGTCTGCGGTCCTCCTTCCGAAGTTGATAAAACTGGGAAAGTACGGTATAATCCAGTCGGAAACTTTTGTCCCGTCCAAGCAGCAGGAGGCTGGAAGCAAGTGAGCAGCATCCGAATCGAATCCGATTCCATCGGCATCAAAGAGGTCCCCGCAGACGCGTATTACGGCGTCCAGTCCGTGCGGGCCCTCGAAAACTTCTCCATCACCGGGGACCGCGTGCACCCGGAAATGATCCGCAGCCTGGCCTACCTGAAGAAGGCCTGCGCCATCGCGAACATGCGCGCGGACAACCTGGACGCCGTCATCGGCGGCGCCATCGTGAAAGCCTGCGACCGCATCATCGCGGGAGAGTTCCACGACCAGTTCATCGTGGATCCGATCCAGGGCGGCGCGGGTACGTCCATCAACATGAATGCAAACGAGGTGATCGCGAACGTCGCGATCGAGATCCTGGGCGGCCAGCTCGGGGACTACAGCCTCGTGAGCCCGCTCGACCACGTGAACCGCGGTCAGTCGACGAACGACGTCATCCCCACGGCCGGCAAGATGACCGTGATCTCGCTGCTGTCCGGACTGGGGAAGAGCCTGACCGGCCTTTGCCGGGCCTTCGCGCAGAAGTCGCAGGAGTTCGACAACATCCTGAAGATGGGCCGCACGCAGATGGAGGATGCGGTCCCGATCCGCCTGGGCCAGGAGTTTCTGGCCTACGCCTCCGCGACCCGCCGCGGCCTCGAGCGCATCATGAAGTACGAGATCGAGATGCACTCGATCAACATGGGCGGAACGGCCATCGGCACCGGCATCAACGCGAACCAGTACTACTACGACCACATCGCGGAGATTCTCTCCCAGGTCACGGATGTGCCCTACATTCAGGCCGAGGACCTGATCGACGCGACGCAGAACATCGACTGCTTCGCCTCGATCTCCAGCGCCCTGAAAGACTGCGCGCTCACGCTGTCCAAGATCGCGAGCGACCTCAGACTGATGGGCTCCGGCCCGAAGACCGGTTTCGGCGAGATCCGCCTCCCGGCCAAGCAGCCCGGCTCCTCGATCATGCCCGGCAAGGTCAACCCGGTCATTCCGGAGGTGGTCAACCAGGTCGCCTTCCGCATCATCGGCAACGACGTGGCGATCTCCTTCGCGGTCGAGGCCGGCCAGCTCGAGCTCAATGCCTTTGAGCCCGTGGTGTTCTACTCCCTGTTCCAGTCGATCGACTTCCTCCGGAACGCGGTGGACACCTTCATTGTCAACTGCGTGAACGGCATCGAGGCCAACGAGACCCGCTGTGAGCAGCTCCTGGAGCAGAGCGTAGGCATCGTGACGGCCCTGAACCCCTACATCGGCTACACCGCCTCCGCGGCCCTGGCCAAGAAGGCCCTGGAGACCGGCACGCCCATCCGCGAGCTGGTGCTGCGGGAGGGTATCCTTACGGAGGAGCAGATGTCGCAGATCATGGATCCGTACCGGCTGACCAAGCCGGGCTTCGTGAAACTGAAAAAGTGATGCTGTAGCGCCCGCCGTTTATCGGCGCTTTCGGTCTGCAGACAGGAAACCCCGCGGAAGTTCCGCGGGGGTTGTTTTATTCCGGATCCGGCAGCCTTCGACCTTGTCTGCGGCATGCCGCGCCGCCTTCGGGAGAGACGGCGCCCCGGGAAACAGAAAGGCCCTCTGAACGCCGCAGGCGGCGCGCAGAGGGCTTTTTGGCACAGTTTCGGGGGAAAATACGCGTCCGCGGACAAAACGGCCGCAGCGGGGCAAATTCGCGCTCCTGCGGACGGCAGCCGTCCCCGCGGCGTATCCCCGGATCTGAGGCAGAAGCATTTGCAGGGAGAAAACCTGCATCCGTGTCCGGCCGGGGCAGGCCCCGGGATCAGGACTTTGTCCGCCGCAAAGACAGGAGAAGCCTCCACAGCGGCAGCAGCATCAGGTAAAACGCCGCGCAGACGGAGGCGATGGGCGCGCCGACGGTGGTCAGGGGCGTGGCGACCGCGATGGACCAGGGGATCAGGGGCGAGGTCACCACGGCCGTGTCCTCGAGGTCCAGGGCCATGTCGCTGCCGTCCGCGTAGACGTCCGCACACAGTTCGTGGGTCAGAAGGATGGCCAGCGTCTGGTTGCAGGCCAGCATGCCCGAGAGGATCGAGGAGACGAGAGTCGCCGCGAAGGGCGTCGTCTTTGCCGCAAGGGAAGCGGCCGCATGCTTGGCCCCGTCCAGAAGCCCCGTTTTGTCGAAGAGGTCCGAGTACGAGGACGAGAGGCAGACGATGGCGGAGACCCGCAGCATGGAGAGAACGCCGCCGCCGCTCACCATCGCGGCGACCTGCGGATCCTGCGGGACAAAGCCGAAGACGGCGGCCCGGAGGACCTCTGCGGGGGGGATGCCCTGCAGGAAGAGACAGATCGGCACGGCGGTCAGGATGCTGGCGCACATGGCGGCCTTCACCTTGACGCGGAACGCCGCGAGCACGAGGATGGCCGCGGCCGGGAGCAGGGTCACCGGATGCAGCACGAAGGCGCGGGAGAAGAGGGCCTCAAGGTCCAGGACCCCGCCGCCGCGCGGGAGGAAGAGGCCGAGGGCCAGATAGACCGCGCAGGTGAGAAGAAACGGCACGAGGGCGCTCTTTACCATGCGGCGGATGTTGTCGTAGATGTCGGTCTTCGTGACGGCCGCCACCAGCAGGGCGCTGGTGGAGACGGGGGAGCACCGGTCCCCGAAGAAGGCGCCGGAGAGGACCGCGCCGCCCGTCAGCAGGGGGGAGGCGCCCATCGCTGTGCCCATGGAGGCGCAGATGACGCCCATGGTGGCCGCGGTGCCCAGCGAGGTGCCGGTCAGGATGGAGACGGCGCCGCAGAGCAGGAAGGTCATCAGGAGAAAGACGGAGGGGCGGATCAGGCCCGAGGCGTAGGTGACGATGGTCGGAATGGTCCCGGCCGCGCGCCAGAGCGCCGTCATGACGCCGATCAGGAGAAAGGTGATCAGGATGCCCTGCACGGTTTTGACGCCAGCGAGCGCCATGTTGAGAAGCTCCTTCCAGGCGAACCCCTTGTGCCTGCCGTAGAGCATGAAAAGCAGAAGTCCCAGGACCAGCGCGTACAGAATTGAAAGCCCTGTCGCAAGACAGAGCAGGAGACTGACGCAGAAAAGTCCCAGGACCAGGAGTTCCATGGCTTCACCTCGAAAAATGACCGACAGCCGTAGTATACACCCCTCGGCTGTCGTTGTTCAATATCTGTATTTCACAAGAAAAACGGCGTTCCGGCGGTCTCCTTTGTCATGATGAGAGCGGACGGCACTTTCGGCGCATGAGCCTGCGGCAGGCATTTTGGACAGCCGGGGACACCGGGTTGGAAATGTGCCAGCCGGCACAGAAAAGAAATCGGGCTCCTGCCGGGAAGCAGGAGCCCTTTTGAGGAAGAACAGACAATGTGTCGGAATCGCTGAAGGAAACTGCCGCGTCAGGCCTGTACGGCCTGCGCCGCGAGGGCCTCTCCCTCTTTGAGGGCGCGCAGGTTGAGTTCCTCTGTGCCGCCGGGGATGTGGCGCTTCACGGCCTCCTGCAGCACTTCCTCCGGGAAGAGGCGGAGCAGGCCGTTGATGGCGCCCAGGGCCACGATGTTGGCCGTCATGGACTTCCCGACGACGTCGCGCGCGGTCTTCAGGATCGGCAGGCTGACGGTCCTTGCGGTCAGGCCCTCCGGGGCCGTGAGGGAGGAGTCGATCAGGACGAACGCGTCGTCCGCGAGGTTGCCGGAATACTTGTCCAGCGAGGCCTGCGTGAGGGCCAGGAGAAAGTGCGGCCGGCTGACCTTCGAGTAGCCGAGGGGCTTCTCTCCGAGGATGGCCTCCGCGCGGCAGGTGCCGCCGCGGGCCTCAGGGCCGTAGGACTGGGACTGGATCGCGTTCTTGCCCTCGATCACGGCCGCCTCGGCCAGGATGACGCTGGCCAGAATGACGCCCTGTCCGCCGGAACCGGCCAGGCGCATCTCGTAGCGGTCCTTCGTGAGGTGCGTGCCGGTGCCGGGCATCACGACGTCCCTGCGCGGCGAGCGGTCGAGCGGGCCCTGGCTCTGTGCGGACTTGATGATGTAGCTGTACAGGTCCGTGAACTCCGGGTATCCGTTTTCGGTCAGGGAGCCGACGGGGTAGTAGTCCTTTTTCTTATCCGCGGGGAGCCTGTCGTAGGCGGACCGGATGAGGCCGTGCTCTTTCTGGTATTTCAGCATATCCACGGCGCTTCCCTTGCGGTTTTTGCGGCCGTAGTAGGTGGGACAGATGGAGTGGCACTCGATCAGCGAGAAACCGTGGTGCAGGATCCCGTTCCTGATCTGGCGGATGGTCTCCTTCGTGTGGAAGACGTCGCCGCTGGCGGTGAAGGACGCGCCGGCGCCCGCCGCGAGCTCCGCGATGTTGAACGGCCGGTCGATCACGCCGTAGGGCGCTGTGGCCGCGGTGTCGAACTGCGGCGTGGTGGGGGAGTACTGGCCCCCCGTCATGCCGTAGGTGGTGTTGTTGAAAACAACGACGGTGAGATCGAGGTTGCGCCTTGCCGCGTGGATCAGGTGGTTTCCGCCGATGGCGGAGCAGTCGCCGTCGCCTGTGACCACGATGACGTGGAGATTCGGATTGGCGATTTTGATGCCCGTCGCGAAGGCGATGGCGCGTCCGTGGGTGGTGTGGATCGAAGAGAAGTCGAGGTAGCCGGCCGCGCGCGCGGAGCAGCCGATGCCGGAGACGATGACGACGTTCTCGCGCGTGATGCCGCTCTCCTTGTCGCGGATGAGGTCGTCCAGGGCCACCACGATGTCGTGCATCAGCGTGCCGTTGCCGCAGCCCGCGCACCAGATGTGCGGCAGATGGTCGATTCGCATGTACTCATAGACTAATTCACTTGGCATGATGACCCTCCGCTCCTCCGGCGTGCATCGCCTGCAGTTTTTCAAGGATCTCGGACGGCGGGATGACGGTGCCGTCCACCCGGCCGATAAACTCAATGGGGACGCCGCCGCGCACGCAGCGCTCGACTTCCAGAAGCATCTGGCCGTAGTTGTGCTCGGCCATCAGGATCCCCTTCAGGTTCGCAGCCGCTTTTTTCAGGCTCTCTTCCGGGAAGGGCCAGACGGTGACGGGGCGCCACATACCGGCCTTGATTCCCTGCTCCCGCGCCGCGTCCACCGCGTCGCGCGCGGCCCGCGCGGTCCCGCCGAAGCAGGCCACGGCATATTCTGCGTCCTCCATCCGGTACTCCTCGGTCTCGAGGATGTCGTCCAGATGGTCGCTGATCTTGTGCATGATGCGCTCCATCAGCTCATGCGTGATGACGGGGGAGTTGACCGGGAAGCCGGAGTAGTCGTGCATGAGGCCGGTCATGTTGTAGCGGGAGCCCTCGCCGAAGGGCCTCATGCCGAGGGAGATCTTCCCCTCAGGGACGCGGTAGGCGAACTTGTACGCGCCGTAGTTGCCGGCCTCGCGCCGGTTCACGATCTCGATCTCGTCCGGGGTGGGGATGCGGATGCCCTCGCGCATGTGGCCGACGATCTCGTCCATCAGCAGGATGACGGGGGTCCGGTACTTCTCGCTCAGGTTGAAGGCGCGGATGGCCAGGCGGTAGGTCTCCGCGACGGAAGAGGGTGAGAGGGCGATCATGGGGTGATCCCCGTGGGTGCCCCAGCGGGCCTGCATGTAGTCGCCCTGCGACGGCGAGGTGGGAAGGCCGGTGGACGGACCGCAGCGCTGCACGTCCACGATGACGCAGGGGATCTCCGCGAGGCAGGCGTAGCCGATGTTCTCCTGCTTTAAGGAGAAGCCGGGGCCGCTGGTCGCGGTTATGCTCTTGGCGCCCGTGGTGCTCGCGCCGATGACGGCTGCCATGGAGGCGAGTTCGTCCTCCATCTGAACAAAGTGTCCCCCGACCTGGGGGAGACGGCGCGAGGCGCCCTCCGCGATCTCGGTCGAAGGGGTGATGGGATAGCCCGCGAAGAAACGCATGCCGGCGGCGATGGCGCCCTCCACGACGGCTTCGTTCCCCTGCATCAAAACGTTAGCCATGCTGCTCCTCCCTGAACCAGATCGCGTAATCCGGGCACAGGCTCTCGCATGTGCCGCAGCCGATGCAGTCTTCGAGAGAACGGATGTGGATCTTCTCGTTCTCCAGCTCCAGAACAGACTTCGGACAGAACTCCACGCAGATTCCGCAGCCCTTGCACCAGGCCGGATCTGTGGTCAGGAGATGCTTGTCCCGCTTTTTGATCGGTGCCATGATTTCCTCCTGAGGCGGCTCTCCTCACGGTGAGGCGGTTTCCTTCACCTCCCATATTACACTCGCACGTGCCACATGAAAAACATATATTTTCTTCAAGTTATCACAAGAAAAATGTTGTGGCAGTCCCCGCGATGTGCTATGCTGTGATCAGGAACGGTCCGGAGGCTTTGACCGATGAATCTGAACACCATCCATTACTTCATCACCACCGTGGAGGAGATGAACATCACCCGCGCGGCGCGGCGCCTCTTCGTGTCGCAGCAGGCGCTTTCCAACCACATGGCCAGACTGGAGGAGGAGCTGGGCGTGAAGCTCTTCGAGCGCACGCCGGCGCTCTCGCTGACCTATGCCGGAAAGCGCTTCTACGAGTATGCCCAGCAGATGGCCGGCATCGAGCGCCAGATCCTCCAGATGGCGGGAGATGTAAAGGAGAGCCGCGCGGGAGAGATCCGCATAGGCGTTTCGCACACCTGCGGCCGCGCCATCCTGCCTTCCATCCTTCCGCGGTTCCGCGAGGAATACCCGCTGATGGAAGTCCGGTTGGTGGAGGAGAACTCCACGGAGATGGAGGGCGCCTTAAAGCGCGGCGCCCTGGACCTGATGATCGACTTCCTGCCGATCTCCATCGAGGGCGTCACCTACACGGAACTCGCGAAGGAGCGGCTCTTCCTCGTGGTCCCCAAGAAGCTCCTGCGGGAGACCTTCGGGGACAGGGCGGACAGGGTCGTGAGCCGGTGCCGGGAGCATCTGGACATGGGGCTTTTCACGGATCTGCCGTTCATCCTGCTGACCCGGGAGAACCGCGTGCGCGCCATGTTCGACCGGTACATGGAGCGCATGGGATATTCGCCCAACATCGTGCTGGAGACCGAAAACACCGGAACGGCGCTGGCGCTGGCGTCCCGCGGCATGGGGATCACCGTGTACCCGGAGCTGTTCATGTGGGCCATCCCCGACCGCAGCTCCCGCAACGCGGAACTGGAGTTTTTCCCGATCCGCGACCGCAGGACGACGGGCACCCTGGTGATCGCCAACATGCGGGAGCACTACCTGCCGCGCGCGGCCTCGCGGTTCATTGAACTGTGCCGCGAGGGTCTTGAGGAGATCAAGGCGCACGCGGGAGCCGAATAAGAATCGCAGCCGGCGGCCCCGTAGGCCGCGCCGTCCGCCGCTTTTTGAGAGCGTTCGCGGCGTATGGCTGAGCTGGAACAATGATTGCGCCGGTCCCGCTGTGCGAGGCGGACCGAAGAAAGCCGGAAAGAGAGGAGAGAGTATGGAACTGCTGTCAAAACTCAACAGCCCCGTCCTGTACCTGATCTGCGGGGCCATCGTTCTGTTCGTGGCCGTCATCTGCGTCGTTTTCGCGGTGCGCGCCTACCGCATGGGCGAGGCCATGGGGATCGACAGGGGGAAGATGAAGCGGGTCATCACCGCGAGCGCCACGTTTGCGGTGCTGCCGAGCATCGGCATCCTGCTGGGCGTCATCGCGCTCTCGGGGTCTCTGGGTACGCCCTGGCCGTGGCTGCGCCTCTCGGTCATCGGCGCCCTGCACTACGAGACCCAGGTCGCGGAGGCGGCCTCCGAGGCCGCGGGCATCGGCGGGCTCTCCGCCGCGAACATGACGCCGGAGGCCTTCGCCACGATCGCCCTGCTCATGAGCTTCTGCATCATCTGGGGCATGGTCCTCATGATCTTCAACGGCAAGGCCTACACAAAGCGCCTGCAGGCCCCGGCCGCCCCCAAAGAGAAGAAGAACGGAAAGAAGGGACTCGATCTGTCCGGCTTCGGCGACATCGCCATGACGGCGATGTTCATCGGCCTGGTCTCGGCCTACATCGCGAGCTATATCGGCACCATCGTGTCCGGGGCGGGCAAATTCGCCTTTGCGGGCACCTGGCTGCCCCTGGCCGTGGCCGTGATCGCCGCGGCGGCCATGTACGTGTTCCTGAAGATCAAAGAGAAGACCGGCGCGGAGTGGGTGGACTCCTTCTCCGTGGCGGGCAGCATGCTGATCGCCATGGCGGCGGCCATCCTGCTGGGCCGCATCGCCGGATAAGGAGGGAGCCATGGAAGAGAGAAAGAGCGCAAAGAGCGCATACGAGGCATATCTCGGCCGGACCCACTTCCTGGGGCGGCTCTTTACCGTCATCGTCCTGCTGCTCCTTCTGGCCGCACCCTTCGTGATCGGCCTGTACCTGAGCGCGGCGCCCAACGTCCCGGCCTGCCTGAAGGCCTTCCTGGGCGTCGGCCTGGTGTACCTGATCAGCGGAATCGTGGAGTACCTGATCTACGTGCCCATGCTGGGCGCGGGCGGGAGCTACCTGGCCTTCATCACCGGAAACCTGATCAACATGAAGGTCCCCTGCGCGATCAACGCGAAGGACATCGTCGGGGTCAAAAGCGGCACGCCGGAGAACGAGATCATCTCCACGCTGTCCATCGCGACCTCGTCCCTGGTCACCATCGTGGTGCTGGCCCTGGGCGTTCTGCTGATGATCCCGCTGCAGCCGGTGCTCCAGTCCCCGGCCCTGCAGCCGGCCTTTGCGAACGTGGTGCCGGCGCTCTTCGGCGCGATGGCCTGCAAGTATTACCGGGCGGACCGGAAGGTCGCCCTGATCGTCCTCACGGTGATGACTCTGCTCTTCGCGCTGGTGCCCTCGCTGATCGGCTCCACCAGCATGATGGTCATCCCGAGCGGCGCCCTGGCCATCGTGCTGTCGTATCTGAGCTTCCGGAAGGCGAAGAAGGCGTGACCGCCCGGCAGGCATTGGTTTTCCCCGAATCTTTATCCTGTTTGACCGGATCTATATCTTTTTTGACGCGGAGAGGTGATAGACTATGATCGCGCTGTATATCCTTCTGGGCCTTCTGGGCCTCGTCCTGCTCCTCGTGCTGATCGCCGTGGTGCGCACGCTTCTGACGCCCGCAAAGACGTCCGCGTGGGAGCCGAAGACCGACCCCGAGCGCGAGGCGGCCTATGCGGAAAAACTCGCGCGGATGGTCCGTTTCGAGACGGTCTCCCGCAAGGGGGAGATCCGGCGCGAGCGGTTCCTGGAGTTTCACAAGCTTCTGGAGGAACTGTTTCCCCTGGTGCATCAGCGCCTGGAGAAGACCGAGATCGACGGGAGCCTGCTCTACTTCTGGAAAGGCAGGCACTCGGACCGCCCCGTGGTCCTGATGGGCCACCAGGACGTGGTGCCCGCGGATGGCACCTGGGAGCACGGGCCCTTCTCCGGCGATATCGAGAACGGACGGGTCTGGGGACGCGGCAGCGCGGACACCAAGTGCTCGGTGATGGCCTTCCTCCAGGCCGCGGAGGAGCTCCTCGCGGAGGGGTTTGTCCCCGAGCAGGACGTGTACCTGTCCTCCTCGAACACGGAGGAGGTGGGCGGCGACGGCTGCCCCAAACTGGTCGCTGAAATGAAGCGCCGCGGGGTGACGCCCTTTATCGTGAACGACGAGGGCGGTTCCGTCGTGACGGAGCCCATGGCGGGCCTCAAGGGCAATTTCGCGTTGGTCGGCGTGCTGGAGAAGGGCCAGGGGAACCTGAAGATCATCGCCCGCTCCCATGGCGGCCACTCGAGCTATCCCCCCAGGAATTCTCCGATCGTGCGGCTGTCGGCCTTCGTGACCGAACTCTCAAAGCACAGCCCGATGAAGACCGCGATGAACCGGCAGGCGCGGGAGATGTTTGAGAACATGGCGCCCTACGGCCCGTTCTGGATGCGGCTCCTGTTCGGGAACCTCTGGCTGTTCAAACCCCTGCTGGAAAAGCTGATGCCGTCGATCTCCCCGCAGGCCGCGGCGCTGCTGCACACCACCGTGGCGCCCACGATGCAGTCCGGCTCCGACGGCTGCAACGTCCTGCCGCAGGAGGCCAGCCTCATCCTGAACCTTCGCTACATCCCGCACCAGAACATGGAGGAGAGCAACGCGGCCATCCGCGCCCTGGTGCAGAAACACGGGCTTGAGGTCGAGGTCATGGACGCCTATCCCGCCTGTGAGCCCGTGGACTCAAAGAGCCCGGCCTTCCGCGTGGTGGAGGAGACCATCGCGGAGGTGTTCCCGGGGCTCCCGGTCATCCCCTACGTGATGACGGGCGGCACGGACGCGCGCTTCTATCAGGAGATCTGCGATGCCTGCGTGCGCTTCTCGCCCGTGGTCTACGGCCCCGCGCAGATGAAGGGCATGCATGGCCTGAACGAGTATCTGGATACGTACAGCCTCCCCGGCGCCGTGGACTACTACAAGGCGCTGGTGCGGAGAAACCGGTAAGAGGAACGACTCCGGCGTTCCAATCAAGGCATCGAGGAATATGACGCAGCCCCGGCGGTCCCGCCGGGGCTGTTTCATGTAAGGAGATGCGCCGGTCTTTGCCTGAGAACGTGTCCGTCCGCTGTCCGGGAGCACATGCGCGGAAACACTTGACAAAATTGGTTTATCCAGATAAACTTCAATTGAGTTTACTGGAATAAACCACGAAAGGAGGACGCCCCTCATGATCGATATGGAACTCGGCGCCGTGCAGGAGCGCTTTGCGGATCTGGTCTGGGAAAACGAGCCTGTGGGTTCGGGAGATCTGGTGAAGATCTGCGAGAGAGAACTGGGCTGGAAGAAGCCCACCACCTACACCGTGCTTCGCAAACTCTGTGAAAAGGGCATCCTGCAGAATGAGGGCGGGACCGTCACCTCGCGGATCTCCCGCAAGGAATACTACGCGGCCCGCAGCGGCCAGGTGGTGGAGGAGTCCTTCTCCGGGTCCCTGCCCGCCTTCGTGGCGGCCTTTGTGTCGCACAAGCGCCTCACGCCGTGGGAGGCGGAGGAGATCCAGAAACTGATCGACGCGTTCCGGGAAGGAGGGGAGTCATGAGCGGTATCTTCCTGAAAGTCCTGAACATGAGCATCACCGCGGGCTGGATCGTCCTTGCCGTGGTGCTCACGCGCTTTCTCTTTAAGAGGGCCCCGAAGTGGATCCACTGCCTTCTCTGGGGCCTGGTGGGGCTCCGCCTCGCGGTCCCGTTTTCGATTCGGAGCGTTCTGAGCCTCATCCCGAGCGCGCAGACGGTCCCTGCCGACATCGGCACGATGGCGCAGCCTGCCATCCACACCGGCATCCACTCGGTCAACAGCGTGATCAACCCTGTGATCTCGCAGAACTTTGCCCCGACGCCGGAGGCCGGCGCAAACCCGTTGCAGGTCGTCATCTTCGTTGCCTCCGTCGTGTGGGCGGCCGGCATCGCCGCGATGCTGCTGCATGCGCTCATCAGCTTCCTGCGGCTCCGGCGCGGTGTGGCTGCCTCGCTTCCGGCGGGAGAGGGTGTGCGCGCCTGCGACGGTCTCGCCTCGCCGTTCATCCTGGGGATCTTCCGGCCGGTCATTTATGTTCCGGCCTCGATGGAGGGGGAGACGCTGGACTACGTTCTGCGGCATGAGAGGGCGCACATCCGGCGCCGCGACCACTGGTGGAAGCCCCTCGGATACCTGCTTCTGACCCTGCACTGGTTCAACCCGCTGTGCTGGATCGCCTACGTGCTCCTGTGCCGGGACATCGAAGGCGCCTGCGACGAGGCCGTGATCCGTGTCATGGACCGCGGGCAGACCGCGGCCTATTCCCAGGCGCTCCTGGACTGCAGCGCGCCGCGCCGCACCGTCGCGGCCTGCCCGCTGGCCTTCGGCGAAACGGGCGTGAAGGCCCGCGTGAAGGGAATCCTGAACTACAGAAAGCCCGCGTTCTGGGTCGTCGCGGCGGCCCTGGTCCTGGTGGCCGTGCTGGCGGTCTGCCTTCTGACCGACCCGAAGCCGTCCGAGGCCACCCCGGGAGAGAGTGAGACCCGAATCACGATCACGGCCGTGGTCGACCGCGTCTATCCGCGCAGCACCTTCTCGGTCCTGAGCGCGCCCCGGCCCGCGGAGACGGTGCAGGTCGGGGACGTGACGGTGATCGTGGCGGAATCCGTGCCGTGGAAAACGGATGCGTCCGCGGAGACCGGGCCCGCCCCGGCTGAGGACGACGGCATGCTGGTGGTCCACGCGGTGGGAGAGTACGCACAGACCTATACGGGGCAGTTTGAAGTCCCGACAAAGTATTTTTCCGCGGAGGAGGCCGCGTCCGTGAACGTGGGCGATACCATCGAAGTGGAGTGCGACGGCATTTTTTTGGAGACCTCACCCATGCGGCCGAACAGGGTTTACGGCGCAAAAATCGTGAAGCGCGCCGCGAGCCGCGACCCGATCGCCGTGCCCTCCCGGATGGCCTGGGTGGGCAGCTACGTGGAATTTGCCGAAGAGCTGGCTGCCAGTTGTCTGAATCCGGACAAGATGGCTATCAGCACGCAGCATCACCTGCCGGTGTTCCGGTTCGACACGCGGGCGCAGCTGGAGGAATTCCTGCAGCGCTGGTGGGACGGGAATAAGACGTACCGGGGGCTGGACGAGATCCCCTCCTTTCCCGAGGCGGTCTCGTCCTATGATGACAGCTTTTTCAAAGAGACGTCCCTGATCGCGGCGTTTATTCACTCCGGAAGCTTAGCGTTTCGGTTCGGGGCGGGAAACGTGGCCTTGCAGGACGGCACATGCTGCATGAATGTTGTGTACCTGAACCCTCCGTTGATGGCTGATGAGCTGGTAGCCCACTGGTTTCTTCTGGCCGAGGTCCCGAAGTCCTATCTGGGCGGCGCAGCCGCCTTTGACGCGGTCCTTCATCCCCCCGCGAAGAAGTGAGCGGGTGCGGCCGCGGAGAACTGTATCGGCCGCAGAGCGGAGAAGGGCCGGGCCACAGGCCCGGGCAGGCAGGCCCGGGGAGACAAGACCGGGCAGAAGAAGCCAGTCAGGCAGGCCCGGCATGAAAACGGCAGAATAACGCGAATAATAGAGCCCCGGCAGTTTCCTGCCGGGGCTTGATGATTCCGGGAAAAACCGCGGCGGGGCCGTGAAATGCGGCCGCTGCGCTTATTGAAAAGTCGCGGAATTCATGGTATTGTAAAAAATCGGAGTGGTGTGTCCTGTCCGGCGCGCCGCATCCGAGTCCTTTTTCTGAAAGGAAACCGTCTTCGTATGAGCAGGATACGCAGGTTCGCGGAAAAACATAACCGAAGATTTCGCGTGGCGGGCATGATCTGGGCGGCCCTTCTGGCTGTCTGCGGCTTCTATATGGTCATCAAGCGCGTCGGGACGCCGGAGATGGACGCTATCAGCCTGTTCAATGCGGGCGTGGACATCCTGGGCGCCGCGGTGTGCGCGGTCCTGTATTTCGGCTGCATCGGAGAAAAGGAGGACACGGAGGACGAGACGACGCGCTCCCTGGCCGTTCTCATCCTGCTGACCGAGATCGCCTTTTTCCTGAACGAGACCACCTGGATCCTGCACGGCAACCCCGAACGGCGGTTCCTGAACCTCACCGGCTATGTGGCGGTCGGAATCGTCTATACCCTGCTGACGTTCTATTTCTGGCGCTTCATCCGAAACGCCATGGATCTCAAAGGAAAGCTGGATTCATGGCTGGATGCCGCGACCGTCGTCCTGCTTTTCCCGGCGCAGCTCATCCTGCTGCTCAACCTCGTCTGGCCGATCTGCTTCCGCGTGACCGAGGCCGGCATTTACGAGACGCTGCCCCTGCACTGGCTGGGGAACCTCTACATGGAGCTCATGACCTTCCTGGTCGTGATCGCCCTGCTCCGTTCCGGCGCGACGCGAAAGCAGAAGGCGTCCGCGATCTCGTTTGTGGTCATCCCTCTGGCGCACTATATCCTCTCCGGGGGAGCCGAAAACTATGCGACCCAGTACGGCTCCGTGCTGGTGGCCGTCATTCTGATGTACACCATCCTGTTCTCCGACAGGAGCCGCCGGCTGTATCTGACCAAATCGGAGCTGCAGACGGCCACCGTGATCCAGGAGGCCATGCTTCCCAGCATTTTCCCGGCCTATCCCGACAGGAAGGAATTTGACATCTACGCCTCCATGACCCCCGCGAAGGAGGTCGGCGGAGATTTCTACGACTTCTTCCTCGTGGATGACGACCACCTCGCCCTCGTGATGGCCGACGTGGCCGGAAAGGGCGTTCCCGCGGCCCTCTACATGATGATCGCGAAGATCCTGATCAAGAACCGCATCCAGGGCGGGGACAGCCCCGGGGCGGCCCTGCGGAACGTGAATCACCAGCTGCTGGAAGGCTCCAGCACGGAGATGTTCGTCACGGTGTGGCTGGCGGTCCTGGAGATCTCGACCGGCCGGGTCACAGTCGTCAACGCGGGCCACGAGCATCCGGCCCTGCGGCGCGCCGGCGGTCAGTACGAACTCATCAAATACCGTCACTCGCCTGCGGTGGGCACCGTGGAAGGCATCACCTTCCGGGAGCATGAGGTGCAGCTGATGCCCGGCGACAGCCTGTTTGTCTACACGGACGGCGTGCCCGAGGCGACAGACCAGGATCTGAAGCTCTTCGGGACAGATCGCATGTTGGATGCGCTCAACAGCGAGCCCGACGCGGACGCGGAGACCATTCTGAAGAACGTTGCTGCGGGCATCGACGCCTATGTGGCCGGTGCGGAGCAGTTCGACGATATCACCATGATGTGCATCCGGTACAAAGGACCGGTCAAAGCAGAATAACCCAGAAGGAATGAAGGAGGCAGAGCATGTTAAACATCCACAAGACCAGGGAAGAGGGCCGTCTGGAGTTTGCGCTTGACGGGCGTCTGGACACCCTGACCGCTCCCCAGCTGGAGACCGAGGTTCGCGAGGACATCGAGAACGTGAAGGACCTGGTATTCGATCTCTCCTACCTGACCTACATTTCCAGCGCCGGCCTGCGCGTGCTGCTGTCCGCGCAGAAGATCATGAACCGCCAGGGGACCATGGTGGTCAGAAACGCATCTGAAGAGATTCGCGATATCTTCGACGTGACGGGCTTTTCCGAGATCCTGACCCTCGAGTAAGACGGAGGCAATGTCATGACGTTTACGGAAGAAAACGGGCGAGTGAAGATCGCACTCGAGGGGCGCATCGATTCCAACAACGCCCCGGCAGTGGAAAAGGAACTCATGGACGCCCTGGAGGGCAGAAGGGGTGCTCCCGTCACGCTGGACGCGGAAAAGCTCACCTACATCTCCAGTGCGGGTCTCCGTGTGATCCTGCATGTGAAAAAACTCCATCCGGACCTCGTCATCACCGACGTGTCCCCGGAGGTCTACGAGATCTTCGACATGACGGGCTTCACCGAAATGATGACGGTGGAGAAGGCCTACCGCGTCGTTTCCGTGGAAGGCTGCGAGGAGATCGGCCGCGGCGCGAACGGCCTGATCTACCGCATCGACCAGGACAACGTGGTCAAGGTGTACCGGAACGCGGACGCGCTGGCGGACATCCAGCACGAGAGAGAAGTGGCGCGCCTGGCCCTGGTGCTGGGCATCCCGACGGCCATCTCGTATGACGTGGTGCGCGTGGGAGAGAGCTACGGCTCCGTGTTCGAACTCCTGAACGCCCGCTCCTTCTCCAAGATCCTGGCCAAAGAGCCGGAGAAGATGGACTGGTGCGTCAGGGAATACGTGGACATGCTCCACCGGATCCACGGCACGCTGGTGCCGGAGGGCAGGCTCCCGGATATGCGGGAGACGGCCATCGGGTGGGCAAGGTTCGATCAGGACTATCTTCCCAAAGAAGCGGGAGACAAGCTCCTGGCCATGGTGGAGGCCGTTCCGCACGACGACCACATGATCCATGGAGATTACCACACCAAGAACCTCCAGCTCCAGGGCGACGAGGTCCTCATCATCGACATGGACACCCTGGCCGTGGGCCATCCGATCTTCGAACTGGGCTCCATGTTCAACTCCTTCGTGGGCTTCTCCGAGTATGACCGCAGCGTCATCGAGAAATTCCAGGGCTTCGACAGCACGATCGGCAGGGCTTTCTGGAGAAAGTCGCTCGCGGCCTATCTGGGCACGCAGGACGAGGCCAGACTCACGGACGTGGAGAACAAGGCACGCATCGTCGGCTACATGCGGATGATCCGCCGCTCCATCCGCCGCGGCGGTCTGGACAAGCCCGCCGAAAAGGCGGAGATCGAGCTTTGGAAAGGCGAGCTGCTCGAGCTCCTGGGCAAGGTGGATACCCTGCTCTTTGAGCGGGAGGAGACCGCAGAGACACCGGAGGGCGATCTCGATATCGAGGCGGTGCCGGAGAACCTGAATGATGTCCTGGCCTATGTGGACCGCAGGCTCGAGGCCGTCGACTGCCCGATGAAGGCGCAGATGCAGATCGACGTGGCCGTGGAGGAGATCTTCATCAACATCGCGCAGTACGCCTATCATCCCGAGAAGGGCCGGGCGAAGGTGCGCGTGGAGGTCTCCGAGGAGCCGGTGACCGTGACGATCACCTTTATCGACCGCGGCATCCCGTACGACCCGCTGGCCAGGGAGGACCCGGACGTGACCCTGCCCGCGGAGGACCGCCCCATCGGCGGCCTGGGCATCTTCATGGTCAAGAACACCATGGACGACGTCACCTACGAGTACAAGGACGGCAGCAATATCCTGCGCCTGAAGAAGAACCTGTAACGGCTGCGGCGGAAAGCATTGCGGAACCGTCCGCGCTTTGCTCTGCCGATCGGAAACCGTCGGCTGCAATTACCGGCTGCTGCGGGCCGCGGAAGGCCTGCAGCGCCTGCTTTTGAAAGGCCTGCCACGGCAGGAAAGAGGACCATGAAGAATCCCGGCAAGATCGATCTCCATATGCACACGAACGTCTCCGACGGCACGGATACCCCGGAGGAGATCTTCGCGCGCGTCAAAGCGGCCGGGTTCGGACTGTTTTCCATCACGGACCACGATGCCGTGAAGGCGGCCGGAATCATTCCCGGGCTGCGGGAGGAGGGGGACCCCCTGTTTCTCTCCGGCGCGGAATTCTCCTGCAAGGACGAGGAGGGCAAGTACCACATCCTGGGCTACGGCTTCGATCCCGAGGCCGGGGCGGTCAAAGACCTGGTGGACCTGGGACACAGCTACCGCATGAACAAGGTGCGGGCGCGGCTGAAATTCCTGACGGATGAATTCGGCTTCACCTTCCCGCAGGAGGAACTGGACAAACTCTTTGCCATGGACAACCCCGGCAAGCCGCACATCGCCAACCTGATGGTCAAGCTGGGGTACGTCAAGACGAAGGAGATCGGCATCCGGAACTACATCAACAAACTCCTGATCCGCACCCAGTATGTGCGCCCGGAGGAGGCCATCTCCGGCATCCTGGGCGGGGGCGGCATTCCGGTGCTGGCGCACCCCGCCTACGGGAGCGGGGACCAGCTCATTCTAGGAGAGGAGATGGAGGAGCGCTTAAAGCGCCTGATGGACTTCGGCCTGCAGGGCGTGGAGGCTTATTACTCCGGCTTCCCCAAGAGGATCCGGGAGGAGATGCTGGGCTTTGCGAAGCGGTTCGGCCTGTACGTCACGGCCGGGAGCGACTACCACGGCCGGAACAAGCTGGTCGTCCTCGGGGACAACGGCCTCGACGACGCTGCGGACGGCCCGGATGGCCTGCAGCGCTTCCTGGAGGCCGTTTCGGACAGGGTCTGAAAGACGGCGGGACAGGACCGGGTGCATGGGGGCTCCGCTTACCGGAGCGGGCGAACCGCGCGTCAGACTTCGCGGTGGGGACGCGCCTGAAAAGGACATGGTTCCGTTTCGGACATGCGGATCAGCGGTACACAGAAAAGCGGCACGACATTTTCGTCGTGCCGCTTTTATTTTTTGCATCTTGGGCGGGGGTTCCGGCCCCGCCGGCCGTCCGGCCGGGAAACCGCAGTGCCGGAAGGACTTCCCGCAGAATGGTTATTTTTCTTCGTCTTCCCAGTCTTCTGCGGGGTCATCCTCCGCGTCGATGTTTGTCGTGTAGAGCGTGGAGCTGTGGAGGCGGGAGAAGGCGTCCATCATCTCGCCCTGCGCGCGCAGGAAGATGTCTACGGGCGTGGAGGGCCTGCGGACGATCCGCCCGGAGCGGAAGTTTTCGATCACGATATGGTAGCGTTCCGCGGCGCGGGCGACGGCAGTCTCCCAGGAGATGTAGAGTTCCTGCTGGGCAAGCATGCCTGCGCGTGCCATGGCCCCGGGGTGCGAACAGAGATGTTTCAGGGCCTGCGCCATCGCGTCGGAGTTTTCGTCGATCAGGAAGCCGTTCCGGCCGTCCGTGACGCCCTCCGCGGCGCAGCTGCCCTCGATCAGGAGGCTCGCGGTGCCGCAGGCGGCCGCCTCGCGCACCACCAGGCCGTTGGTGTCGTAGGTGGACGGGAAGAGGAAGAGGTCCGCCCGGGAGTACCAGGCGCGCAGGGCCTCGCGGTCGTGGATGGGACCGGTAAAGAAGCAGACGTCGGAAAGCCCCTGCTCCTTCGAATAGGCTTCGATCTCTGCGCGTTCGGGGGCTCCGCCGACGAAGACCATGCGGAACGGGATGCCTTTTGCCTTGAGCGCGGCCAGGGCGTCGATGGTGATCTTGAGCCCCTTGTACCACATGATGCGGCCCACATAGAGAAAGACCGGGATGTCCGCGGGAAGGTCGTAACCGGCCGTCGCCGCGGCGATGGCGGCGTCGTCCGCGGCCTGGGGCGGGAGATCCACGCCGTTTTCCATGACGACGTAATCCCCGGAGTAGCCGAGGCTGCGCAGGTTTTCTCCCGCGCCGCGGCTGACCACCCAGACCTCGTCGCAGGCCTCGGCGTTGCTGACCAGAGCCTTCACGGCGGCCTTCTGCAGGAGCTTGAGGCGGATCATGAAGGAGACGTCGTAGTCGAACTTGGTGTGCCAGGTCAGAATGAGGGGCAGGTCCAGCGTGCGGTGGAGCTCACGCGCCAGGATGGCCGTGGAAACGGGGCAGTGCAGGTGCATCAGCTGGGACTTTTCCTCGCGGATGCGGCGGGCCGCCGTGGGGGAGAAGGGGTACCCGGCCACGTAGCCGACCAGCTTGCGGAAATCCAGGCTGGGGTAGCGCACCACCGGGAATTCGTAGACGGAATCGTCCGCGCCGGACACCTGCGGCGTGATGACCAGGGAGTGCCCGTGGTTCTTCTCGATATAGTGCGCGTAGTTTTTGACCGTGTTGGAGACTCCGTCGATCAGGGGGGGGAAGGAGTCGTTGAGGAGACAGATGGACAGATCTTTCTTTTTTTCGGACATAAAAAACCTCTGCGGCAGAGCCGCGCGGGGCCTTACATTTTGAGGCAGGCCATCAGGAGCTCATAGGTGTTGCGGAGACCGTCGACGTGGGTGCGTTCGTACCCGTGGCTGTTGTGCGTGCCGGGGCCGAAGGCCGCGTGGCGGATGTCGTAGCCTGCCAGGACGCTGCCGTCGCAGTCCGTTCCGTAGTGGGGCGTGAAGATGTCCATGACCACGTCCGCGCCGGCGCGGCGTCCCGCCTCGAGGATCTCGTTCGTGAAGCCCCAGTGGTAGGGGAAGCGGGAATCCTTGGCGAAGAGGGAGACCTTGTGCTCGTCCGAGGTCTGGTCGGGGCCGGTGGGGGCGATGTCGATGGCGATCATGTCGGTCACGCCTTCGGGGAGCCAGGTGGTGCCGTGGCCGATCTCCTCGTACATCGCGAAGTACGCGTAGACCTTGCGGGCGGGGCGGATGCCCTGCTCGGCCATGGCCTTGATGGCGGTCAGAAGGACGGCCGCGCAGGCCTTGTCGTCCTCAAAGCGGGACTTGATGTAGCCGTTCTCAAAGGCGAAGCGGGGCTCGAGGGCGATCATGTCGCCGGTGGCGATGCCGAGGGCGCGGGTCTGTTCCGCGGTCCTCACGTCCTCGTCGAGCAGGACGCAGACGTTGGCGCGGAAATCCGGAGGCGTGACGCGCAGTTCCTCCTCCGTGACGTGCACGGAGTTGGGGGTGCGGCAGACGGAGCCGGTGTAGACGCGCACGTTCTCGGCCATGCAGTAGAAGGGGTAGAGGCCGCCCACGGGGCAGACGTTCAGGGTGCCGTCCGCGTTGACCTTGCGAACCATGAGGCCGATGTCGTCCAGATGGGCCGTGACGACGAGGGCATTGCCGGTGCCGCCCAGGTCTGCGATGACGCCGCCTTTGTGAGTCTCTGTGTAGGGGATGCCGAGCTCGTAAAGGATATCGCAGAGGACGCGCTGGACCTCCTCGTACTGTCCGGTGGTGGAATCCGCGGCGAGAAGGCGCCGAAAGGTCTCCAGGCAGTACGCCTGATCAAAACCGCTCATGGGAAGATCTCCTCTCTTTCGTGTGATGGCGGCACGGGCCGCACCGTTCATTATACGGGAAACGGAGAGCAAAGTAAACCGAAACGGCGGGAAAGACCGGAAAAAGTAAGAAGGAGAGAAGGGCAGGACCTGGATCTGCCGCGGACGCGGGCGCGGGCGCTGAAGCTGAACGAAAAAACGCCAAAAGTTAGTTTTTACTAACCAGATATAAGGTGGTAGAATATTTATAATAACCCAAGGCCGGTGCCGCAGGGCCGACTGCGGCAAGAAGGAGGACAGTTTGATTCCCGAAAAGTTCAAGAACTATACGTTCAACGAGAACGACTTTCTCCCGGAGGGATACCAGTCTGAAGACAAGGAAAAAGAAGCGCTGGTTCGAAAACTGGCGTTCATGATCTCGGATGATATCACCTTCCGCAAGGAGAAGGACATCACGAATGACGATCCCGATTTCTGGCTGCTGGACCGTCTGCTCACCAAGGAAGAGGTTCGCCTCATGCTCTCCTTCAAGAAGAAGAGAGTGGTGAAGCTCACCCTGGAGGAGATCGCGGAGCGCAACCAGCTTTCCGTGGACAAGGTCAAGGACCTGGTGGATCACATCTGCCGCATCGGCCTGATCGAGTTCGACCGCGAAAACGAGGACCATCACCGCCAGTACTTTATCCCGAAGTTCGTCGTCGGCTCCGGTGAATACATGATGATGAACGGAGCGCTGCTCGCGGAGCATCCGGAAGTCGCCACCTTCTTCCACTACGCCTCGAGCGTGCCGGTCGGCAAGGTCGCGCACATGGTGCCTCCGGGAGGCGGCGGCCTCGGCATGCACGTCATCCCCGTGGAAAAGGCCATCGAGCACTGCAGCACCGCAGTCTCCCTGGAGAAGATCTCCCACTGGATGAAGAAATACGACAAGTACGCCCTGGACGTGTGCAGCTGCCGCCGGCAGCAGACCATCCGCGGCGAGGGCGACGGCAACGTGGAAGACTACTTCTGCATCGCCCTGGGCGATATGGCGGAGTACCTGGTGGAGACCCACAAGGACGCCCGCTACGCCACCTATGACGAAGTCATGGAAGTCCTGCGCATCTCGGAAGAGAAGGGCTTCGTGCACCAGATCACCAACCTCGACGGCGAGGACAAGATCGTCGGCATCTGCAACTGCAACGCCACGACCTGCAACGCCATCCGCACCTCCCAGCTGTTCAACACGCCCAACATGTCCGCCTCGGCCTACCGCGCCCATGTGGAGAAGGACAAGTGCGTGGCCTGCGGCAAGTGCGTGGAGGTCTGCCCCGTCGGCGCCGCCAAGCTCGGCCAGAAGCTCTGCAAGGCGGACGGCACGACCGTGAAGTATCCGAAGGCGGAGCTTCCGGACGCCGTCAAGTGGGGCCCCCACAAGTGGAACAAGAACTTCCGCGACGACGCGAAGATCAACGTGTACGAGACCGGCACGGCGCCCTGCAAGACCGCCTGCCCGGCCCACCTGGCCGTGCAGGGCTACATCCGGATGGCGGCGGAGGGCCGCTACCTGGATGCCCTGAAGCTCATCAAGCAGGACAACCCGCTGCCCGCCGTCTGCGGCGCTGTCTGCAACCGCCGCTGCGAGGACCGCTGCACCCGCGGTCTGATCGACCAGCCCGTGGCCATCGACGAGATCAAGAAGTTCATCGCGGCCCAGGAGCTGAGGGAAGAGTCCCGCTACATCCCGCACTGCTATAACGACATCGGTCAGCAGTGGGGCGATGAATACAAGGTCGCCGTCATCGGCGCCGGCCCTGCGGGCCTGTCCGCCGCGTACTATCTGCGCGAGAACGGCTATCCCGTGACCGTGTTCGAGAAAGAGAAGGAGCCGGGCGGCATGCTCCGCTACGGCATCCCGTCCTTCCGCCTTGAGCGCAGCGTCATCGACGCGGAGATCGACGTCATCCGCGCGATGGGCGCAGAGTTCAAGTTCGGCGTGGAAGTCGGCAAGGACGTGACCCTGGATGATCTTCGTGCCCAGGGCTACAAGGCCTTCTTCGTGGCCATCGGCATGCAGACAGGCCGCAAGGCGGGCGTGCCCGGGGAAGAACTGGCCGAGAGCGGCGTGGACTTCCTGCGCCGCGCCAATGCGGATCACGGAAAGATCCTCTCCGGCAAGACCGTGGTCATCGGCGGCGGCAACGTCGCCATCGACGTGGCCCGCACCGCGCTGCGCGCCGGCGCCTCCGAGGTCGAGATGATCTGTCTCGAGGGCCCGGACGAAATGCCCGCCGCGAAGGATGAGATCGCCGAGGCCAGAGCCGAGGGCGTCGTCATCAAGAACTGCTGGGGACCGAAGGAAGTCCTCACGCGCGACGGAAAGATCACCGGCATCGTCCTCAAGCAGTGCGTGCAGGTGTACGACAAGAACGGCCGCTTCGCTCCCGTCTATGACGAGTCGGAGACGAAGACGGTGGAGTGCAGCCACGTGCTCATGTCCATCGGCCAGGCGCCGGTCTGGGGCGACCTGCTGAAGGGCAGCCGGGTCGAGATCCGTCCGAACGGCACGGCCGTTGCGGATCCGGTCACCCTGCAGACCGCGGAGCCCGACGTCTTCGTGGGCGGCGATATCTTCCACGGCGCGAAGTTCGCCATCGACGCCATCGCGGACGGCCGCGAGGGCATGGTCTCCATTCGCCGCTACGTGCATCCGGGCCAGAGCCTGACGCTGGGCCGCGACCTGCGCGAGTTCATCGAGCTGGATCGCGACGACATCCGCGTGGAGAGCTACGACAATTCTCCCCGCCAGGCCCCCGGCTTTAAACCCGGCGATGCGGCGCACACCTACGAAGATCTGCGCCTGCCTCTTACGGAGGAGCAGGTCAGGGCGGAAGCGAACCGCTGCCTGAAGTGCGGTCAGACCGTGGTGGACACCAACCGCTGCATCGGCTGCGGTCTGTGCACCACCCGCTGCGAGTTCGACGCGATCCATCTGCGCCGCGACATCCCGGAGAACACCCGCATGTTCACGGCGGAAGAGGGCAAGCTCAAGGCCATCCTGCCGTACGTGGCGAAGCGCGGCGTGAGGATCCTGCGCAACAAGAACGGCAAGTAAGCGAGACAGTTCTGCGGGGCGGAAGAGTTTCCGCCGGGAGCAGAGCAGAAGAAAATGCAAGGAGCGGCGTCCGGGAGACCGGGCGCCGCTTTTTCGCGCCCGGGCAGGGCGGGGTGAGCGCGGCCCCCTGCGGCGCCTGCGGGCACCTGTCCTTTAGAACGTGCGGGAATCGCCTTCAGGGAACGGTTTGGCTGCGGCATATGTTCCGCGCACAAAAAAAGCAGGGCACCCTTCGTTTCGGAAGTTTCGTTTCGGAAGTGCCCTGCTTTTGTCGATGGGTTTATTTGAGGTGGTAGAACGCGTTGTCTCCGATGATGACGTAGGGAGCGTACTTCTGCGGGTTCTGCTCCGCGAGCCAGTCGGCCACGAACTCCGGATAAGGGAACTCCTCGCCGTCGAGCCTGGTCTCCCCGTTCATGGCATCGCGCGCGGCGCGGCGGGGGCCGGAGCCCTCTTTGATGTTCTTGCCGCTGGCGATCTCCTTATCCACGGTGCCGGCGCGGATGGGGGAGAACTGGCCCTTCTGGTAGATGACGTCCCGCAGGGTGTTGGGATAGCGGGGCGAGCGCACGCGGTTCATGATGGAGATGGCCACGGCCAGACAGTTTCTGTAATTGCTGCCGGCCTCACGGTAGATCAGGGCGGCAAAGAGGGTCTCGTCGTCCACATTGGACGTGTCTCCTGTCTGTGAGGAACCGCTCCCGCCGGAGGAACCGCCCAAAGAGGGGGCCGTGGTGGTCGTGGGCGCCTTGGTGGTGGCTGCGGCGGCGAGGCTGGCGGCGCGGGACGCGGCGGCTTTGCTCTCGGCCTTGCTCTGCGCGATGCTGGCTTCGATGCTGGCCGCCACGCGGCTCGATTCTTCGATCGATTCCGCGATGGACTGGCGCTCCTCCGCCTTGTTCTGGTAGGCGGTCAGGCGGGCCTTTTCTTCTTCCACGGAGACGGCCTTGCCGAGGTTCAGCCCGACGTCGACGTAGTCGCGGGACAGGTAGCCGTCGATGGCGGAGGTGTAGGAGATGCGCACCCAGCCGTCCAGGATCTTGTCGACGATGAATTCGTCTCCGGCGTTCACGGTGGAGAGGATGGTGGACGAGGCGTCGGGGGCCTCGCGCATGTTCAGGTTGTCAGCCTTCACGACGGCGATGTAGACGCCGTTCTCCACGGAGAAATCGCGGGCCTTGCGGCCGAAGGCGACGTACTTGTTGGAGACCCACCCGGTCACGCTGCCGGAGGAGATCTTCGTGTATTCCTCGCCCTTCTGGAGAACGTTGGCGATGCAGCCGCGGTAGATCTTGCCGATCACGGGACTGTCGGAACTGGGCTCTCTGCGGATGTTCAGGTACTCCGAGGAGGTGACGACGGCACGGCCCTCAAAGGCGGCCTCGTCCATGGCCTTGTCCAGGTCGATCATGCGCTCGGAGAGCGGCGTGAGGTGCGTGACCAGGTAGGTTTCTTCCGGGCTGGTCTCGGGCACGGCCTCCGTGGTCTCGGGAACAGCCTCCGTCGTCTCGGGCGCGGCCGTGGTTTCCGGCGCAGGCTGCGCGGGCGCGGTCGTCTCGGGCGCGGCGTCGGTGTCCGGCGCGGCCACGATCTGAGCGGCCTGCATTTCTCCCCTGTGCTGTTCCATCAGAACGAACCCCGCGCCGGCAAGGACGGCGACGAGGAGCGCGAGCAGAACGCAGAGGATGACGATTCTGAAGCGTTTCATCTGGGGATCCGGTGCCCTGCCCCTATGGGGCGGGCGCTTATCCTTTCGGTGTATTTGTATGCGAACCGTGGTCGGTCAGTCTTCTTTTTCCCAGCGCCCCGAGCTTCCGCAGGGAAGGACGAGGCCGGTGCTTTCCACAGGGAGGCCGATCTCCGAGGCCGAGACCCGGCCGTCAAAGCGCGGCGGCAGGAGAGTCCCCAGCATGTAGGAGAGGACGCTGGCGGAAAGGCCGGTGGTGTAGGCGTTGATCAGGAAAAACAGCGGGTCGTCCGAGAGGAGGGCGGCGCAGGAGGAGAGCAGCGGATAGACCGCGTCCTCGAGCTTCCAGATCTCTCCCTTTGGGCCGCGCCCGTAGGAGGGCGGGTCCATGACGATGCCGTCGTAGGTGTTGCCGCGGCGGATCTCACGCTCCACGAACTTCTGGCAGTCGTCCACGAGCCAGCGGACCGGGGCGGACTCCAGACCGGAGACGGCGGCGTTTTCCCTTGCCCAGCCGGTCATGCCTTTGGAGGCGTCCACATGGACCACGGAGGCGCCGGCCCGGGCACATGCCAGGGTGGCCCCGCCGGTGTAGGCGAAGAGGTTGAGGACCTTCACTTCGCGGCCGGCTTTTTTCGCGCGGCGGATCTTCTCCGCCATCCAGTCCCAGTTGACGGCCTGCTCCGGGAAGAGGCCGGTGTGCTTGAAGGAGAAAGGCTTTAAGCGGAAGGTGAGGTCCAGGGGGGCGTAGGAGATATCCCACTGCTCGGGGAGGCCGAAAAGCTCCCACTGTCCGCCGCCCTTTTCGCTGCGGTGATAGTGGCCGTGGGGCTTTTTCCAGCCCGGATGCTTCTGCGGTGTCTGCCAGATGACCTGCGGATCCGGGCGCACCAGGGTATAGTTTCCCCAGCGCTCCAGCTTCTCTCCGCGGGAGGCGTCCAGCACCCGATACTCGGTCCATCGGTCAGCGATCCACATGGCCTGTCCTTCCTTTACATAAAACTCCATACTAATTCTAACAGAAATGTTACAAAACTGCAACCCCCTGCTTGATTCCGCGGTTTCCGGCTCTTCCGGGCGTCTTGTGGCGACGGGTACAGGTTGCATTTCACGCCATTTTTTTGTATACTGTATACGAGTTAGTCTGTGCCTGCACATGGCCGTGCGGGTCATGTCAACGGCATCACACAGGAGGAGAACCATGAAGGGAATCATTCTTGCCGGCGGGAGCGGCACGCGTCTGTATCCTCTCACCAAAGTCACCAGCAAGCAGCTTTTGCCCATCTATGACAAACCCATGATCTATTACCCGCTCTCGGTGCTCATGAACGCCGGGATCCGGGACATCCTCATCATCTCCACGCCGCAGGACACGCCGCGCTTCCAGGAACTTCTGGGTGACGGAAGCCCCTTCGGCGCCCGTCTTTCCTATGCAGTGCAGCCCAGTCCGGACGGCCTGGCCCAGGCCTTCATCATCGGGGCGGACTTCATCGGAGAGGACCGCGTGGCCATGGTGCTGGGAGACAACATCTTCCACGGCCACGGCCTGAAGAAGCGCCTGCTGCGCGCGGCGGCCCAGGAGAAGGGCGCCACGGTCTTCGGCTATTACGTGGACGATCCCGAGCGCTTCGGCATCGTGGAATTCGATAAAGAGGGACGCGCCGTCTCCATCGAGGAGAAGCCGCAGAAACCCAAGTCCAACTACTGCGTGACCGGCCTGTACTTCTACGACAACCGCGTCGTGGAATACGCGAAGAACTTAAAGCCCTCCGCCCGCGGAGAGCTCGAGATCACGGACCTCAACCGAATCTACCTGGAGAACGGAGAACTCAACGTGGAGCTCCTGGGACAGGGCTTCACCTGGCTGGACACCGGCACCCACGAATCCCTGGTGGACGCGACCAACTTCGTGCGCACGGTGGAGACCCACCAGCACCGCAAGATTGCCTGTCTCGAGGAGATCGGCTACAAGAACGGCTGGATCACCCGCGAGGAGCTCGAGAAAGCCTGGGAGATTCACAAAAAGAACGAGTACGGCGCCTATCTGCGCGACGTCCTGGACGGCAAGTACATCGACCGCTGACGCGGGGCGCGCCCCCCGTTTCGGATAAAAACGAATCACAGCCAAACAGAAAAAGGAGAGCAGCATGAAGTTTCTCGTCACCGGAGGTGCCGGCTTTATCGGCGCCAACTACATGCACTACGTTGTGAACAAGTACCCGGAAGATCAGTTCGTCAACCTGGACCTTCTGACCTACGCCGGAAACCTTGAGAGCCTCAAGGACCTGGAGGGGAAGCCCAACTACAGCTTCGTCCGCGGCGACATCGCCGACCGCCCCTTCATCATGGACCTGTTCGAGAAGGAGAAGTTTGACGTCGTCATCAATTTCGCGGCCGAGAGCCATGTGGACCGCTCCGTCAAGGACCCCGGCCTCTTCGTGCGCAGCAACGTGCTCGGCACCACGACCCTGATGGACGCCGCGAAGGCCGTCGGCGTGAAGCGCTATCACCAGGTGTCCACGGACGAGGTCTACGGAGACCTTCCTCTGGACCGCCCGGACCTGTTCTTCACGGAGACAACGCCTCTGCACACCTCCAGCCCGTACTCCTCCAGCAAGGCCGGCGCGGACCTGTTCGTCATGGCGTATCACCGCACCTTCGGGCTGCCGGTCACGATCTCGCGCTGCTCCAACAACTACGGCCCCTACCAGTTCCCGGAGAAGCTCATCCCGCTCATGATCAGCCGCGCGCTGGCCGATGAGGCCCTTCCGGTCTACGGCACGGGCGAGAACGTCCGCGACTGGCTGCACGTGCACGACCACTGCGT
Source organism: Lachnospiraceae bacterium (assembly GCA_017438775.1). Classification (GTDB taxonomy): domain Bacteria; phylum Bacillota; class Clostridia; order Lachnospirales; family Lachnospiraceae; genus RUG11204. Next base: position 3,285 of record JAFRUR010000094.1, on the reverse strand, counting down.
CGCCATCGACCTGATCGTGAGAAATGGCCGCGTCGGAGAGGTCTACAACATCGGCGGCCACAACGAGCGCACGAACCTCGAGGTCGTGAAGACCATCCTGCGCGCCCTGGACAAGCCCGAGAGCCTGATCCACTTCGTGACGGACCGCCCCGGCCACGACATGCGCTACGCGATCGATCCGGAGAAGATCGAGACCGAGCTCGGCTGGGTCCCCGAGTACAACTTCGACACCGGCATCGCCCAGACCATCCAGTGGTACCTGGACAACCGCGAGTGGTGGGAGAGGATCGTCAGCGGAGAGTATCAGAACTACTTTGAGAAGATGTACGGAGAGCGGCTCGCGTAAGGCGCGGCCCGCTCCCGCGGAAATGGGAGATACAGCTATGAGAATCATGGTGACCGGCGCGGCGGGACAGCTGGGCAGCGACGTGGTGGAGGAACTCACCGGCCGCGGCCACGAGGTCCTTCCCGTCGATATTGCCGAAATGGATATCACGAACCCGGAGGAGACGATGCGCGTCATCACGGAGGCGGCCCCGGAGGCCGTCATCCACTGCGCCGCCTACACGGCCGTGGACGCCGCGGAATCCAACGAGGATCTCTGCCGCGCCATCAACGCCGGGGGCACGGAGAACGTGGCCCGCGCCTGCGCGGCGGCCGGCTGCAGGATGATGTACATCAGCACGGACTACGTATTTGACGGCGAGGGCACCCGCCCCTGGGAGCCGGACGATGCCCGCCACCCCTTAAGCGTGTACGGCGCGACCAAGTGCGAGGGCGAGATGGCCGTGGAGCGCCTGGTGGAGAAATTCTTCATCGTGCGCATCGCGTGGATCTTCGGTGTGCGCGGGAAAAACTTCGTGAAGACGATGCTGCGTCTGGGCGCGGAAAAGGAGGAGATCTCCGTGGTGGCGGACCAGATCGGGTCCCCGACCTACACCCGAGACCTCGCGCGCCTCTTTGCGGACATGATCGTGACGGAGCACTACGGCCGCTATCACGCGACCAACGAGGGCTTCTGCAGCTGGTACGATTTCACCTGCGAGATCATGCGCCGCGCGAATCTTCCGGCCCGCATAAAGCCCGTCACCAGCGACCAGTATCCGACCGCGGCAAAGCGCCCGCACAACAGCCGGATGAGCAAGGAAAAACTGACGGCAAACGGCTTCGACCGTCTGCCGCCGTGGCAGGACGCCCTCGGGCGCTTCCTGGAGGAACTCGAGGGGTAAAGCCCTCGTTTTCCTGTATATCCGCCCCGCGCGGCCGGAGCACGCTCCGGGTCCCGCGGCTTTCCGGGGCTGCAGAATGACCGGGCCTGCGTTTCTGCGGGCCCGTACTGAGTGAAAGGACAAGAGATGGGTAAATATTTCGGCACCGACGGCTTCCGCGGGGAGGCCAACGTCGTCCTCACGGTGGAGCACGCCTTCCAGGTGGGGCGCTTCCTGGGCTGGTATTACGGCCGCGAGCACAAGGCCCGCGTCGTCATCGGCAAGGACACGCGCCGCTCCAGCTACATGTTTGAGTACGCCCTTGCGGCGGGCCTCACCTCCAGCGGGGCGGACGCCTTCCTGCTGCACGTGACCACGACCCCGAGCGTCGCCTACGTCGTCCGCACGGAGGATTTTGACTGCGGCATCATGATCTCGGCCAGCCACAACCCCTTCTACGACAACGGCCTGAAGGTCATCAACGGCCGCGGGGAAAAACTGGAGGATTCCGTCACGGAAAAGATCGAGGCCTATCTGGACGGCCGCGCCGGAGAGATCCCCTTTGCGAAGCGCGAGGACATCGGCCGCACCGTGGATTATGCCATGGGCCGCAACCGTTACGTCGGTTACCTGATCTCGCTGGCCACGCGTTCCTTCAAGGGCATGCGCGTCGGCCTGGACTGCTCCAACGGCAGCGCGCACGCGATCGCGAAAAACGTGTTTGACGCCCTCGGCGCGAAGACCTTCGTCATCCATGCGGAGCCCGACGGCACCAACATCAACGAGGACTGCGGCTCGACCCACATCGGGGAACTGCAGAAGTTCGTCCTGGACGAGGGACTGGACGTGGGCTTCGCCTACGACGGAGACGCAGACCGCTGCATCGCCGTGGACGAGAACGGCAAGGTGGTCGACGGAGACCTCATCATGTATGTCTGCGGCACCTACCTGAAGGAGCGCGGACAGCTCGAGACCAACACCGTGGTGGCCACCGTCATGAGCAACCTCGGCCTGTTCAAGGCCCTGGACGAGGCCGGCATCCAGTACGAAAAGACGCAGGTGGGAGACCGCTTCGTCTACGAGAACATGACCCAGAACGGGCACAGGCTGGGCGGAGAGCAGTCCGGCCACATCATCTTCAGCAAGTACGCCTCCACCGGAGACGGCATCCTGACCTCCCTCAAGATCATGGAGGTCATGCTGGAGAAGAAGATGCCTCTCTCGAAGCTCTGCGAGCCTGTGAAGATCTATCCGCAGCTTCTCAAGAACGTGCGCGTGAAGGACCAGAAGGCCGCGATGGCCGATCCGGACGTGCAGGCCGCGATCAGGGCCGCGGAAGCAAAGCTCGGCGATGACGGCCGCCTCCTGGTGCGCCTCTCCGGCACGGAGCCGCTGGTGCGCGTGATGGCCGAGGCCATGTCCAACTCCCTGTGCCGCGAGGTCGTGGACAGCGTGGTGCAGGTCATCATCGACAAGGGGCATCAGACCGTCTGACGGCCGGTGCCGGTCCTTCCTGTTCTGCAGATTTCAGGTCTTTCCGTGACGCCGGCGCGCCGTCCCCGGGACTGGCGCGCGGGATGCCGCAGCAAAAAAACGATGTGGAGGAAAACCGCATGATCGCTCAGAAAATGAAACCGCTGGTGACGGGAGGCTCCGCCATCCGCGCCATGTTTGAGGAAGGCCGCCGCATGGCGGCCGAGGTCGGCCCCGAGAACGTCTACGACTTCTCCCTGGGCAACCCCTCCGTCCCCGCGCCCGCGGGCGTGGAGGCGGCCATCCGTGAGGTCCTGGACACGGAGGATCCCCTGCTGATCCACGGCTATATGCCCAACGCGGGCTTTGCCGACGTGCGCCGCGCCGTTGCGGAGAACCTGAACAGCCGGTTCGGCACGGGCTACACGGAGCAGCACATCCTGATGACGGTGGGCGCCGCGAGCGGTCTCAACGTGATTCTTCGCACCCTGGTGGATCCCGGAGAAGAGGTCGTGACCTTCTCCCCGTATTTTGTGGAATACGGCAACTACACCGACAACGTCTTCGCGCGCCTCGTGGTGGTGGCCGCGGATGCGGCCACCTT
>JAFRUR010000093.1 GCA_017438775.1 Lachnospiraceae bacterium | reverse complement strand
GGTACAGGCCCACGGCCGCGCTCTTATCCTTCGATACGCAGGTCCACTCGTGCACCACGGCCCGCCCGAAGGCGCCGCCACGCATGCTGGCCGGGCGGCTGGAGCCCAGCGCGCCAAGGTCCGTGTAATGCCCCCGGTAGAAATCGCCCGTCTGCAGAACCTCTCTCCATTCCTTGTACGTTTCGATCTGCTGTTTGATCGCCTGCTTTTCTTCCTGCTTCAGGTCGCAGAAATTGCACTCGTAGCCCAGCACGCCAAACGAGGCCACCGCGTAGCGGGTGGTCAGCGGCGTCGTGCGCAGCGTCTGATGGTTCGGGCACGAGGACACATGGGCCGAAACTGTGGACATGGGATACCCGTAGCTGTACCCCTCCTGGATGTGCGTCCGGCAAAACGCGTCCGTGTTGTCGCTCGCCCAGATCTGCGGGAAAAAGGACAGAATTCCTAAGTCAAAGCGGTTGCCGCCCGCCGCGCATCCCTCAAAGAGAATGTCCGGGAAGCGCGTGGTCAGCGCGCGCATCACCCGGTACAGGCCCAGCATGTAGCGATGCGCCGTCTCCCCCTGACGCGCCGGCGGCAGATACGGCGAGTAGATGTCCGAGAAAATCCGGTTCATGTCCCACTTGACATATTCGATGCGCGCCGAGGAAAACACCTCGCCCATCGTTTCGATCATCCAGTCCTGCACGGTCGGATTGGCCAGGTCCAGCACCCGCTGATTTCTCCCCTCGGAGTGGGGCTTTCCGGGGATGGCCATCACCCAGTCCGGATGCGCTTCATACAGGCGGCTTTTGACGTTCACCATCTCCGGCTCCACCCAGATGCCGAAGGACAGCCCCATGTCATGGATTTTATTAGACAGACCGGCCAGGCCGTTCGGCAGCTTCTTCCGGTTCACTTCCCAGTCGCCGAGGGAGGAGGTGTCGTCGTTTCTTTCGCCAAACCAGCCGTCATCCATGACGAACAGCTCGATGCCCAGGTCCTTCCCGGCCTTCGCCAGCTTCAGGAGCTTACTCTCATTAATGTCAAAATAGCTGGCCTCCCAGCTGTTTAAGAGCACCGGCCGGATGCGGTCGCGCCAGGTGCCGCGCACGATATGCCGGCGCACAAAGTCGTGCATCTGAAGGCTCATGCCGGTGTACCCGTCCCGTGACCAGGTAAGCACGGCCTCGGGCGAGGCGAGCGATTCCCCTGCCGCAAGCTCCCACGAGAACGACTGAGGGTTCACGCCCGATACGAAGCGCGACTTTCCGAAGGCATTCACTTCCAGCGCCTCATAGTGATTGCCGCTGTAGATCAGGTTCAGGCCATAGCACTCGCCGGTTTCTTCCGTCGTCTCCTGCGGATGCAGCATCACGAACGGATTGGCGCGGTTGGAGGAGGACCCGGTATACGACGCGTTCACAAACTTTCCCGCGGCCACCGGCACATTCACCCGCTCCATCTCCCGCGCCCACGCGCCCCGGAAACAGGTGATGACCAGGTCCGCCCGGTCCATGTCCAGCTGCGCGGAAAGGAGCCTTTTCACCTGCGCGGGCTGCTCCGATTCGTTGATCAGCCGGCATCTCCGGGTGATCACGTCGCACGCCTCAAACACCGTGTAGGCCAGCTCCAGCGTCAGGCCGTATTCCTTGTCCTTCAGAGTGACCAGCAGGCTTTCGGTCCCGTTGTCATCGTACGCGGCCGGCAGGCCATCCCACTCCGGCAGATTTTTCACCACCTCCGCTTTTTCAAAGCGAAAGTCCGAGGTGAAGCTCCCGTCCGCGTGCACCACCTCCAGAAACGGCTCCCGGATGTCGCCCTTGCCGTAGGAGGAAAACTCCAGACACATGTCCTCCAAGGTCACCGCGGGGTGCTCCGCATCGAGCGAAATCAGGTTTCCGGACGGGAACGCCCGCTTTTCCGTGAGCGCCTCGGTCTCCTGCACCGACAGCCGCCCGCCGTAGTGCAGGTGCTCCAAATGCCCCGTCTCCGTTACGCGAAACGCATACGTCGTGTGCTCCGTATCAAGAAGATAAAGAGATTCATCGATCGTGATCATACTCATAACCCTCCTGTTTTTCCGTCCTTATCCTACCACGGTTTCTTTGCATTTACAAGAACACTCTGCCACGCAGACAGGGTTGTTTCATGAATGCTGCGATATCAAAGGCCTAAGACGGCGGAGAGATTTCCGTCAGCTACGGAAGCTTCGCCCCTTGCTCCCATGTAGCTGCCTGGAAATTCTC
>JAFRUR010000092.1 GCA_017438775.1 Lachnospiraceae bacterium | reverse complement strand
TGCCCTTCGAGTGGCAGCAGCCGAAGAACAACAAGATCTTCGACCAGCTCACCTCCGACTCCAAGAAGAGCGAGGGCACGTTCGCCGTCGTGCTGATCCAGGACGGCAACCAGATCCAGTCCAAGATGGTCGACACCGGCGTCCTCAAGACCTTCATCCCGAAGGACTGGGCCGATGCCAACAAGACCACCGCTGCGGATTACAAGGGATTTCTTCCGCTGCAGACCCTGAACAAGGTCTTCATGTACAACAGCACCGGCTCCAAGCAGTACACCAACTGCTGGGATTTCGTGGCTGACGGACAGCACACCCTGTTCATGGATATCGACTCCGAGATCGTCGGCAAGAACTTCCTGTACATGCTGACGGAAGACACCTACGCCGGCTACCTGAAGGAAGCCTACGACAAGCTGGATGCCACCCAGAAGGCCTACATCGATCCCGTCATCGCCTCCGTGGAGACCGACGCGGAAGACTTCGGCCTCGGCGAGAACGGCAAGTACGCCCTGGCGTGGATCAAGCTGTGGGTCGGCAGCTATCAGGCTGAGACCGATGACGGCCCGATCTGCAACATCCTTGTTGACCAGTCCGCGACCGACCAGGCCGGCCTGATCGTGTACTCCAAGCTCCGCTCCGTGCAGGAGTCCGCTTCCGTGTCCGTGAACAACATCAAGGTCGCGGCGTACCAGGATGGCTACGAGGGCATCGGCGGCTACGGCTACTGCCATTACCTGTTCCTGACCAAGAACAGCCCTCTGCCCTGGACCGCCTGCGCGTTCATCGCCTACATGACCTGCACCGCCGACGGCTTCTCCGCCTGGGGCAAGGATATGGGCGGCTACTCCGCCAACCCGACTGTCGCGGCTGCTACCGAAGAGAAGTATCAGCACAGCAAGGGCGGCATGGCCGAGGATGGCACCACCGTTAAGTTTGACGCGAAGAATGACCGCGGCTATGACTGGTGGGTCAACAACGGACATCTGGTCCTCGAGGATCCGGAATACTGCGCGAGCGTGGCCTTCACGGTCGGCAGTTGGATCGAGCTTCTGGACAAGTACGGCCATTGATCGATCCGGGCGTGACCGCTCCGGATGATCAAGTCAGTACGGATCGATTCGCGGGCGCTGCAGGCTTTTGACCGCAGCGCCCGTCCCTTATCAATGGGAAATCCTTGAGGGGAGTGTGTATGAATAATACGTTTGGAAACAAAGTGAAGACGTTCTTTGCGAAGCCGCATAACGTCATCCTTCTGATCTTCGGCATCATTCTGACGTTTACGACCGTCATGCCGATCGTCGCCATCGTGCGGGACACCATCCTGGTCCACCCCGGCACCATCGATGCGCAGCTGAGCAAGAAGGTCGACGGCTATACGCTGGTCAACTACATCGACCTCTTCACCGGAAAACTGGCCAAGGCCAACCTGTGGCGTCCGCTGTGGACCACGGTGGAGCTTTCGTTCCTGACCTGCGTCATCGCCATCCTTTACGGCGGCTTCTTTGCGTTCCTGGTGACCAGGACCAACCTGAAATTCAGAAAATACTTAAGCTCGATTTTTATTTTCCCGTATATCATGCCGCAGTGGACGCTGGCCGTCGTGTGGCAGAATATGTTCAACTCCAACGCCGTCACGGGAACGGCGGACGGCCTGCTGGCATCGCTCTTCGGCATATGCATGCCCAAGTGGTTCTGCCAGGGCCTCTTCCCCAGCGCCATGGTGCTGGGCCTGCACTACGCTCCGTTCGCCTACATCCTGATCGGCGGCATCTTCAAAAACATGGATGCGAACCTGGAGGAGGCGGCCACGATCCTGGATACGCCCAAGCACAAGATCATGTTCCGGATCACCCTTCCGATGATCCGGCCGGCCATCCTCTCGACCATCCTGCTCGTGTTCGGCAGCGCCATGGGTTCCTACCCCGTGCCGCATTACTTAAAGCTCACGACGCTCTCGACCAAGTACATCTCGATGAACGCGAGCCGCACCGGTGAGGCGTCCATCCTGGCCATCATCATGATGCTCTTCGGCATCCTGATCCTGGGAATCAACCAGGCCGGCCTGAAGAGCCGGAAAAACTACACCACGGTCACCGGCAAGAGCGGCCAGCTCTCGAAGATCAACCTGGGCAAGGCCGGCAAGTACGTGATCGGCGTGATCTTCATTGTGCTCACGTTCTTCACCAGCATCTGGCCGATCTGCATGTTCGCTCTGGAGACCTTCCTGCCGAACCCCGGCGACTACAGCTTCCTCTACACCGGCGACTTCTCGGCGCTCACCACCAAGTGGTGGATAACGCATGAGAATATCACCGAAAACGGCATGTACGGCCAGCAGGGCGTTCTCTACAACCCGATGATCTGGCGCGCCTTCAAGGGCACCATCCTCGTGGCCGTGCTCTGCGCCCTGATCGCCGGCACCATCGGCACCCTGATCGGCTATGCGGTCTCCAAGAACCGCCGGTCCAAGTTCGCGAACTACGTGAACAACATGGCCTTCCTGCCGTACCTGATGCCGTCCATTGCCGTCGGCGCCGCCTTCTACGTGCTGTTCTCGAACAAGCACCTGAACCTGTTCAACACCTACACCCTGCTCGTGATCGCCGGTGTCGTCAAGTACATCCCGTTCGCGAGCCGCGCCTCCTTAAACTCCATGCTGCAGCTGTCCGGAGAACTGGAGGAGGCGGCCATCATCCAGGATGTGCCATGGTGGAAACGGATGGTGCGCATCATCATCCCGATCCAGAAGAGTTCGATCATCAGCGGCTTCATGCTGCCGTTCATGACGTGTCTGAGAGAGCTGTCCCTGTTCCTGCTTCTGTGTACGCAGGGCTTCATCCTCTCGACGTCCCTCGACTACTTCGACGAGATGGGTCTGTACGCATTCTCAAGTGCCATCAACCTGATCCTGATCGCGACCATTCTCATCTTCAACACTGTGGTGAACAAGCTGACGGGCGCATCCCTGGACAGCGGAATTGGAGGATAACCGACCATGCCTGAGATCACATTACGGAACATCACGAAGCGCTGGGGCAATTTCTTCGGCGTGGACAATGTCTCCCTCGATATTCCGGACAACTCCTTTATTACCCTGCTGGGACCGTCCGGCTGCGGCAAGACCACGATCCTTCGCATGATCGCCGGTCTGGAGACCCCGACCGAGGGACAGATCAAGATCGGAGACCGCGTGGTCTTCGATTCCGCGGCGGGAGTGAACGTCCCCGCCAACAAGAGAAAAGTGGGCTTCCTGTTCCAGAACTACGCCCTGTGGCCCAACATGACCGTGTTCCAGAATATCTCCTTCGGCCTGAAGAACGTGCACGAGGAAATGCCCAACGTGGACGTGACCGCAAAGCAGACCGGAGACCTTCTGCGCGCCGTCTCCAACGGCAAGAAGGTGCGTGAGGAAGTGGAAAGCTGCCGCGACAAGGACGGCAAGCTGGACGCGAAGCGCGCCTACATCAAGCTGATCGACGCCTTTACGCTGTCGATGTTCACGGCCAAGGAACTGTTCAACCTGAAGATCCACGAGGCCTCCGACCCGGCCGCGGCCGGTGCCGCGAAGGCTGCGGAGCTTGAGAAGAAGCTGGAAGGCATCCGCGACAGCTACAAGGCCAAGGGCCAGAGCCTGAATGAAGAGTATCAGGTCGTCGGCAGCGACGGACAGGTCGTAAAGAGCGTCCGCAAGCTGACGCCGGAAGAGATCGACGCCCGCGTGCGCCGCGTCTCCCGCATCGTCAAGATCGGCCTGTTCATGGACCGCTACCCGGCGGAGCTCTCCGGCGGACAGCAGCAGCGTGTGGCCATCGCTCGCACCCTGGCGCCCGAGCCCCAGGTGCTCTTCATGGATGAGCCTCTGTCCAACCTGGACGCAAAGCTCCGTCTGGAGATGCGCTACGAGCTGCAGCGCCTGCACGTGGAGACCGGCTCCACCTTTGTGTACGTGACCCATGACCAGATGGAGGCCATGACCCTGGCCACCCGCATCTGCCTGATCAACAACGGCGTCCTGCAGCAGTACGAGGCGCCCCTCAAGGTCTATAACCGTCCCGAGAACCTGTTCGCGGCGGACTTCGTCGGCAACCCCTCCATCAACTTCGTGGATGCGAAGGGACGCCAGCAGGGCGAGGGCGTGGAACTGACCATCCTGGACGGCCGCAAGGCCCGCTTCATCCCCAACGAGCCCCTGAACCTGGAGAGCTGGTTCGCGGACAGAGACCGCCAGGCCGCGGAAAAGGCGGAGGCCGAGAAGGCCCGCCTGCAGAAGAAGGGCGCGGTGGAGAAGTCCAACAAGGACGAGGTCTTCCAGTACCACGTGCAGAAGGTGGAAGAGGAGGACTACAGCCTGCAGGATACGCCGGTCCTGACCAACGAGGATCTGGTTCTGGCCTTCCGTCCCGAGGCGATCGACCTCGCGGAAGAGGGCGCGGCGGGCGCGATGGACGCCACGATTTACGGCGCCATGCCCACCGGCATGGAGTCCACCCTGAAGCTCCGCGTGGGCGGCTTCCTGCTCACCGGCGTGGTCTTCGGCAGCACGGCCTATCAGATCGGCCAGAAGACCCGCATCGTCGTGAGCGGCAGCGACGTCCTGCTGTTCGACAGAAAGAGCGGCAGACGCATTTCGGCCGGACGTCTGGAGATCGAGTAAGGAGCATACCGCGCATGCGCGCAGAGAAAAGAAGAGAGGCCGCTGCGGCCGGGGGCGACTCCGGCCGCGGCACCCGCAGACCGCTCCCGCCCGGGGCGGTCCGCGGCGTATTATTCGACTGCAACGGGACCATGGTCTACGACGAGGCCTTCCACACGGAGGCGTGGAAGGTGTTCCTGCGGGACAAACTGGGCCATGACGTGGACGAGAGCGAGTTCCACACCTGGGTCCACGGCGTAAACGGCGACGTGACCGTCCGCCACTATCTGGGCGAGGACCTGGAGGGGGAGGAGCTTCACGCCCTCATGGAGGAGAAGGAAGTCATTTACCGGAGGCTGGCCCGGGAGAGCGGGGCCTTCGTGCTCGCACCCGGCCTGGAGGCCTTCCTGGATCTGCTGGCAAAGCGCGGAATCCCCGCCGCCATCGGCACCGCCGCCGCTGACGGGAACGTGCGCTTTTTCTTCGAGGAACTCCCGCTCGCGCGCTGGTTCACGATGGACCGCGTCATCCACAACGACGGGACCTTCCCCGGCAAACCGGCACCGGACATCTATCTGCGAGGGGCGGCGGCCATCGGCGTGCCGATCGGGAAGTGCCTGCTCTTTGAGGACGCGCTGGCCGGTATCGAGGCCGGGCTCCGCGCGGGAGCCGGAAAGATCTGCGGCGTAGCGTCGATGCTGACGCCGGAAGAGCTGCTCTCCCGCGGTGCGGACGCGGCGGTGTTCGATTACCGCGGCGCGGAGGCGCTGCTGTAAGACGAGGCGGGCAGAAGGCTGCGCGGCAGGCCGGGCAAACCGTTTCCGGCGCAGCGTCTGCCGCAGTTTCGGCGGGAATGCGAAAAGGTTACGGCGCGGCGTCTGCCGCACGCCAAAATGACAGGAATCAAAACGGCCGGGGCATCTGCCCCGGCTGTTTTGCGTGGTGATGATACAGGCATTAGGATCTCTCTGAACTGTCCCCCGGCTGCTCGTCATCCCTGCGCTTTCGCAGGGACACCTCGTTTCCCAGGAGCGAGGCCCGGGTGACGGACCCGCGCCCGTAGCGGGAGCGGATGGAATCGATGGCCTTGTCCAGTTTTTCGAGGCGCTCGTGACGGCCGCCGTCAAAGAGGTCCATCTGGCGGAAGCCGTCGTCCCCGCCCAGCTGTCCCGCGCTCATCCCGATCAGACGGATGGGCGTTTTTTTATCCCAGAGCTGGTCGAAGAGGCGCACGGTCTGGGCGTAAAGCTCCTCGGTCACGTCGGTGGCCGCGGGCAGGGCGGCCTGGCGGGAGCGCCGGGTGAAATCCGCGTAGGTGAGATACGCGGAGACCTGGCGGGCCTTGTCGCCGTTTCGGCGCAGGCGTGCGGCCACGCGCTCGGTCAGGGAGAGGAGGATCAGCCGGGCCGTCTCCGCGTCGGTGACGTCCCGGGGCATCGTGGTCTCATGGCTGACGGACCGGGTCTCCGGCTCGCGGGACCAGTCACTGCGGTCGATCCCGTTGGCGTACTCGTGCAGGGTCTTGCCGTGCTTGCCGAGGTGGCGCACCAGGATCTCTTCGGGGGTGCGGGCGACGTCGCCGATGGTGCGCAGCCCCAGGGAGATGAGGCGCTCCGCGGTGGAGCTGCCGCAGAAGAGGAGGTCTTCCACGGGGAGAGGCCAAATCTTGGTCTCGATCTCGTCCGGCCACAGAGTGTGGACGCGGTCGGGCTTCGTGAAATCGCTGGCCATCTTGGCGAGCATGCGGTTTTCCGCGATGCCGACGTTGACGGTGAAGCCGAGCTCGTCGCGGATGGTCTCGCGGATCAGGTCGGCTGCCGTGAGCGGATCTTTGTAGAGGAGGTCGGTCCCGGTCATGTCGAGGAAGGCCTCGTCGATGGAGAAGGGTTCCACTTTGGGCGCGTAGCGGTGGAGGATCTCCATGAAGGCATCGCTCATGCGGATGTAGAGGTCGTAATCGCCGGGCACCACCGTGAGGGTGGGGCACTTGCGCAGGGCCGCGGCCACAGGTTCCCCGGTGACGATGCCGAAGGCCTTGGCCGGCACGGACTTGGCGAGGACGATGCCGTGGCGGCGGGACTGGTCTCCGCCTACGATGGCGGGCACGAGGCGAAGATCCGACTTGCCCTCCCGGAGCCGGCGCACGGATTCCCAGGAGAGGAAGGCGGAGTTCACGTCGATATGGAAATAGACGGTGCGGGGCGTGTCCATGGTGCCACCTTTTCTGCGGAGTGAATAAACAGGGGTCTGCGGTGCGGCGGCCATCGGCCTGCGGTCATAAAAGCAGAACCCGCCATTTCGGAGATGTTTTCGGTCACGAAAGCCGGAGCCCGGTCGTTTCGGCGCTGCGTTCGGGCGGAAAGACGGCGCGTTTTCCGGAAACGAAAAAGCCGGCCCCGAATGGGCCGGCGCGCAGGGGCTGTAAGAGTCGAACTCACATTGACGGTTTTGGAGACCGCTGTTCTGCCATTGAACTAAGCCCCTTGGATGAACCTGCCCGCATACTATACCACACCGCGGCCGCGGCGTCAAGCCCAGACGATGCAGCGCGCCAGGGCGCGGGCCGCGTCCTCCAGGCCCGCCCTGTCTTCATCCGAAAAGCGCGCTGGGAGGGGGCTGTCGATGTCCAGCACCGCCTTCACGCCTCCGCTGCCGCCGTGCAGCGGCACGACGATCTCGGAGCGCGAAGCGCTGTCGCAGGCGATGTGGCCCGGGAAGGCGTGGACGTCCGGCACGAGCTGGGTCGCGTCCGTCTCCCAGGCCGTGCCGCAGACGCCGCGCCCGCGGGCGATCCGCACGCAGGCAACCTTCCCCTGGAACGGCCCGAGGAGGAGTTCATCGCCGCGCACGCGGTAAAAGCCGGCCCAGTTGAGGTCCGGCAGGGTCTCCCAGAGCAGGGCGGAGACGTTGGCCATCAGGGCCACTTCTTCGGGGCAGTCCTCCGCGAGGGCCTCGATCTGTCTGGCGAGCAGGCTGTAGTCGGGCATGCTGGAATCTCCTTGTCAGGACAGTGATTTGCTGAATTTCGGGTTCGGGATCTGATGTTCACAGGGGACGCCCACCTGGCACTTGCCGCAGCCGTAGCGGGGGTCGTAGCGCCTGCGGGTGACGCCGCTCACCCACTGCCGGCACAGAATCTGGTTCTTCCCGCCTTCCACGGTGATGGCGCCGGCGGGGCAGTACCTCGCGCAGGCCCCGCACATGATGCAGTAATCGTAGATGCCGGTGTAGGGGCGCTCGTCTGCGGGGATGTCCTCCGTCACGATGACGCTGCCGTACCGTCCCGCAACGCCCTTGACCGAGATCAGCCCGCGGGACAGACAGAAGGTGCCAAGGCCGGAGGCGTAGGCGACGTGGCGCTCGGACCAGTTGCTCGCGATGTGGACGCCCTTGGGATGTCCTTCGGGGAGCGGGGTGGGTTTGACAGCGAAGCGGTCGTCGATCGAAGGGACGCAGGCCTGCGCGCCGCGGGCGCGGAACCAGTCCGCGATCGCCCGCGTGTAGTCGTCCAGGAAGTTCTGGCCCTCGATGCGCGCGTGCAGCCACTCCGGAGACGTCTCCTCCGGGTTTCCGACGTTGCTCCTTCGCACCCGCTCCGTGAAGGGCAGGAAGAAGGACACGACGGACCTGGCGCCCGGGAGCCACTCCTCCGGGAGCATAAAGTTCGGGCCGACCACCTCGGGCTGTTGGAAGGTCACGTAGATCGGGTCCTGCGCGCTGCTGACGCCGAAGATGGGCTCCTCGTACATGATGAGGCCCTCGCAGCCGGGCAGGGCGTCGTCCGCGGAGACCGCGTTGCCCGCGCAGTTTTTCCAAAGTTTGAGCAGTTCGTCAACCAGCAGCTGTTTTTCCATTGCCGTACCGTCCTTTTTGATGTGGTGGATGGAACGCGGAGAAGCCTCAGAGGTCCTGAACAAATCTCAGGATCCGCATATTGACGGCGCCCGGCCGGTCCACGTTGGCGTTGTGCGCGGCGCCGCGAATCACGCAGAGGGGAAAGCCGGTGCGCCTGGCCCAGACCCGGTCGTACTGGCGGACCTTGCCGGTGCGGTCCTTTTCGCCCAGAAGAAGAAGCACGGGGCAGGGGATGTCGAGATCGCAGTTGTCCTCCAGAAAACCGGCATAGCCGATCCCCATGAGACGGCAGAGCTCGCGCTTTTCGTACGGCGCCAGCATGCGCATCATGTTGTCATAGCCCGCCTGCGTCGCGGAGACCTGTTTTGCCATCGCCTTTTTCAGCAAGCCGAAGGGATAGAGGGCAGCCATCCACTCGATCTGCCGCACGATCCAGACGTCGAGCGCGGAGTAGTAGCCGCTCCCGTAGGGGGTGCTGCCGATGGAGACAAATCCCTTCACCCGTTCCGGGAAGCGCTTGATGAAGGACTGGGCGAAGTATCCGCCGAGGGACTGCCCGATCAGGATGACCTGTGCGGCGCCCGCCTCGTCCAGAATGTCCCGCATGTAATTTGCCGCATCTTCGAAGGAGAAGGGCTCGAACGGCCGGGAGGCTCCGTGTCCCGGAGCGTCCCAGGCCAGGAGGTCGTATGCTTCGCCGAAGTAGGCGGTCTGCGCCTCGAACATGGTGTGGTCTGCGGTCAGGCCGTGCAGGAAAAACAGGGTGTCCGCGCCGGGCCTGCGTCCCGTCGAACTCCAGTAATGAACGGTCCCTTTGTCTGTCTGAAGAATTTTCTCTGTCATGGCAGTCCTCGCGGGAATGGTGGGAGAGGCAGCGGCCGCTGTGCCGGAGTCTCGGCGATCACGCGGTGTAAAGCGTTATCCCTCGTCCCAAAGAAAGTCCATAAAGACGGGGATGCGCTTCTCCCAGGCGGCCTCGTTGTGCTGCGCGCCCTGGATGACGCGCGCGGCGGTGTAGGCGCCGGCCTCGGAGAGGAGGGCGGCGGTGCGGAACATGAGGGCCCAGTCTCCGGGCTGCTCCTCTGTCTCTGCGCTGCCATAGTCCATGTAGATGCGGGTGGGCTTCTGCAGAGACGATGATTTGATCAGGTCCGCGATGCGGTCCTCGTGCAGGAAGAGGCAGGGCGAGAGGCTCGCGGCCTTGCCGTAGACGCCGTTGTACGCGACTGCGGCCCAGACGGCCATGAGGCCGCCCATGGAGCTCCCTGCGATCATGGTGTGCTCGCGGTCCGGGAGAGTGCGGTAGCCCGCGTCGATCTCCGGCTTGAGGACATGGGCGAACCAGTCCATGGTCTGCCGGCCGCGGCCCTCGATGAGGCCGAGGTCCCAGGCGTCGAAGTCCCAGGGGGAGTACTCGGAGAGGCGCTCGTTTCCCTCCGGGTTGCACTCCACGCCCACGACGATGAACCTGCGCTTCGCCCTGTTCAGGTACGCGCGCATGCCCCAGCTCCTGCCGTAGGTGGCGTGGCGGTCATAAAAAACGTTGTGGCCGTCGAACATATAGACCACGGGATAGCGCTCGTCGGTCTTATCGTAGTCCCGCGGGAGCGAGACGTAGAGCCTGCGCGGGTTTTTCGTGGGCAGGCCGGGGATTTGGATCATTTTGACTTCGATCATGGCTTTTCAAAAAACGGGGCGCCAGTGTGGCGCCCCGTATGGGTCATGTTGCGGCGCGAACCGCTCTGTTCGTTTTGTTCAGCTGTTCTGCCGGAGGCTTCGAACGTGCCATCCGGCAGTTCCTTCATCGGCCGCGCGTGATCAGATGCGGGGATCTTCCGCGGCGACGACGCGGATATTGTCGGGCTGTCCGACAATGTGTTCGCCCGCGCGGACCGTGGAGTGGCCGTCCACGATGCAGTTCTCGAGGTAGACGCCGTCTCCGATGTACACGTCATCGAGGAGGATGCTGTTCTTGATGACGCTTCCGTTGCCGATGTAGCACTTCTTGAAGAGGACGGAGTGCTCCACGGTGCCGTTGATGATGCAGCCGCTGGCCAGCAGGCTGTCGCGCACGACCGAGCCCGGATTGTACTTGGTGGGCGGGTTGTCGAACACGCGGGAGAAGACTTCCGGATTGGTCTTGAAGAAGTGGCGGCGCACTTCCGGATCCAGGAAGTCCATGTTGGTCCTGTAATACGCATCCACCGTGGAGATGGAGTTCCAGTAGGACTTCATGCGGTAGGCGCAGATATTCTTCACGGTGCGGTAGCGGATGAGGATGTCAGAGACGAAGTCGTAGCGGTCCTCCTCCGCGCATTTCTCGATCAGCTCGATCAGCAGACGTCTGCGGATCACGTAGATGCCGCAGGAGACCAGACGGCCGTCCGCCTGTACGGGCTTCTCCTCGATCTGGAGAATGCGGTCGTTCTCGTCCGTCTTCACGACGCCGAAGCGGGAGACGTCCGTGCCCTCGGGCATTTCCTTGCAGACCACGGTGATGTCCGCGCCCTTGTCCACATGGTAGGCGAGGACTTCATTGAAGTCCAGCTTGTAGATGCCGTCGCCGGAGCAGATGATGACGTAGGGCTCGTGGCTCTCGCGGATGAAGTCCAGGTTCTGGTAGAGCGAGTCCGCCGTACCGCGGTACCAGTCGGAGGATTCCGCGGTGATGGTGGGCGGGAACAGGTACAGGCCGCCCTGCTTGCGCCCGAAGTCCCACCACTTGGAGGAACTCAGGTGCTCGTTCAGGGAGCGGGAGTTGTACTGCGTGAGCACGGCCACGCGCTTGACGCGCGAAGCAGAGAGGGAGCTCAGGGCGAAGTCGATGGCGCGGTAGCTTCCGGCCATGGGCATTGCCGCGATGGCACGCTTGCGGGAGAGCTCGCGCATTCTTTTGTTATTGCCTCCTGCGAGGACGATACCGATCGCTTTCATGCTCTGGATCCTCCTTTGATCACATGTCCGCCGCTCTCGAGGCGTCCGTCCGGATAATCTGCCGGCTCAGTTTCGCCCCAGATGGCGACGTTGCGGCCGACGGTCACGCCGGCGGGAATGACGGAGCCTTCGCCGATGACGGTGAGGTCGGAGGCGTAGACCTTCTTGTCGAAGGTGCTTTCCGCGTAGTCGCCCGTGCCGACGACGCTGCCCGCGCCGATGCGCGCGCCGTCCGCGAGGATGACGCGGTCGAGCTGCGCTCCGTCTTCGATGACGCACTCCTCCATGATGATGGAATCCCTGACGACGGCGCCCTTCCCGATGGTGACGTTGGGGCCGATGACGGAGTGTATGACCTGTCCGTAGATCTCGCTGCCTTCCGCGAGGATGCTGCGCTCCACATGGGCTTCGGCCGAGATGTACTGCGGCGGCTTGGCGGAGAAGTGGGTGTAAATCTTCCAGAACTCTTCATAGAGGTTGAAGACCGGCACCAGGTCCACCAGCTCCATGTTGGCTTCCCAGTAAGAGGAGAGCGTTCCCACGTCCTTCCAGTAGCCGGAGAACTCGTAGGAGAAGATCCGCTCGCCCTTTTCGTGGCAGTAGGGGATGATGTGCTTGCCGAAGTCGCAGCCGGGCACGTCCTGCAGGGCGGTCAGAGACTCCTTCAGGGCCTTCCAGCTGAAGATGTAGATGCCCATGCTGGCCAGATTGCTCTTGGGCTGGGCGGGCTTCTCCTGGAACTCGGTGATGCGGGACTCTTCGTCCGTGACGACGATGCCGAAGCGCGGCGCCTCTTCCATGGGAACGGCCATCGTGGCGATGGTGACGTCCGCGCCCTTGGCCTTGTGGTAGCCCAGCATGAGCTCGTAGTCCATCTTATAGATGTGGTCTCCGGAGAGGATGAGGACGTAATCCGGATGATAGGACTCCATGTAGGCCAGGTTCTGGAAAATGGCGTTGGCCGTGCCGGTGTACCAGTCGGTGTTCTGGCTCTTCTCGTATGGAGGCAGCACGGTGACGCCGCCCTCGTTGCGGTCCAGGTCCCAGGAAACGCCGACGCCGATGTGCGCGTTCAGGCGCAGCGGCTGGTACTGGGTGAGGACTCCGACGGTGTCTACGCCGGAGTTGATGCAGTTGCTGAGCGGAAAGTCGATGATTCGGTATTTTCCGCCGAACGCGACGGCGGGCTTGGCCATGTTGGCCGTGAGCACGCCGAGGCGGCTGCCCTGGCCGCCGGCCAGGAGCATGGCGATCATCTCTTTCTTGATCATACGCGGACCCCCTTTTTCTGTACATGGGACGCCGCCGCGCGGCGCGCGAGGGCAGACGTCCCGGATTTTCCCTATCACTATACCATGAATCCGGCAAAAGTAAAATATCAACAAACAAAAAGTTGAAACCGGGTCGATTTGGGGCAAATCGCACAAGGATATCCGGTTTGACGGGGAGACGCTCTGTCTGCCGGGCAAGACCGGATCTGCGCGGCGCGCCAGAACGGCAAAAGCAGGCGCGGACGCTTGAAAGCGCGGGCGTGATGCGCTATAATACAATGAATACTTATGTTCTAACCACAAGGAGAAGCGCGATGGAATTGACGTCGGTAAGAGAACTCTTTGACAGACCCGAAGACTTCCTGGAGAAAGAAGTCACCGTGGGCGGCTGGATCCGCAGTGTGCGCGATTCCAAAGCCTTCGGCTTTCTTGTGATCTCGGACGGCACCTGCTTCAACACCCTGCAGGCCGTCTACCACGACGACCTGGCCAATTTCCAGGAGATCTCCCACCTGTCGGTGGGCTCGGCCGTGATCGTGCGCGGCACCCTGGTGGCCACGCCCGAGGCCAAGCAGCCCTTCGAGGTGCAGGCCGCACAGGTCACGGTGGAGGGCGCCTCCACGCCGGACTACCCCCTGCAGAAGAAGCGCCACAGCTTTGAATACCTGCGCACCATTTCCCACCTGCGGCCGAGGACCAATACCTTCCAGGCCGTCTTCCGCGTGCGCTCCCTCATCGCCTACGCGATCCACCGCTTTTTCCAGGAGCGCGGCTTCGTGTACGTGCACACGCCCATCATCACCTCGAGCGACGCGGAGGGCGCCGGCGAGATGTTCCGCGTGACCACCTTCGACCCGGCCGATGTGCCGCGCACGGAGGACGGCGCCGTGGACTACACGAAGGACTTCTTCGGCAAGCCCGCGAACCTGACGGTCTCCGGACAGCTCAACGGAGAGACGTACGCGATGGCGTTCAAGAACATCTACACCTTCGGGCCGACCTTCCGCGCGGAAAACTCCAACACCCCCCGCCACGCGGCGGAGTTCTGGATGATCGCGCCGGAGATGGCCTTCGCGGATCTCGAGGACGACATGCGGACCGCGGAGGACATGATCAAGTACATCATCCGCTATGTGCTGGAGAATGCGCCGGAGGAGATGGCCTTCTTCAACCAGTTCGTGGACAAGGGGCTCCTGGAGCGCCTGCACCACGTCGCGGAATCCGAGTTCGGCCGCGTCACCTACACGGAGGCGGTGAAACTGCTGGCCGCCCACAACGACGCCTTTGACTACAAGGTCTACTGGGGCTGCGATCTGCAGACCGAGCACGAGCGCTATCTCACGGAGCAGATCTTCAAGCGCCCGGTCTTCGTGACCGACTACCCGAAGGAGATCAAGGCCTTCTATATGAAGCAGAACCCCGACGGGAAGACCGTCGCAGCCATGGACTGCCTGGTGCCCGGCATCGGCGAGATCATCGGCGGCTCCCAGAGGGAAGAGGATCTGGAAAAGCTGAGCACCCGCATGCGGGAGCTGGGCCTCTCGGAAGAGGAGTACGGGTTCTATCTGGATCTGCGCCGCTACGGCACCGCCCGCCACGCCGGCTTCGGCCTCGGCTTCGAGCGCTGCGTCATGTATCTGACCGGAATGGGGAACATCCGCGACGTCATCCCGTTCCCGCGCACGGTCGGCAACTGCGAACTGTGATTTCTGCGGCCCTGCCGCTTTTGCCGGAGGAAGCTTCCGGCGGGAGAGTAGCGTGAGACTGTTTCATCTGGCAGACGTACATCTGGGCGCCGCGCCCGACGCCGGGACCCCCTGGGCACAGGAGCGTGCCGCGGCCATCCGCCGGACCTTCATCGAAGTCGTGGAGGAGGCGGAGAGGCAGCAGGCGGACTACCTGGTCATCTCCGGGGACCTGTTCCACCACCAGCCCCTGCTGCGGGAGCTCAAAGAGGTGGATTCCGTCTTTGCGCGGCTCTCGCACACCGTCGTGGTGCTGATTGCCGGCAACCACGACTTCATCACGCCCGAATCTGCCTACGCCACCTACAAGTGGACGTCCCGCGTCGTCTTTTTCCGCCAGGAGAACTTTGCCTATGCCCGCATCCCGGGCACGGACGTATATTTTTACGGGAGGAGCTATCACCGCCAGGAGATCGCGGAGCCCCTCTTTGACGGGTGCCGCCCCTTAAAGCGCGAGGGCGTGCACATCCTGGTGGCGCACGGCGGCGACGCCCGCCACGTGCCGATGGACATGCAGGCGCTCTCCCAGGCCGGCTTCGATTACGTCGCCCTGGGGCATCTGCACAAGCGCTCGGAGGGCCCCGGCCCCCTGTTCAATCCCGGGTCTCTGGAGCCCCTCGACCACACGGAGACGGGGCGCCACGGCTACTACGAGGTGATTCTGGGCACGGGGACGCGCCGCGTGCGCTTCTGCCCGGCCGCCGCGGGCGCCTATGTGGACCTGGAGGTCCCGGTGACGGCCCGCGACACCGCCTACACGGTGGAGCAGCGGATCCGCAGTCTCGCGCAGAAGGCGGAGACCGTGGCCGCGGAGGAACTGGCCGGGCACGTGCCGGAGCTGTACTACAACGTGAAGCTGACCGGCGTGCGCGACCCGCAGATCACCTTCGACGAAGACGAGATCCGCCGCATCGGCCGCGTGGCATCGGTGACCGACGCCACCGGAGCGGACCTGGACCTCGAGGGCCTGGCGCAGGACCACCGGCAGGACATGCTGGGCCGGTACATCGCCGCCTTTGAGGGAAAGAACGACGATATCAGCCGCAGGGCGCTGGAACTGGGCGTCCGAACCCTGCTTGAGACACAGAGGACGGAGTGAGCATGAAGCTCGTGAGCGCCCGCATCGACGGGTTCGGAAAGCTATCCGGCCGCGAGGTCCGCTTCGGGGACCACGTGACCATCCTCTCGGGGGAGAACGAGGCGGGCAAATCCACGGTGCACGCCTTTTTGCGGTGTATGCTTTTCGGGCAGGAGAGAAAGCGCGGCCGCGCCGCGCGCTCCGACGACTACAGCCGCTACCTCCCGTGGGAGGACCCGTCCGTCTACGGCGGGGCCCTGGTGTTCGAGGCCGGCGGCCGCCGGTATCTGCTGCGCCGCAGCTTTTCGACCGGGGAGGCCAGCCTCTCGGACATGGAAGGCGGAGAACATCTTTCCGTGGAAAAGGACCTGCCCGCCCTGCTCGCCGGCCTGACGCCGGCCCTGTTTGACAACACGCTGTCCGTGGGACAGCTTCGGCACGGAGCGACGGACGAATCGCTCCTGACCTCGTTTCAGGATCACTTCGGGGCCATCCGCGATACGGGCGCCGTGAGCCTGCGCCTGACGGCCGCTTCGGACGCGATCCGGAAGCGCCGCCGCGCCCTGGAGCGGAAACTGAATCCGCTCTCCGGAACGGACGCGGAGCGCCTGGAGGAGAAGATCCTCGCCCTGACCGGGACCCAGGAAGACCTCTCCGGAGAGAGTGAAGGCACGGGGCTTTCGCAGGACTTCGCACAGGAGCGCGCCCGCTACGAGGACCTGACCGCGCGCCTGTCCGCAGCGGAGGAGGAGCTCTCGGAGAGCCCCTTTGAGAACAAGGCCGCCGCGTCTCTCGCCCGGAACCGGTTCGAAAACGCCCTCGCGACGCGCCGCTCCCACCGCCCCTACGCCGGGGAAGAGGGGACGGAGAAGACCCTGGGCCTTCTGTCGGATGTCCTGTATTATCTGATGCTGGCCGTCTTTCTGATCGGAGAATTTTACTTCCTGACGGGAAAATATCTCGGGTTTTTCCTGCTGTTCGGCCGGGCCGTGGTCCTGTTCCTGGGCTCCCGGTATCTCGAGGTGCGGCGCGCCCGGACCGAGACCTACCGGATGGCGGACGATTATGTGCGTGACGTCCTGGAGGAGCAGACCGGAGAGAGGCGCTACACCCGGGAGGGCGCGGACGACACCGCGGCGAGGCTTCGCGCGGACGAGGAGCTCTTTGACGAGGTCTCCGATCTGCGGGCCAAGGCGGCCGCGCAGGCGGACCGCGTGGTGTCCCTGCGCACGCAGCTGTCGGCCTGGGAGAGCCGGCGCGCGGAGATGGAGCGCCGCGTCTGGGAGCAGGAACGCAGGGAGAAGGAGGCCGCGGCGGCCCAGATGGAACTGGCCGGCGTGCGCGGAAAACTCTCCGAGAACGAAAAGATCCGCGAGGAGATCGCGGTCTGCGACCGCGTGCTGGAGGTCTACGGCCAGGTGGCGGAGGAGCTTCGCTCCCGCTACGGCGCGCCCCTGAACGAGGAGGCTTCCAAAGTCATCGCGGCCCTGACGGAGGGGCGCTACACGCAGCTCCTCTACGACGAGAGCGGCCGCCCCTCGGTGATGGACGGATACCGCCGCGTCTATGTGGACTCGCTCTCGCGCGGCACGGTGGAGCAGCTGTATCTGGCCCTGCGCATCGGCGCGGTCCGGCTGTTCTGGCCGGAGGAGAGCATGCCCCTCCTGCTGGACGACTGCTTTGCCTTCTACGATGCGGACCGCCTGCTGGCGGCCCTGAAGTACCTGACGCTGACCTACGAGGGCCAGGTCATCCTCTTCACCTGTCACGACCGCGAGGGGGAGATCTGCGAGGCGGAGGGGCTTCTGCACGAACACATCTTCATGGGGTGAGTTTTTTCCCCGACCGAAATTGCCGCTGCGCCGGGACGGGCCGTTTTTGCCCGCGCCGGGCGCCTGCGCATGCCCGGATTGCAGCAGATTTAGTTTTTACAGGAGGTGATTCGCCATGTTCATGATCGTCGGACTGGGCAATCCCGGAAAGAAATATGAGGGAACGCGGCACAACACGGGCTACATGGCCCTGGATGCCCTCGCTTCGCGCGCGCAGATTCGGGTGGAGACCGTCAAGTTCCACGGCCTCATCGGCACCGGATTTCTCGAGGGAGAGAAGGTCGTCCTGGTCAAGCCCACGACCTATATGAACCTCTCGGGGGACTGTGTGCGCCCCGCGGCGGATTACTACCAGATCGAGCCGGAGAACATCGTCGTGCTCTGCGACGATGTCTGGCTTCCCGCCGGCCAGCTGCGGATCCGCAAGAAGGGGTCCGCGGGCGGCCACAACGGCTTAAAGAGCATCATCGGACGCCTGGGGACGCAGGAATTCCCCCGGATCCGCATCGGCGTCGGCGGCGCCGCGGAGCACGTGGAGATGGTCTCGCACGTGCTGGGGCACTTTGCCGCGGAGGAGAGGCGCCGTATGGCGGATGCCGCCGAGGAGGCCGCCCGCGCCGTGGAGGAGATTCTGCGGAACGGGATCGATTCGGCCATGAATCTCTACAACCGCAAACCTGAGGCGGAGGGACCGCAGAATTGAAGATCCGGATGCTGCAAAAACCCTTCGGGGAACTGGCGGGCCTCGCCGAGGCGCCGCGCCTTCTGGGGACGGGGAGACCCGTCTCTCTTTCCGGCTGCGCCGATGCGGCCAAGGCGCACCTGATCGCCGGCCTCGTGCGGGAGACCGGAGCCGGCGCGGCCCTGGTGGTCACGTATTCGGACCAGAGGGCGCGTCAGCTCCGGGAGAATCTTGCCGCCCTCACGGGCGATGCCGTCCTGTATCCGGCGCGGGACCTTCTTTTCTTCAGCGCGGACGTGCACGGCAACGCCCTGACGATCGCGCGCCAGAGCGCCCTGCGCCGCCTCCTGCGGGAGGGGACGGGGCTGATCGTCACCACCGTCCTCGGACTGATGGACCCCCTGATGCCCGCCGCACAGGCGCGGGACCTGGGGATCGTCCTGAAGAACGGGGACGTCCTGGATCTGGCGGAGACGCGGAAGGAGCTGGAGCGCTGCGGATACGAACTTGTGGGACGGGTGGAGGAGCCCGGCCACTACGCGGTGCGCGGCGGCATCCTGGACGTGTTCCCGATCACCGGGGACAGCCCGGTGCGCGTGGAGCTCTGGGGCGACGAGATCGATTCGATCCGATTCTTCGACGTGCAGAGCCAGCGCTCCGTGGAGAACCTGCAGGAGATCCGGATCGAGCCCGCGGCGGAGCTGATCGTGACCGACGAGGAACGCGAGGCCGGCACGGCCGCGCTCCGGAAAGAATATGAAAAGCAGAAAGAGCGTCTCTTAAAGTCCGCGAAGGGCGCGGAGGGACGCGAGGCCGCGGCGCGCCTTGCGGCCGGCGTCGGAGAACTGGCCGAGGGCCTCTCCGAGGGCTGGATCCGCCGCGTCCCGGAGAACTGCATCGGATATTACAAGAAACAGACCGAGAGCCTGCTCTCGTATTTCCCTGCGGGGAGCCCCGTGTTCCTGGACGAACCCGACCGCCTCTGGGAGAGCGCGTCGGCCGCGCACGAGGAGTTCCGCGTCAGCATGGAGGGCCGGCTCCTGTCCGGACAGGTCCTTCCCCGGCAGGCCGGGCTCCTGCGCACCCCCGCGGAGACCTTCGGCCTTCTGGAAAATGTGCCTTTCTGCAGCCTCACCGGCCTGGACGCGAAGCTGCGGCACCTGCCAGAGACGGCCCGCTTCCCGCTGGATGCGCAGGCCGCCCCGTCCTATCAGGATCACTTTGAGGAACTGATCCGGGACCTGCAGACCTGGAAGAAGAAAAAGTTCCGCGTGGTGCTCCTGTCGCCCTCGCGCACCCGCACGGCGCGCCTGGCGCAGGACCTGCGCGAATATGAGCTGGCCGTGCGCTTCGGCGAGACCGGCGAGGAGGAGATCGGCCCCGGCGAGGTCCTGGTCACCCAGGGCGGCCTCAGCGCCGGCTTTTCCTACCCCGCGATCCGCTTCGTCGTGCTCACGGAGGGAGACCTCTTCGGCGCGCAGCGGCGCAAAAAGAAGCGCCATACGCAGTACGAGGGCACCAGCATCGGCGACTTTTCCGAGCTGTCCGTGGGCGACTACGTGGTCCACGAGCAGCACGGCCTGGGCATCTACCAGGGCATCGAGAAGGTGACCACCCGCGGGATGACGCAGGATTACCTCAAGATCTCCTACGCGAACAACGCGAGTCTGTACACCCCGGTCACGCAGCTCTCGATGGTGCAGAAGTACGCCGGGGCGGGGGCCCGCGCTCCCAAGCTCTCGCGCCTGGGCTCCGCGGAGTGGCAGAAGACCAAGAGCCGCGTGAAGGCCGCGGTCAAGGACATCGCCGCGGATCTGGTGCGCCTGTACGCCGCCCGTCAGGAGATGGCCGGCTACGCCTTCGGGCCGGACACCGTGTGGCAGCGCGAGTTTGAGGAACTCTTCCCCTACGAGGAGACCGAGGACCAGAAGCGGGCCATCGACGACACCAAGGCGGACATGGAATCGCGCAAGATCATGGACCGCCTCATCTGCGGCGACGTCGGCTATGGCAAGACCGAGATCGCCCTGCGGGCCGCCTTCAAGGCCGTGCAGGAGAGCAAGCAGGTGGTCATGCTGGTGCCCACCACCATCCTGGCGCAGCAGCACTATCACACCTTCCTGCAGCGCATGAAGGGGTATCCCGTGGAGATCGCCCTCCTGTCGCGCTTTCAGACCGCGGGAGAGCAGAAGAAGATTCTGGAGGACGTAAAGAAGGGCTTCGTCGACATCCTGATCGGCACCCACCGCGTGCTCTCCAAAGATGTTGTTTATAAGGACCTCGGCCTGCTGATCATCGACGAGGAGCAGCGCTTCGGGGTCTCCCACAAAGAGAAGATCAAGCGCCTGCGGACGAATGTGGACGTCCTCACCCTGTCTGCGACGCCCATCCCGCGCACCCTGCACATGAGCCTGGCCGGCATCCGCGACATGTCCGTGCTCACGGAGCCGCCGCAGGACCGCGTCCCGATTCAGACCTACGTCATGGAGTACTCGGATGAGATGGTGCGCGAGGCCATCCGCCGCGAGATGGGGCGGGGTGGCCAGGTCTACTACGTCTACAACCGGGTGCGTGACATCGCCGACGTGACCGGAAGGATCGCCGCCCTGATCCCGGAGGCGCGCGTGGTCTGCGCCCACGGCCAGATGGCCGAGCGCGAGCTCGAGCGCATTATGCTGGATTTCATGAACGGCGAGATCGACGTGCTGGTCTCCACCACCATCATCGAGACCGGCCTGGACATCTCCAACGTGAACACCATCATCGTGCACGACGCGGACCGGTACGGCCTGTCCCAGCTCTACCAGCTGCGCGGCCGCGTGGGCCGGGCGGACCGCACCGCCTACGCCTTCCTGATGTACCGCCGCGACAAGCTCCTCAAGGAGGTCGCGGAAAAGCGCCTGCAGGCCATCCGCGAGTACACGGACCTGGGCAGCGGCATCCGAATCGCCATGCGCGACCTGGAGATCCGCGGCGCGGGCAACATCCTGGGCGCGGAG
Organism: Lachnospiraceae bacterium; assembly: GCA_017438775.1. Taxonomy (GTDB): domain Bacteria; phylum Bacillota; class Clostridia; order Lachnospirales; family Lachnospiraceae; genus RUG11204. The sequence goes on along the minus strand of JAFRUR010000092.1, from coordinate 58,881 downwards.
CAGCACGGCCACATGGAGGCCGTGGGATACGAGCTCTACTGCAAGCTCCTGAACGAGGCGGTGCGCGTGATGCGCGGTGAAAAGACCGAGCAGGAGCGCGAGCCGGCGCGGGTGGATTTGTCCATCGACGCCTTCCTGCCCGTGACCTATGTGCGCAACGAGGCCTTAAAGCTCGAGGTCTACAAGCGCATCGCGGCGATCGGGTCGCCGGAGGAACTCGCCGACATGCAGGACGAGCTGATCGACCGCTTCGGCGACATCCCCGAGGCGGCGCAGAACCTGCTGCGCACGGCCCTGCTGCGGGCGAAGGCCGAGGAGGCCGACGTGCGGGAGATCACCGGAAGCCTGGCCGGCGCTCAGCTGGTCATGCAGCCGCGGGCCCGCATCCACGTGGAGAAGATTCCCGAGGTGCTGGCGGCCTTCGGAGAGAGTCTGGTGTTCCGCACCGCGGGCGACCCCGCGTTCGTGCTGGTTGGGCCGCGCGGGGGCTTCGCGAACGCCGGCGCCCTGCTCGACGAAGTGTCCCGGGTGCTGGAGAAGATCGCCTCGATTCGCTTTGAGGAAGGAGAAGAACCGTGATTCTGCGCCGTTTTTGAACGACCGGCTTCTCCCGGTTTACGTAAAAACAGTTGCGCATTTTCAAATAACGCGGTATAATGCGTCGAAGGACTTTTTTCATGTTAGGAGGATACTCATGAAAGCCACAGGCAAACGGGGCCTGGCGCTCATTCTGGCGCTGGTCCTTGTCATAGGGATGCTCGCCGGCTGCGGAAACCGCGTGCCGTCCAAGGTCAAGCCGGAAGATTACGCGAAGACCGAGGTCGCATCCTTCGGAGATCAGAAGATCTATCTGCACGAGGCCAACCTCTTCGCGCGTCTGCAGCAGTACTACAGCGAGGCCATCTACAAGGCCTTCTTCGGAGATGAATTCTGGACCATGGAGATCGCCCAGGATACGACGCTGGAGAAGTCCACGAAGGAAGACGTGATGGCGGCTATCCTTCAGACCTACCTTCTCAACTCCCACGCGGAGGAGAAGGGCGTCTCCCTGACCGACGCGGACAAGGAGAAGGTCCAGAAGAGCGTCAAGGACTTTTTCGAGACCAGTTCGGAAACGCTCCTGAAGGTCGTCCCCATGACGGAGGAGCAGCTCACCCCCATCTTCGAGCGCAACGCCCTGGCCAACAAGGTGTACGAGGCGGTGGTCGCCGATATCGACACCAACGTGCCCGAGGATGAGTACCGCCAGGTGGCCGTGCAGTATCTTGCTTTTGCGGACGATCCGAACGAGTCCCAGCCCGAATCCACCGAAGCGGACAAGGAAGAGACTCCCAAAGAAACGCCCAAGGAGCGCGCCCAGAAGGCCGTGGAGCGCCTGAACAGCGGAGAGAAGATCGAAGATATCGCCAAGGAAATGGAGAAGACCGTCGGAACGGGCAGCTACACCCGGAGCGACGCCACCCTGACCGGTCTGGCCGGAGAGGCCCGCACCATGGCCGAGGGCGAGAATAAGGTCGTCGAAGTGGACGGCTCCACCTTCTATGCCGTGCACTGCACGTCGGACAACGACGAGAAGTCCAACGAGACCAAGAAGGAGTCCATCCTGGAGACCCGCCGCGCGGATCTGTTCAAGCAGGTCGTCACCGAGTGGCAGAAGACCATGCCCAAGTTTACCGTGCAGGAGGGCGTCTGGTCCCTGATCACCTTCGCGGATACCCCGATCTACGTCGCCCCGACGCAGCCGGAGACGACGGCCCCGGCCAGCACGGAGGCTCCCGCCAGCACGGAGGCTCCTGCCAGCACGGAGGCCCCGGCCACGACCGAGGCGCCCGCGTCCACCGCAGCTAACTAAATCGCAGTTTCTGAGAATCAAACAGGCATCGGCCGAAAGGCCGGTGCCTGTTTTTGTGTGTCATGGATGACGGAAACCGGGGCTGCCCCGTATAGGTCTTCTCCGCGCCGGGCCGGAAGGCGGTCGGGCGCAGCTTAGGGAGAACTTCTGAGGGCAGGTCAGACCCGCGCGGCTTTCAGAGAAGCTGCGGAAAGCGGCCTGTCCCTGCGCGTCCCGCTTCTTACACCCCGCTGTAGGAGGAGAAGCCGCCGTCGATCGGGATGGTCACGCCGGTGATGAAGCCGGCCGCCTCGTTGTTGAGAAGGAAGAGCACCGCGCCGGAGAGCTCCGTCTCGCTGTTGCCGAAGCGTCCCATCGGCGTCGCAGCCAGGATCTTCTTCGTGCGCTCCGTGGGGGTGCCGTCCGGGTTGAAGAGCAGGGCGGCGTTCTGCTGGGTGGAGAAGAATCCGGGGCGATGGCGTTCACGCGGATTCCCTGGTGGGAGAAGTGCACGGCCAGCCACTGGGTGAAGTTGGTGATGGCGGCCTTCGCGCCGGAGTAAGCCGGGATCTTGGTCAGGGGCGTGTAGGCGTTCATGGAGCTGATGTTCAGGATGTTGCAGCCCTCGCGGCCGACCATCTGGCGGGCGAACGCCTGGGTGGGGATCAGGGTGCCGATGAAGTTCAGGTTGAACACGAACTCCACGCCGCTCTTGTCCAGATCAAAAAAGCTCTTGACGTCGGCGTCGATATCGCCGTCCTCATAGTATTCTTTATCCGTGGTCGCGCGGGGGTTGTTGCCGCCGGCGCCGTTCAAGAGGATGTCGCAGGGACCGAGGTCCGCCATCACCTTGTCGGCAACGTCATAGCAGATGTCCTTGTCGAGGACGTTGCAGGCATAGGCTTTCGCGAAGCCGCCCTCGGCGACGATCTCGTCCGCGTACTTCTGCGCGGCGGCCTCGTTGAGGTCGAGCAGGGCGACCTTCGCGCCCGCGCGGGCCAGGTCTTTGGAAAAGGCGGAGCAGAGCACGCCGCCGGCGCCGGTGACGACCGCGACTTTTCCGGTCAGATCGGTATTGAGCACATTGGACTTCATAACAGTTCCTCCTGTAATATGTGATCCGTGGTCCCGCCTCGGGACGTTTCTATCGTAAGCCCCAATGAATACAATAGAAATTGCTATCTTTGCTTGACGCATTGTGATTCTTGCGCTATTCTGCGGATGAGGTGAGCATATGGCAAAAACCGTGCGCAGTTTTGATCCGCGGCAGGTGATGGGGCGGCCGGACTTCGAGATCTTTCATTACCGCGACCAGCACCTGCACGACGTTCCGCTCCACCACCACGATTTCTACGAGGTCTACTATTTTCTGGACGGCCGCGTGGATTATCTGGTGGAGGGGAGGACGTATTCCCTGCGCCCGGAAGACGTCCTCCTCATCAGCCCGATGGAGCTTCACCGCCCCGCCGCCTCGCCGGAGAAGGCCTGCGAGCGCGTCGTTCTCTGGATCGGTGCGGACTATCTGAACGAACTGCCCGGGGAGGAAAGCGTGGCGGAGACGTGCTTCGGCACCGGCAGGAACCTCTTCCACAGCGGGGGAACGGAGGTGGGCCCCCTCATGCTGCAGCTGGCCCGCGAGGCGGATTCCGGCCGTCCGGGCGGCCCGCTTTATGCCAGGGGCCTTTTTTTCCAGCTGATGGCGGAGCTCCTGCGCCTGTGCGCGGGGAGCCGGCGCAGCGCGGCCTCGCAGGAGACAGACCCCCTGATCGATCAGGCGCTCGAATACATCGCCGGGCACTACCGCGAGGACCTGAACCTCGAGAAGCTGGCGGACCGGTTCTTCGTGAACAAGTATCATCTCGAGCATCGCTTCAGCCTCGCCACGGGTGTGGGTGTCTACCGCTACATCCTCTTAAAGCGCCTGCAGCACGCCCGGCAGATGCTGGCCGAGGGCAGCAGCGCCGGAGAGGCCTGCCGCGCCTGCGGCTTCCGGGACTACGCAAACTTTTACCGCGCCTTCCGGAGCAATTACGGGGTGAGTCCGCAGATGGCCTCCGCATCTTCCTTAAGAAACTTGTAAATTCATATGCGGAGGAATATAGTATACTATAAGTGAGTGCGGCGCGAAGGGGATGCGCCGCGGCAGACTTCACTCAGGCCCGGGCTGCGGGCGCGGCGGGAGGAACAATGGCAAGCGCAAACATCCTGGTGGTGGACGACGAAAAAGAGATCGCGGATCTTGTGGAGATCTATCTGACCGGAGACGGCTTCCGCGTCTTCAAGGCCTACAACGCCGCCCAGGGCCTTTCCGTCCTGGAAAAGGAACACGTGGACCTGGCCGTCCTGGACGTGATGATGCCCGACATGAGCGGCATCGACATGTGCAGGAAGATCCGGGAATCCCGCAACATCCCGATCATTTTCCTGACCGCGAAAAGCGGAGATCTGGACAAGATCATGGGTCTTTCCGTCGGCGCGGACGACTACATGACCAAACCGTTCAACCCGCTGGAACTGTCCGCGCGGGTCAAGGCCCAACTGCGCCGCTTCCGCGAGCTCTCCGGGGCTCCGGCGCCGGCCGCGAAGGAGGGCGTTCTCACGGTGCGCGACCTGGTTATCAGCCGGCCGGACCACAAGGTCACCGTGGACGGGGAGGAACTGCGGCTCACGCCCATCGAATTCGATATCCTGTATCTTCTGGCGGCGTCTCCGGGCCGCGTCTTTTCCACGAACGAGATCTTTGAGCAGGTCTGGAAGGAAGAGGCCTACGAGGCCAACAATACGGTGATGGTGCACATCCGCCGGCTGCGCAGCAAGCTGGGCGACGACCGCCGCGCGGACAAGATCATCACCACGGTTTGGGGAGTCGGATACAAAATTGAAAAGTGATCAGACGAGAGTGAGGGGGCTGTCCCGTCAGATCGTGATGAGCATTGCTCTGAGCGCTCTGCTGGCAGCCCTCGCGGAGTTTTTTCTGCTGTTCAACCTCATACGCATCAGCGACCACTATGTGGAGCGGGGGCACCGCGGAATATTGATCGGCTACGGGGCGGCTCCGTATCTTTGGATGCTGTTTTTTGTCTTCCTGGGACTGCTCGTGTTCACGGTCTCCTTCTTTCTGCTGGAGAGAAAGACCATCGCGTATATCCTGGACGTTTCGCGCGGGATGGAGCGCCTCGCCTCCGGGGACCTGACCGTCTCCGTGCCCGTGGAGGGCGACAACGAGATCTCCGTCATGGCGGAGGACCTCAACACCCTGGCCGTCAGCATGAAGGACCTGATCGAGCGGGAGCGGGAATCCGAGGAGCAGAAGAGCGAACTCATCACCAATGTGGCACACGACCTGCGCACGCCGCTGACGTCCATCAGCGGCTACCTGCGCCTGCTGGAGAGCGAGAACATCTCCGAGGAGGACCGCCGCCGGTACCTGACCATCACGCGGAACAAGACGCAGCGGCTGGAGACCCTGATCGAGAACCTCTTCGATTTCACCAAGCTGTCGGTGGAGAAGATCAAGATGGATCCGCAGGAACTGGATCTGATCAGCCTCCTGCAGCAGCTCCTGGACGAGTTCTATCCGGCCTTCGAGGACCACGGTATGACCTACGAACTCTCCGCGGAGGAGCCGCAGCTTCTGCTGACGGCAGACGGGAATCTTCTGGCGCGCCTTTTCGACAACCTGGTGGGCAACGCCATCAAGTACGGCGCGAGCGGCAAGCGCGTGGAGGTCTTCGCCTCGCGCCGCGGCAGCTTCGCCCACGTGGAGGTCAAGAACTACGGCCGCGTGATCCCGAAAGAGAAGCTCCCCTATGTGTTTGACAAACTTTACCGCGTGGAGGAATCCCGCGGGCAGCAGATCGAGGGGAACGGCCTGGGGCTCGCCATCGTGAAGAGCATCGCGGAGATGCACGGCGGCAGTGTCGGCGTCACGAGCGGTCTGGAAGGTACGGTTTTCTTTGTGGACCTGCCCCTGAAGTATCGTGCCGGGGCAGCGGCCTTTGTTCGGAGCGACGCATGAGGCAGCCGGAGAAAAACAGAAGACGTGGAGAACGGGCGCGGCGGATGCGGCGCCTGCTTGGCATGCTCCTCTGCCTCGCCCTGATTTTGTCTGCTGCGCCTGCGCCCGCGAAAGCGGCCGGTGCGGCAGGGCAGGAAATCGCAGCCCCGGACCGGGCCGCACGCGCGGCAGACGCAGAGACGTCCGCGGAGGCGTACGGCACCCTGCTCACCCTCATGGCCGAACCCGCCGTTCCGGGTCTTCTTCGTCTGGAGCACACGTCGCTGATCACCGTGACGGCGCGCGGAGACGCGTCGGGAACGGCGTATCTGGACGTCGTGGGCACCGCCTACGACGGGAAGGAATACGTGACGCGGACCGGGGTCGAGGTGCGGGAGGGAGAGAACGTCTGGACCGCCGCCGTCTGCCCGGAACTCCTGTTTCGGACGATGCACGTCGAGGTGCGCGATGCGCGCGGGAATCTCTGGGGAAGGTGCGGTATTCCGATGGAAGAGATCCTGACCGCGGACAGGAAGATCCATGTGGGTATACTGGCTTCCGATCCCTCGCCTTTTTCCGACCTGGAAGAGCAGGGCTACGGGGAATACGCCGCGCCTCTGGCGGTGCATTTCCTGACGCGGGACGTCTTCTCTGCCGGAGAGACGGCCATCGACGGCCTGGACGTGCTGATTCTGGAGGCTGAGGCCATGGAGGACTTCGGCGCCGCGCGGGAGGATGCCGTGGAGGAATGGATCCGGTGCGGCGGCCTTCTGCTTCTCGGCACGGGCGCGCACGGCGGCCGTGCGGCGGGGCTCCTGGAGCGCCTCGGGGCGGGCCCCGGGGAGACGCAGACGGTGAGGACCGGCTTTGCCCTGCTTTCCGCGGCGGACGTGGCTTACACCCACGGGTGCGAGACGGAGATGTATTTCGTCTCTCTCCCCGACAGCGCCGTGCTGACGCAGGAGGAGGGACGGGTCCTTGCGCATGAGCGCCGATACGGGGGCGGAAGCGTCATCGTCTACGCCGCAGGCATCGCGGATGTCCTTCACTTTCTGAACGACAACAGCGACGAATACCAGCTGCTCCTTCCCACGGGAGGAGAGTGGTTCTCGGGTCTGATGCAGGAGAGCTTTGCGGGCAACACCGTCGCGGAGGGCCGCCAGGCGGCTTTCCGGCAGGCGTGGCTTGTACAGGAGGCCGTTGGCGGCGACGAAGAGGACGGCTATTCTCCGCTGGTCTATTTCCCGCTGTTTATCCTGTATATCCTGATCGTCGGACCGGGTGTCTTTTTCCTGCTGACGTGGGCGAAGCGTGAGTCCTACATTCCGGCCGCGGTCGTCCTTGTTTCCCTGCTGTTTTTTGCCGTCGTTTCCATTCTGGTCACCGGCGGACGGCGGACGGCCCCTTCGCTTCGCTATGCGACGGTGCTGTATCAGCGGGGGGCGGTGCGGGAGGAGAGCAGTCTCTTTTCCCTGCGCGTTCCGTATACGGACGCCTATGCGGTCGAGCTGGAGGGATCCGGCGCGGCGCACGCGGTCTGGACGGAGGTGGACGGAGAAGAGAAAAGCACTTCCCGCGCCTCGGTGGAGGTCCTCGGCGGCGAGACCGAGATCTCGGTGCAGGGAGGCCGGGCCTACGAGCCGCGGCTCTTCCGCAGGGACAGAACGGCGGAGGAAACGGAGCTTCTGACGGTCTCGCTTACCCGAAACGACGCGGGCATCAGCGGCACGGTGTCCGGCAGCCGGCGCCTGGAAGACGCCTACCTTCTGTGCGGCGGGGGCATCCTGCCTCTGGGCACGGTCGCCGCGGACCGCGGGATCAGCGTGAGCGGTGTGCCGATGCGCGGCACGCTGACCGACGTGAAGATGCGGGAACGGCTGGGAACGCCGGAGGACGAATCGCGCGACAGCCTGCTGACCTACTTCCTGGTCTGGTGGCAGGAAAAAGGCGGGACGAGCCCGGTCATCTTCGGGTGGCTGCCCGAGGAAAATCCCTTCGCGTCGTCCGAGGGCTGCGACGCCTCCGGCACGGTCCTCTACGCGCAGGAGGTGTCTTTCCTTCCGGGAGAGTACGCCTTTGAGGAGAGGGAAGGGGCCCGGCACGGCAAGCTGCGCGAGGGCTACATCACCGAAGGCGGCTGGTTCATGGGGTCGCAGTCGGCCGTGATCGAATACGCCGTCGACCCGCAGTGCGCGGCGGAGCGTCTGTTCTTCCCGGAGCGCGGGGACCGGAGCCTTCCGGAAGTGACGCTGGAACTGTATGATTTCGAGGCGGAGTATTTCCGCTTTGTGCGCGAGGGGCAGGAACTGTCCGGCGATGCCGTGCGGGCCTGTCTGGACCCGGCCGGGCATTTCCGGGTGCGCTACTCCCTGGAGGAGGAGCCGGAGAGCCCGGTGCCGATTCCCGTCCCGGTGTGGAAAGGAGACCGTCTGCATGCTGAAGATTGAGGGTCTCACAGTCAAACGAAAGGGAAGCGAACCCCTGCGCGGCGCGGACCTGACCGTGGAGACGGGCAGCATCTGCGGGCTCGTGGGCGGCGCCGGGAGCGGCAAGGATACCCTCCTGCGCGCGGTCTGCGGCCTCGTGCGCCCGCAGGCCGGGACCGTGGAATGGGACGGAGAGGATCTGCTGCACGGGCGTGACGTCCTGCGCCGGCTCGTGTCCTTTATCCCCTGGACGCGCGAGGGCGTGGATCACATGACCGTGGCGGAGTACGCGGAGTACTGCGCGCAGATGTGCGGGTACGAGGGATTCTCCGCCCGCAGCCGTGCCATGGAGGCGCTGGCTTATGTGGGGCTGGAACCCGTGGCAAGGGAGATGTCTCTGGATCTGGGGGGCACCGACAACCGCGCCCTGGCCTTTGCGCGGTGCATCATCGAGCAGCCGCGGCTCCTCGTGATCGAGGAGTGGGAGACAAGCGGCTGGATGGAGCGCGGTATGACGCCGGCTGCGGCCCTGACCGAGGCGGCCGCGGGCGGCACGACGGTGCTGCTTTCGTCCTCTTCCGCGGCTGCGGTCGCGGACTTTTGTACACACCTGGCGGTGATGCGCGACGGGAGGATCCTCCTGTCCGGCACGCCCCGGGAATTCCGCACGCGGATGTCCTCGGGCTACGCCTGGGAGGTGCGCGTCTCGTCCGATGCCGACCGCGCGGAGACCCTGCTCTCGGAACTTCCGCAGGTGCGGAGCCTCTCCCGCAGCGGAGGCCGTCTGGCCATCCACCTGGAGCAAGACGCCCGCCCCGAAGAACTCCTCGCGTATCTGGTGCGAGAGGGACTGCCCGTGACGCATTTTGCCCGCCGCACGACGGATCTGGACGGAGAGCTCCAGACGCTGCTGGGGCCGCAGAGAAAGGTGGTGAGCCGCAGTGAAGCGTGATCCCATCGTGAATGCGGCGCGCCTGAGGCGCAGCCGCTCCATGTTCTCCGCCACCCTGCTGATGATCGTGAACGGCCTGCTGGGCATCCTCCTCTTCCTGTTTTATCTGGTCTATCGGGAAAAGTGGGGCGCCGGCAGTCATCCGGAAAAGTATTACGCGATCTTCAGCTTTCTGCAGTTTCTGGTCATGATACTGATCACGCCGGCGCTGGTGGGAGGCACCATTGCGGGGGAACGGGAATCGGGGCGGCTGGACGTCCTGATGACGGGGCCGATGCCCACCTGGCGCATCGTGACCGGGAAGTATGTTTCGGTCATGGAGCAGATCCTGCTGCTCCACGTCAGCACCCTGCCGTTTCTTGCCGTCGCCCTTCCGGGGAGCGGGATGGGCGCGGCGCGCGCCGCCGTCCTCATGCTCTTCACCTTCGGCATGTGCCTGTTTATCGCCTCCGTGAGCCTGCTGCTGTCGGCGCTGTGCCGGCGCGCCTCGACCGGCGTGACGGTGTCTTACGCAGCGGCCCTCCTGCTGTCCGTGGGGACCCTCCTGCTCGCGCCGTGGGGATCCTCCCGGGGCACGCCCGTGACGCTTCTGCTCAATCCGTTCACGGATCTCGGGTGGCTTCTGCGCGTGCAGACGGGGCGGGACAGCCTCCTCGCGGAAGCGCTCCAGCTTCTGCCGATGTCGGTGCACGGCGATTATTCCGACGCCTTTTTCTATCTCTCCATCGCGGTCAAGGCGCTGGCCACCGGCTTCTGCCTCGTGGGGGCGCGCCTGTTTCTTGACAGCCGCCGCCGGGGGATCTGACCGGCCCCTCCGCGGCCGAACGCTTTTGCTCTGCTTCAGAACTGCAGTCCCGAACATCCTTTGTCGGAGGTGACGATATGATGTATCCGTTTCTGCTCCTGTGCGGGGCGGCCGTCCTGGTCCTCTACATCCGGGAAAAGATCCGCGCGTTTTCGGTCCGCGCCCTGGTCCTCAAGTCCGTGGTGTCCGCGCTGTTTATCGCGGTCGGGATCCATGGGGCCTATGCCGCCGGCGTGCGCGGCGCCATGACCCGGATGCACCCCTTCGTGCTGATGGGGCTCCTGTCCGGTCTGCTGGGGGACATCTGGCTCGACCTCAAGTACGTCTTCCCGGAGAAGAACCGGAGCTTCACGCTGGCGGGCTTTTCGGCCTTCGGGATCGGGCACGTCTTCTACATGACGGGGATGCTTCTCCGGTACTTCCCGTCGGGGCGCCCGATGTTCGCTGTGCTTCCTTTTGTTCTGGGCGCCGCGGCCAGCGCGGCAAACGCGGCTCTCGAAAAGCCGATGAAGCTGAACTTCGGAGAGATGAGAAAGCCGGTGATCCTCTACGGCTTCCTGCTGTTCTCGATGCTCTTTCTGGCCGGGGGCCTCGCGCTCGCGGGCGGGTGGAGGGAGACGCCCCTGACACTGATGTTCGCGGGCGGCGTCCTGTTCGCGGTCTCCGACCTCATCCTCTCCGGAACCTACTTCGGGACCGGGAGGGGGCGCCCCGTCGATCTGGCGTCGAACTACCTCACCTATTATGCCGGCCAGTTTCTGATCGCGTCCGCGCTCGTATTCTAAAAGAGAGCCCCTTTGCTTGGGCTCTTTCCTGTTATGGGGCTGATTCGGGGGGCGTCCCGGAGACCTTTCCTGTCGGCGCAGCCCCCTGCCCCGGTGCAGCAAAAGAGCCTCCCCTGCGGGAGGCTCTTTTTCGATTCGGTTTGGGTGCGGCGTCAGACCGCGCCGATGTGTTCGTCGGGGGCGGAAGGCGGTTCCGGCTCCTCCTCCGCGCTGTCCGCCGCGTCCGCATCGAGGGAGGCAGCGCCGGCGGGGACGTCGTCCCGCGGGATCTCCGCGGGCAGGAGACGGCCCGTCTCGGGATCGAGCCGGAGGTCTTTGCGGCGCAGGCGCCGGTTCACGAACTGCTCCACCACGTAGAGGATGGAGGCGAGGATCGGGGCGCCCAGGAACATGCCGACGATGCCGAAGAGCACGCCGCCGATGGTGACCGCAAAAAGGATGAGGACCGGGCGAAGGCCGATGGAGCTTCCCAGGATCTTGGGCCCCAGGATGAGGCCGTCAAACTGCTGGAGCGCGACGATGAGGATCAGGAAGATCAGGGCCTTGACGGGGTTGACCATCAGCAGGATCAAAAGGCCGATAAGGCCGCCGATGTACGGTCCGAAGTAGGGGATCATGTTGGTCACGCCCACGATCACACTGATCATGAGGTTGTACTGCTTGGAGATCCGGAGGATGGTCATCAGGATGAAGCAGAGGATGCCGATGATGAGGGAGTCCACCGCTTTTCCGGAGATGAAGTTCTGGAAGATCTTGCCGCACTCCTTGACGGTGTGGATCGTGCGGTAGCCCACGCGCTTGGGCAGGATGGCGTAGGCGAAGCGGCGCATGGCCCGCGCGAAGCGGCCGCTGTCGCCCAGCAGGTAGACGCTGGTGACGATGGAGATGATGATGTTGAAGACGCCGCGCACGATGCTCATCGACGTGGAGAAGATGACGGGCACGACGCTGGCAATGGCCTCGCGAATCTTGTCAAAGTTGAGGAAGTCCTCCCCGATGCGCTGGATGGCGTTGTTGAGGGCGGTAAAATCGATGTCGGGATACTGCTGCTCCAGACCCATCACGAAGTGCTGAAGATTGACGGCGGCGTTTTTGATCGAGGGCCACAGCTCGATGCTGCTCTGGACGATGTTCGGGACCAGGAAGGCGAAGAAGAGAACGACCAGGCCGAGGAAGACCACGTAGACGACGGCGATGGCGAGAGCCCCGCGCAGGCCGCCTTTTTTCATGTGCAGGCGTTCCCCGAAGAAGCTGCTGTCCAGGTACTTGACCAGGGGGTTTAAGACGAAGGCGATCAGGGCGCCGGCGATGAAGGGCGACATCATGCGGAAGAAAGCGCGGATGCCCTGCACCGTGGAGCCCCACATGAAGAGGGCGCGGATGACCAGGGCGGCGATGACCAGCACCGCCAGAGCGTACACGCTGATGGTGAAATACTTTTTATTCGATTCGAAGCGGTTGCCGCTCTTTTCTTCCATGTACGGCTCCTTTCCGAAGAAGACACCTTCTCATATGACATTATATCGGAAGGCGGGGACGGGTGCAAGGGAGAAACCCGCCGATCCCATTACAATTTGATGACACTTTTCGGGAAGTGGTTTTCTTTTTTCCGGTTTGTGGTATACTGCGGGTATGGATATTCAGACTTCAAATTCTAGATCGTATTCGAGCAATGCAGCAAGACTTCGCAGACGTAAGCGGGCGCGCAGGCGCCGGCTGATTCGCCTTGCCCTTCTCGCGGTGGTCGCGGTCGCCCTCGTGCTGGTGATCGCCGCGCTCCTCAACCGCAACAGCGTGGTCATGAGCGCGCCGGAAGAGGACATCACCGAGGTGGCGGCGGGCACGACGTTTACCGAGCCTACGGTCACCGCGGTCTACCGCGGGACGATTTTCAACCGCAAGGGGACGCCGGTCACGGTTCGCCGGTCCGGCACGGTCAACACGGCCGTTCCCGGGACGTACAAGCTCACCTACACCGCGGAGTACAAGAACAAGTCCGCCGCGTCGGTCCTCAACGTCCGCGTCACGGACAAGACTCCGCCGGAAGTGGCCTTAAACGGGGATGAGACCCTCTTCGTGGCACAGAACTCGGAGTTTGTGGATCCGGGCGTCACGGCGACCGACGGCATCGAGGGAGACGTCTCCGCCCTGGTCACCGTGGAGGGCAAAGTGGACACGGCCACGGTGGGAGAGTACACCCTGGTCTATCACGCGAAGGATTCCTCCGGGAACGAGAGCCTTGTCACCCGCAAGGTGCAGGTCCTGCAGGGCGAGACGAATCCGGGCGAGCGCGTGGTTTATCTGACCTTTGACGACGGTCCCTACAAGCACACCCAGCGCCTCCTGGACATCCTGGACAAGTATAACGTCAAGGTCACCTTCTTTGTGACCAACCAGTGGCCTGCCTACAAGGATCTGATCGGCGAGGAAGCCCGCCGCGGCCACACCGTCGCCGTCCACACCTACTCGCATGAGTACAAGGAGGTCTACGCCAGCGCGGAAGCGTACTTCAAGGACCTGAACGCGATGAACGAGATCATCAAGGAGCAGACGGGATCCTACGCGAACATCATCCGCTTCCCGGGCGGCGCCTCCAACACCATCAGCCGCCGGTACGAAGAGGGCCTGATGACCAAGCTGACCCGCATGGTGGACGAAAAGGGCTACAAATATGCGGACTGGAACTTAAATTCCGGAGATGCGGACGAGGCCAAGGACGCCAAGAGCGTGTACAACATCGTGGTCAAGGGCCTGAAGAACCGCACGAAACCCGCCGTGATCCTGATGCACGACATCAAATCCTACACGGTGGACGCCATCGAGGACATCATCAAATGGGGTCTGGAAAACGGATACCGCTTCCTCCCCATGGACCAGAGTTCGCCCATGGCGCACCAGACGATCCTCAACTAAATCAGACGAAGACACAGGCCGGGAGATCATATCTGCCGGCCTGTGGGCATTCTGCCCCGGATAATGCGGGATTCCACAGCAATTCCTATGTAAAAAGCGCCGAAAGTGACTTGTCAGTTCCGGCGTTTTTTAGTAGAATGAACGATGGGCGTCTGCCCGCGACAGAGAAGGCCGCCAGGGCGGCTCTCAGATAGAAACGAGGAGGTATCACACATGAAGACGTATGAGACAGCTCAGATCCGCAACGTGGTCCTGATGGGACACGGTGGCGCCGGAAAGACGACGCTGGCTGAGGCCATGGCGTTCGCTGCCGGAGTGATCACCCGCATGGGCAAAGTCGCAGACGGAAATACCATCAGCGACTTTGATAAAGAGGAGGCAAAGCGTCAGTTCTCCATCGGCACCAGCGTCATCCCGCTGGAGTACGAGGGAGTGAAGATCAACGTTCTGGATACGCCCGGCTACTTCGATTTTGTCGGCGAAGTGGAAGAGGCGGTCTCCGTGGCGGACGCGGCCGTCATCGTCGTGAACGGCAAGGACGGCGTCCAGGTCGGCACGCAGAAGGCGTGGGATCTGTGCGAGAAGTACAACCTGCCCCGCATCATTTTCGTCAGCAACATGGACGACGACAACGCTTCCTTCCGCCAGGTCGTGGAAGACCTCCAGAACCTGTACGGCTCCCACATCGCCCCGTTCCAGATCCCGATCCGCGAGAACGAGAAGCTGGTCGGCTTCGTGAACGTCGTCAAGATGGAGGGCCGCCGCTTCAAGGGCCTCAACTACGAGCCCTGCGGCATCCCGGATTACATCAAGGACAACCTCGAAACTGCCCGCGGCGCCCTGGTCGAGGCCGTTGCGGAGAGCAGCGAAGAGTATATGGAGCGCTACTTCGCGGGTGAAGAGTTCACCTACGACGAGATCTCCCAGGCCCTGCGCCAGCACGTGGAAGACGGCGGCATCGTCCCCGTGATGCTGGGCGCCTCCACGGAGGCCCTCGGCGCCAGCATGCTGCTGCGCGACATCTGCAAGTACCTGCCGGATCCCGGCAAGAGAAAGATCCAGGGCAAGGTCGCCGGTACGGAAGTCGCCTTCGATGCGGACTATGACGACTCCAAGTCCATGACCGCGAAGGTCTGGAAGACCCTGGTGGATCCCTTCATCGGCAAGTACTCCCTGATCAAGGTGTGCTCCGGCGTCCTGCGCGCGGACTCCACCATCTACAACGTGAACAAGGAGAACGAGGAAAAGCTCTCCCGTCTGTACATCCTGCGCGGCAAGGAGCCGATCGAGGTCAAGGAACTGCGCGCCGGTGATATCGGCGCCGTCTCCAAGCTGAGCAACGTCTCCACCGGAGACTCCCTGGCCACCAAGGCCACCCCGGTCCTCTTTGATCCGCCCGAAGTCTCCACCCCTTACACCTACGTGGCCTACGCCGCGAAGAACAAGGGCGAGGAAGACAAGATCGCGACGGCTCTGGCCCGTCTCACTGATGAGGACCTCACCCTGAAGACCGTCACGGATTCCGAGAACCGTCAGTCCCTGCTGTACGGCATCGGCGACCAGCAGATCGAAGTCGCGGTCAGCAAGCTGCAGAGCCGCTACAAGGTCGAGGTCGAGACCATGAAGCCCAAGTTCGCCTTCCGCGAGACCATCCGCGGCAAGGTCAGGGTCCAGGGCAAGCACAAGAAGCAGTCCGGCGGCCACGGCCAGTACGGCGATGTCACCATCGAGTTCGAGCCGAGCGGCGATATGGACAAGCCTTACGTCTTCGAAGAGAAGATCGTCGGCGGCGTCGTGCCGAAGAACTTCTTCCCCGCCGTGGAAAAGGGTATCCAGGAATGCGTCCAGAAGGGACCGCTGGCCGGTTATCCCGTCGTGGGCCTGAAGGCCACCCTGGTCTTCGGTTCCTACCACCCCGTGGACTCCAACGAAATGGCCTTCAAGACGGCCGCCATCCTGGCGTTCAAGAAAGCCTTTGCGGAGCCCGACGCCAAGCCCGTGCTGCTTGAGCCGATCTGCAACCTCAAGGTCGTCGCTCCCGATAAGTTCACCGGCGACATCATGGGCGACCTGAACAAGAACCGCGGCCGCGTGCTGGGCATGCACCCCGACCACAAGGGCAACACCATTGTGGAAGCGGACATCCCCGCGTCCGAGCTCTACGGCTACTCCACCACCCTGCGCTCCATGACGGGCGGCATGGGAACGTTCTCCTACGAGTTCGTCCGCTACGAGCAGGCGCCGGCCGACATCCAGGAGAAGGAGATCGCCGCGAGAAAGAGCGAAGAGGAATAAGATACGACCGCACGGGAAAAGCGGATGTTTCCGGGCCCGTGAAGCAACAGCGAGGGAGAGATGCAGACGTCTCTCCCTCGTTTTCGCTTCCGGTGCATCGGATTTCCCCGGTCCGGTCCTCCGTTCCGGACGCAGAACCGGCTTTTTGCCCCGATGTCAAACCATTTTGACACCCCTGTCAACGCTTTTTGGTAGACGTTTTTCCCCCTTTTTCCGTATCCTTTCGGTATCGACACAGCAAGGAGACGCCATGGACATCGCAAGCAAGATCCGAAACAGCCGCACCGAGGCCCGCCTCACGCAGGAGCAGGCCGCGGAGCATCTGGGCGTCAGCCGCCAGACGATCTCCAACTGGGAGACCGGGAAGTCCTACCCGGACATCGTCAGCGTGCTGAAGATGAGCGACATCTACGGCGTCAGTCTCGATTACCTTCTGAAAGGAGAGGAACCGATGAAGACGTACGTGGAATATCTGGAGGAGAGCACCAACACCGTGAAGAGCCGGACCCGGCTCTCGAAACTGATCACCATCGCCGCGTATCTGGTGGTGTGGGCCCTGGCCATCGTGGCCTTCTGGTGCTTTACGGACGGGAGCGACGCCATGGGATACGCGCTGATCTTCCTGTGGATCGTTCTGCCCGTGACCACCTTTGTGACCGCCTTCCTGATCGGGAGAAACGATTTCTGGGGCGTGAAAAAATGGTGGGCCGCGCCGGTGCTCGGCCTCGCGTACATGCTCGCGGAATACGCGACCTTTTCCATGTCCAATAACCTGGCCTTCGACAAGGTCAACACCCCGCACTGGTCCCTGCTGATCGCCGGTGCCGTGATCGCGGCGGCGGGGCTGGGGCTGGGGCAGTGCCTGCATGCGCACGCGGAGAAGCGGCAGGAAGAATAACGGGGAAGCACGGGATATGAAACCGGGAGGAGCGCCGCGGCGCTCGTCTGGGTGCCGGAGGGAGTTCGTTCCGGCTGAGAGGTTCCTTTGACAGAGAAAAAGATCCGGTCCGCAGGATGTCTGCGCGGCCGGATCTTTGCGTATGCGGGAAAAGGTTCCCGGCTTCACGAATACAGGACGGAGATGACCGTCGCGCGCCCCTGCCGCGTGAATAATTACATCCAGTGAATGAAACGGGAAACCCTTTCATCCGAAAAGGCCGCCCGGCGTGAAATCAATTGGAATCCGAACCGACACGCCGTATAATAAAATCGAGAAGGTGTAATTTCGACAGTCTGGAAAAAGAAAGGAGTCGAAATGCAGAACGAAAACGGCGTATACCGCGGCAGTGCGCAGGGGTTTGGAGGTCCGGTCACCGTCACACTGGAGATCCGGGACGGTGCGGTCTCGGCGTGCGCGATCGACGCCCCGAAGGAAACCGAGGGCATCGGAGACCGTGCCGTGGAACAGCTGAAGAAAGAGATCGTGGAGAGAAACACGATCGAGGTCGATGCGGTCTCCGGCGCAACAGTGACGTCCGAAGCGGTGCGAAAAGCCGCGCAGCAGGCGCTGGCACAGAAGCGGGAGCCGGCAGAAGTCCATATGAAGCCGGGGAAATACACGAACGCCTCGAAAGGCTACTGGGGGATCTGGGACCTGCCGGTGACGGTCACGGTGAACGAAACGTCCCTGATCGGGATCGAGGTTCCCGAAAAGCGCCACGAGCACGGCGAGACAGAGGTCATGCTAAACTGCGTGAAGGAGAAACTGATTCCGCGGATGATCCTGAACCAGTCCGTTGCGGTCGATGCGATCACCGGCTGCACGGCGACAAGCAACGCCGTTAAATCCGCCGTGGAAAAGTCCCTGCAGGAAGCGCTTGCGGCGGGCGGATCCGACCCTTCCGCGATCGGACACTTCCGCAGGAGACCTGAAAAGACGGAGCGCGGTCAGACCGAAGAGATCGAATGCGAGATCCTGGTCGTCGGCCTCAGCACGGCCGGCATTATGCTGATGAAGAAGGCGTCGGAACTGATGCTGGAGGACACGGATTACCAGAAACGGATCCGGGTCTTCGGCATCGACAAATGCGGGAAGATCGGCGGGCAGTCTGCGCTCGCCCATGAGGCAAACGCGCCGAACCCGCCGAAGATGCTGGAGAAGGTCAACGGGGGAAAGCCGCTGTTCGATACGGAGGACTACAAAAAAGAGCTGCTGGAGCATGCGCGGGGGAAAGACGGGACGTTCAAATGCAAACCGGAACTCGTCGACCTGTACTGCAGGGAATCCGCGGAGGCGATCGACTGGCTCGCCTTCCGGGAGGGATACACGTTCGGGACGCTGACGCACAAAACGGATTTCTCCAGCAATCATTTCCAGTCGATCTGGAATTACTTCGCACGCACGGGGATCGACCACCACATCGAGAGCTACGAGGACCGCAGAAACGTCATCGACAGCTATATGAAGCGCATGCTCGCGGAGGTCTGCGCGGCCGGAGGCGGATATCTTCTGGAGACGGAAGCGTATCAATATCTTCAGGACGAGACGGGTGCGGTGACCGGCGTTCGGGCCCGCAACACCGTGACGGGAAAAGAATACGTCATTCATGCGCGCGCGGTCGTCTCCAACACCGGCGGCTTCGGTCAGAACGGAAAGCTGATGGAAAACCTTCTGGACCAGCGCTGGGCCGGCAGGTGGAAGCAGAACGGCAACCGCGCAAACGACGGAAAACTGTTCGAAGCGGGTCTTGCGATCGGCGCGGGGACATGGAATGCGGATATGGCGCCGATCACGATGGAGATCGGCCTGCCCCGTTTCATGCATCACTTCCCGATCCACTTTGTCGAAGGGAAGATCACGCCCCGGACCGGACGCGCCGCGACCTGGACGTACAACGACATCCCGCTCTGGCTCTGCTGTTCGATCAACTCGCTTGCCGTTGACCGGACCGGCCGGCGCTTCGGAAACGAATACGGCATCGGGAACGGAAAGGGCGGCATCGACGTCCCGCCGAACGCGTGGGAGGTCGGCCCTTACTTTTACAGCATCTGGTCCCAGCCCCAGATCGACCGCATCGCAAAGGAGGGCTTTACGTCCGACAACGTCAAACGAACCGCGGCGTACTGCCAGCAGGGCGGCATGCCGAAGGACGTGCCGATTCCGGTCATGCAGGAAGCGATGGATGCGGCGGTGGAGGAAGGTCTCGCATGGAAGGCGGATACGCTTGAAGAACTGGCCCTGCTGACGGGCATGGACCCGGCGGTCCTGACCGAAAACGTGAAGCGCTACAATGCGTTCTGCGCACAGGAAAAGGATGACGATTTCGGAAAGGAAGCGCGCTATCTCTGCCCTGTCCCGGAGGGGCCCTATTACGCGATCAAGGCCATGCCGGTCATGTATGGATCGGGCGGGGGATACGACATCGACACAAAGATGCGGGTGCTTCGGAAAGACGGGAAGACGCCGATCCGCGGTCTGTACGCGATTGGGCAGGATTCCTTCGGCGTCATCCTGAGCAACGAGAAGAATTACATCGGCCTCGGCGGCGTGAATCAGGGCTGGCTGATCGCCTCCGCGATGGCGGCCGCGAAAGAGACGGTGGCATTCGTAAAGGAGAACTACGGGCTTTGAGGCGCCGGACCCGGGTGCGGATCGATGAACACGAGAACCTGCTATCAGTTTGATACGGTCAATACGATCACGGCGGACTGTCCGGATTCCGTTCTGGAGGAGGCGGTGCGGCGGTGCGAGGCGTATCATCGCCGTTTCAGCCGCTTCGAGCCGGACAGTGAGATCGCCCGGATCAACCGAAGCAGCGGCGCGCCCGTCCCGGTCTCGGAGGACACGGTCCGGATGCTCCGGGCTGCGGAGGAGGTCTCCGCAGCCTCTGACGGCGCGTTTTCGCTCTCCGTCGGAAGATTGGTTTCCCTCTGGAATTGCAAGGCGGAAAAGCCGGAGCCCCCGTCGGAAGACCGTATCCTTGCCGCGCGCGAAGAAGCGCTGTCGACGGGGTATGAGATCTGCGGGGACGCGGTCGTCAAAACGGGAAACGGAGATCTGGACCTCGGCGGAATCGCGAAGGGCTATATCGCGGATCGGATCGCCGATCTCCTCCGGGAGGCGGGAACAAGGCACGGCCTGTTGAACTTCGGAGGAAACATCGTCACGATCGGAGGAAAGGAAGACGGCTGCCCGTGGCGGATCGGTCTCCAGACGCCCGGTGCCGCATGGGGGAAGGCGTACTGGGCGGCCGTGGAGTCGACGGACGGAACGGTCGTCACGTCCGGCATTACCGAGCGCGGATTTGAGCACGGCGGGAAATGGTATCACCATATCATCGATCCGAGGACCGGCCGTCCCGCGGAAACGGATCTTCTGTCGGTGACGGTGATCGGGACCGAATCGATGACGGCGGACGCGCTTGCGACGGCGGCGCTCATTCTCGGGCCAGATGCGGGACTTGGCCTTCTTCATCGGTTCGGGACGAAGGGCGTCTTCCTGCTGCGGGACGGGACCGTCGTCCGCTCGAAGGACCTGCGGCTTCTCATGTAAATGCGGTCGGCTCGTTCTGGCCGCCCTGCAACTTCTTCAAAAAAGATACAGCGGCTGAAATCCGCAGAAACACGTGGATTCCAGCCGTTTTTACCAACACGTTTTGCCCTATAACTCTGCAAAGAAAAAGATCCGGCCGCGCAGGACGTCTGCGGACCGGATCTTTATGTATGCGGAAAAGAGGAGCTCAGCCTCCCAGATGCAGCACGTTGATGAGCAGCACCCAGCTCAGGCTGTAGTAGGTGACCACGGCGATCAGGTCGTTGGTGGTGGTGATCAGGGGGCCGGAGGCCACGGCCGGGTCCACGCCCAGCTTCTTGAGGGTCATCGGGATCAGGGTGCCCATGCAGCTGGCGATGATCATCGCGCACAGCATCGAAATGCCGATGCAGCCGGCGATGGCGTAGGCGAAGCCGAGGTTGTGCACCTTGAAGAAGTAGATGTACAGACCCACCAGGATGCAGGAGAAGAACCCGAGGATGAGGCCGTTGGAGAAGCCGACCCGCAGCTCCTTGAAGAAGAAGCCGAGTTTCTGCTTGCCGGTGAGCTGTTCGTCCATGAGGACGCGGATGGTCACGGCCAGGGACTGGGTGCCCACGTTGCCGGACATATCCAGGATCAGGGACTGGAAGGCCATGATGATGGTCAGCTGCGAGACGACGGTCTCGAAAACGCCGACCACGGAAGAGACCACGAGGCCGAGGCCCAGAAGGACCAGCAGCCAGGGCAGGCGCTTCCGCATGCTGTCGCGCAGAGGCTCCTCCAGATCTTCCTCTGCGGTCAGACCGGCCAGACGGGCGTAGTCTTCGCCGAGGGCGTCGTCCACGACCTGGATGATGCTCTGGGACGTGATGACGCCCAGAATGCGGTTGTTGTTGTCCAGGACCGGGATGAAGTCTTCCGAGTAATCCTTCAGGCGCTCGATACAGTCGTCGATCTCCTCGTTGCCGTAGACGTACGGGAAGGAGGTGAGGATCAGATCGTCGAGATCCGCATCCTGCCGGGCGATGATGAGCTCTTTTAAGTCGATGGCGCCGTAGAACGCGCCGGTATCGTCCACCACGAAGATGGTCGAAATGTTGTCGTTTTCTCCGGCCTGGGCCACCAGCTCGCTCATGGCCTCCTTGACCGTGAGGTTCTCGCGGATGATGATGCAGTTGGTGGTCATGCGGCTGCCGATCTCATCCTCGTCGAAGGATGCGATCAGGGCGATGTCGCGCTTGGACTCCGAGTCCATCAGGTCGATGATGAGGCTGCGGCGCTCCTTGGGCAGGGTCCGCAGGACCTTGATGGCGGTGTCGGATTCCATCTCCGAGACGACGTCCGCGGCGCGGTGCACGTCCATCTCGTTGATGTACTGGCCGGCCTCGTCCTCGTCCGCGCGGTCCAGGATGGCGGACAGCATCGGGAGGTTGAGGATGCGGTAGAGCTTGCGCCGCTCGCTCAGGGTGAGCTGCGGCAGCACGCTGGCGATATCGTTCTCGTGATAATCGTCCAGCTTCTGGCGGAGCACCCGGGGCGACGTATCCGAGCGGATGATGGAGAGGATCTCGGCCTCGTAGTCGGGAGCCCGGCCGGGCTCTCCGTCGGGAAACTCAGGGGCCTCCTACATTTCCTCCTGGAGTTCCTCCTCCAGCAGATCTTTCACTTCTTCCATGAGAAATACCTCTTTTCCTTGTTGCCGCGCGGGACGGCGCGGCTGCGTCTGGGCATGCCAAAACACGCAAACCGAACTTTACCTTGTGTAAAGCCTCTGCATGCGAAGAAAAAAGTGGTATTGCAAGTGACGTCCAAAATGGGGATCGCGGGCGATGCCCGCAGCCGGATGGCTCAGATGCGTGCGGGAGAGGCGGAAGCGCTCTTGCGCGCGGCCATCAGGAAAGCGGCTGTCCCTGGGTTGCACGTTCGCCCGCAACTATCACAGTTATCCACGCTGTTCCACCTCACCTTTCTCAAGATTTTTGCGGCCGTGCCGGAGCAAAAAGACCGCGCCTAAACAGACGGATATGACATCCGCAACCACAGTATAACAGCGGCCGCAGGACTTGTCCACCCTGTTTTTCGGCGTGTTTTGTAGAGATTTCCGCCGTGACTTGTACTTGCGCAACGGGGTGCGGTGTGGTATGATACAGCAACAGGCCGGGCCCGCACGGTTCCGGCCGCGAAATCGAGACCTTCGGCCGCCGCGGCGGCCATACCGAAAAAGGAGGAGACACATGGAGATCAACATCAGCAAGGACATGCTCATTTCGGATATCCTGGAGCAGTCGCCGGAAGTGGCGCCGGTCCTCATGGCGGCGGGCATGCACTGCATCGGCTGCATCGCCGCGTCGGGCGAGTCCCTGGAAGAGGCCTGCTACGTGCACGGCATCGATCCGGACGACCTGATCGCCTACATCCAGGAGTACTTCGGTGCCCAGCAGATCGCGAACGAGGAGCCTGCCGAGGGCGAGCTGGCCGCCGAGGCGTAAGCTTTTTCCGAAGAGACAGAAAAAAGCGCAGACGATGTGTCTGCGCTTTTTTGTATTGTCAGGCCGCACGGCGGCGGTTTCAGAAACAGTCCGGCAATATCATGCGGTTCACGGCGCCGGAGACGGCCGGCGGAGCCTTCTTAAGCTATGGCAGAAGAAAAGCGCGCCCCGCGGGGCGCGCTGTGGTTTTTTGGAGTCTGTCGGGCGTGCGGATCACACCCGGGCCAGGCGCTGCACGGCGCCGCTCTCCATGAGGGGACGCAGGTGCTCCGTGAAGTGCGCCGCGTGCGCGTCGCTCCGTCCATCCCGCGCGCCGTATTCGCCCAGGATGTTGAGGACGCGGGAGAAGTCCTCCTTCTCGCCCTTGCCGCAGGAGACGGAGAGGTAGTAGCGGCCCTCCGGGCTCTTGTAGAGGGCGCTGTCGCCCGCAAAGAAGGAGGCGACGACGCGGCAGGCTTCGCAGACCGAATCGAGGTCCGGGAAGGAGAAGACGCGGGTGGCGTCGGCCGGCTCTTCGGGCGCGGGCTCCTGCGCGTCCTTCACGGCGTCCGCGACGCGGCGGAAGACCGAGAGAAGGTCGTCCAGGCCGTCGCGGCCGGGGGCAGATTCCTCCTGAGCGCCGGCAGGGGTAAAGCGGGAGAAGCGGGTGTCGAGTTCGTCCGGGTCCTCCACGCGGCTGATGATGAGGACGATCTCTTCTCCGGGCATGGGAATCGCCTCCACCATGACGGGGAGGTCTCCGATCTCGAAGCCGAGGTCCTCATATGCTTTTTCCATCATCTCGTTGAAGAGCTCGCGGGCCTTGGGGGAGCCGTAGGCCAGCTCGGCCAGCTTCATGCTTCGGTCGAGCAGGTCCTTGCGCGAGAGCACGCAGCGGAACTGATGGTCGTTGATTCGTTCTATTTTCATGAGGTTTTCCAATCTGATTTTTCTTTGGATACCTGATTATATACGATGGGTCCCCGTTTGACAAGGGGGTCTGCTATAAGACATAAAGAGTTCATTTTTGATAGCGGGAGTGGAGCCAGTCGGCCTGGATGAGGCGCCGTTGTCCCGCCATGTAAATCTCCGGAAGCAGAGGGTTTTGTATGGCGCGCCTTATTGACGCGTATTTTTCATTGGGATAGAATGAGATTAGAACCTGACAGAAGGAGGTGCAGCTATGGCAATGACACGCGAAGACAAATACGGGAACAAGTGCGAGGTGGAGAAATACCACTGCGGTTCCTGCAAACACTATGAGTTCGAGGACGACGACGACCGAAACCGCTGTTCGCATTTCTATGCCTATTATTACAAGGATGACTCCTGTTCCTCCAACTGGGAAGAGGCGGACGACTGCTCCTCTTCCGCGGACGGCTGCTTCCTGACGAGCGCCTGCTGCGAGTATATGGGCCTTCCTGACGACTGCGAAGAACTCCAGACGCTGCGGCGCTTCCGCGACGAGGTGCTGGACCGCACGATCACGGGCCATTCCTTGAAGCTTCACTATTACGAGGTCGCGCCCAAACTCCTCCAAAAACTGGAGGGGCGAAACGACAGAAACGAGATCCTGGCCCGTCTCTATGAGGAAATCAAAAACATCATCGCGCTCATCCGCGAGGGGCGGGAAAAGGACGCGATCGCAGGCTATATGCTGATGACGCTTAATTTCGAGGAGCAGCTGGGCTGAAACGGGGCGGTGGTTTATGAACGCGGACGAACTTCTTTCCAACAATCTGAGATTCGATCTTCCGCTCGTCTCCGGCTATGACGGGCGGTACGCAGCCGCAGACGCGGCTCTACTGGAGAGCAGTCTGAGACAGGACCCGTTTGCCCTGTTCGAACTTGCCGAGCGGTACCGGGAAGGCGTGCGCGGGGTGGAAGAGGATATGGGGAAGGCTTTCGATCTTTATCAGAAAGTACTGTATTCTCAGAGAAATCTCACGGCGATGTACTGGCTTGGCGCTCTGTGCCTGACGGAGCTCCCGGAACACAGGGACGACGGCTTCAAATATCTGAACACCGCTTACAGCCTGGGAGGTCTGGAGGCCGCGGTATTTCTGGGCATGATGCATATGGATCATCCCGAGTTCGCGGAAACGGACTATGCGAAAGCGCAGCAGTATCTCCTTTTCGCGAAAGAGCACGGAGCGGTGAACATCGACGGATACCTCGGCCGCGCTGCAGATCATCAGGGGCATTACGACGAGGCCCGCGCATACTACGAGGCGGCCCTGAGAAACGGACAGAAAGAATACGCGAATCATCTGGGGTTCATGTATTTCGCCGGGAACGGCGTCGCGGAGGATAAAGACAAGGCAAAGGAATACTTTCACATCGCTTATGACTATAATAAGTCGCCGTATGCGGCCCTGATGATCGGAACGATTCTGAAGGACGGCAGCGATTCGGAGAAGGCCGCCGCGTTTTCGTACCTGAAGGAGGCTTCCTCCGGGGGAATGAAAAAGGCGAACCTGCTTCTCGGCGATCTGTACTTCTCCGGAATCCCGGACAGGATAAAGGTGGATACGGACGCCGCGCTGCTCTGTTATCAGCAGGCAGATGAGAGCGACATCGGCCAGGCCATGTTTTCTTCTGCGCTTATCTACGCGGCCACGGCAAACCAGGCGGAGATGCACCGCTGCGTGCTCCGGTCGGCCGAGGAGGGGTTTCCTCCCGCCCTGGCCTATGTCCAGACGCATGACCGGCTGCTTCTGCAGTACAGTCTCTCCGC
The DNA here is from genome assembly GCA_017438775.1 of Lachnospiraceae bacterium. Lineage (GTDB taxonomy): Bacteria > Bacillota > Clostridia > Lachnospirales > Lachnospiraceae > RUG11204. The sequence continues at coordinate 33,198 of JAFRUR010000092.1, read as the reverse complement.
ACAGACGCCCGTGGTCACGGCGTATAACAGCAGATATGATTCCGCAGACATCTCTGAAGTCCTGAAGAACGCGGAGACCGACCCCGTTGCCATGTACGAGCTCGCGTCCCGTTTCCGTCTGGGCGAACAGGGGGTGGAGGCTGACCGCGAAAAGGCGCTGCAGTGGTACCGGAAGGTCCTTCTGCACGAGCGGAACGCAAAGGCGTATTACTGGATCGGGCGGATGTTCGAAGAGGACGAATCCGATCGGGAACGGTACGTCCTGAGGCTGGATTATTACCGGGCCGCGTATTCGCTGGGCAGCGCGGACGCGGCCGTGAAGATCGGCATCGAATATGAATTCGGCGAGTCGGAAGGCTTTGAGAAGGATCTGGACAAGGCGCTTTCGTACTACGTGTTTGCCAAAGAGCACGGACGTGCCTGGACGGATTCGTTCATCGCCCACATTTATGAACTGAAGGGCGATCCCGCGGCCGCCCGAAGGTATTACGAGATGGGCATCGCTGAGGAAGACCCTCATGCGATGTTCGAACTGGGCGGCTGGATGATGGGGCACGACGAAGAGGAAGAAGGCCTGCGCCTCATGAAGAGGGCGGCGGATCTGGGCCTCGAGGAGGCGAAGAGCGCTCTGGCGACGTATAAAACGATGGCGGCCAAAGAGATCGTCGAACTTTTTGACGAGGTCTGGAATCACAAGTCAGAAGAGGGTTGGCTGGCAAAGGCAAACGACATCATCGTGGAGGGACATGAGATGTTCCCGCACGACCCGGACATTCTGATCCGCTTTGTCAAATTGGGCAATCTCTCCGGATACGCTTCCGTGGTCAATCAGCATAAGGACAGGGCCGTTGCCGTGTTCTCCAACATGCTGGATTCTCTCCGCGAACTGAAGCAAACCGCCCCGCCGCGTCTGTCCAAGGAGGTCCGGCACGAAGAATCCTTCTGCTGCACACAGCTCGCGAAGCTCCTCCTTGACGCGAACGAGGACGAGCGCGCCGCGGGGCTTCTGAAGGCCGCGGATCGCGTCATGACGCCGTATTCCGCTGTCGTCAGTCTGGAATACCACATGAAGAAGCATGATGAGGCCGCAGAGCGCGGCAGCAGGCTCCCCGCGGAGTTTTACCGTCAAATGGAGGCCGATGCGCAGACCCTCCGCAGGACCGTGGAATCCGAAGCAAACTGGAACGGTTCCCTGGAGCGTTCTTACGGGTATCTGATCCTCTTTTATGTGTACGGCAGTCCCGTATACAAAACCTGTGTCCGTCAGGACCCCGCGTACGCGAAGAAGTGCCGGGAAAAGGCCGGTGAGCTGAATCCTTCCTTCCGCGCGTGACGGAACCGAAACGAGGCAGCCGATATTTTCAAAAACTCCGGGCCAGGCCCGGAGTTTTCTTCTGTGCGGAAAACAGTGCCTGTTATGCAGAACGGCCGCCCGTGCACTTAAGGCCCGCCGCAGTAGTACCGCCTGCGGCCGCGACCGGCCATCATTGTCCGCCCCCGAAACCTTGCGCATATGGTCCACTTTCGGTATAATGGAGGCGGAAGCGCGGTCCTTCGCCCGTACGGACGTGCCATGTGCGGCGGAAAGGAGGGCAGTCACTTAAGGGAGCGCCCTTCCCCATCATCTTTCTGTTCTATATCACGTCTAAAGTTCTACCCAACCGTTTGCCGCAGCGCCTCTTCGGCAGCGCGGCGTGCCGGCTCCGCCCCGGGCCGTCTTTGTCATCCAACCGTAAGAAAAAAGACTGTCAAGCTCTGCCCGTCCTGTGGTATACTGTTTTCGGCCCTGCCGGAAGCGTGTTTTTTGTGTCCCTGCGCCCCGTCGGGCGCTGCGGCCGGCCTGCCGGCAGCTGTTGTTTCGCACATCTCAAACCGCGCCCTGCCCGGTCGGAAGAGGTCCCCTTGAAGAGCAGAAAAAAACAAAAATCGGGCCGCGGAGCCCTTGCGCTGCTGTTTGCCGTTCTGGTGCTTTGTGCCGGAGCGTTCCTTTGGTATACCTTCGCGCCCGGAAGCGACCGGGCCGACCCCGCGGCCTATTACGCTGCCATGGGGGACGCCGCGGTCTATGTGGATTCCTCGCAGGCAGCCGTGAAGACGGTCCGTCAGGGAGAAGAATACTACCTGGAAGAATCCTGGGTGAAGGAGAGCCTCGTCCCGCGCCTCTTCTATGAGGCGGAGGAGGACGCCTGGCTCTACGCCCTTCCGAACGGAAACGCTGTGTTTCCCCTGACGGGGACGGCCTATACCCTGCCCGCAAGCGACGGCGGCCCCGCGTCGGACAGCCCTACGAAGGGGAATCTGAACGCGCCTGCCGGCCTCACGAAGGATGGGGAGCGCTACGTCTCCGCAGAGGTCGTCTGCCTCCTGACGGGAGCCGCCGCAGAGCGGTTTTCCGACCCCAGCCGCCTCTATCTGTGGACGATGACGGGGGCCCCGAAGGAGCAGGCCGTTCTGAAGGATGACGCGGTGCTGCGCGCCGGCGCCGGAAGAAAGAGCCTGATCGTCGCGGAGGAGGAGAAAGGGGCCAAGGCCCTGCTCCTTTCTGAGGCGGGCGACTGGACGCTGGTCCGGACGCAGGACGGGCACCTGGGATATACCCAGGCGCGGCATCTGGAAGGCCGCACGCCCTGGGAGCCCGTGCGCTCGTATATTGTGCAGGACTATTCCCGTCCGCCCCGAAGCGGCCGGGTGGTGCTCTCCTGGCACGCAGCAAACGGTCCCGTCACCAATGCTACCCTGGAAGATGTTGTCAAAGAAGCGAAAGGACTGACCGCGGTCTCCCCGACCTGGTTTTCCCTGACGGGCGATCAGGGGGAGATCACGTCCGCCGCGGAGAGATCCTATGTGGACCGCGCCCACGAGCTGGGCGTGGAGGTCTGGATTCGTCTGGACGACTTCGATAAGGAAAACGACGTCGCGGCCTCCCTCGGGACGCTGTCCCGCCGCTCGCGCCTGATCGGCCAGATTCTCGCAGAAACGCTGCGGGTGGGCGCGGACGGCATCAACGTGGACTTTGAGCGCATCCGGCAGGAGAGCTCGGAGGGCTTTCTGCAGTTTGTCCGGGAGCTTTCCGCGGCCTGCCGGAGAGAGGATCTCGTCCTCTCGGTGGACAACTTTGCCCTGGCGGGCAACCATCACATTTATCAGCCGGAGGAGCAGGCGGTCTTCGCGGACTACATCGTCACGATGGGCTACGGAGAGCACTGGCGCGGCAGCGGGGCCGGGACCAACGCCTCGATCGGTTTCACCCGAAAGTGTATCGAAGAGATGCTTGGCCGCGGCGTGCCCGCGGATCAGCTGGTGCACGCCATTCCCTTTTATGTGCCCGTGTGGCGGGAGCGCCCGGCGCAGATCGGCGATGCCGGCGCGCGCACGGACGGAGATCCCGTCTACCCGATCTACACCCTGGACGTCTCGAGCGTCTCGATGGGGCGCGCCGCGGCCATGCTTGCGGACGCGGGCGTGACCCCGACGTGGCTGGAGACGGAAGGCTGCTGGTACGGGCAGTACGAGGAGGACGGCGCCGCGGTGCGGATCTGGCTGGAGGACGTGCGTTCCGTGAAGCTCAAATGCAAAGAGGTCGAAGAGGCCGGCATCGCCGGAATCGCCGCGTGGCGTCTCGGCTTCGAGGACCCCGGCGTCTGGCCCCTGATCGGAGACGGTGCAGACAAAACGCCGTAATGCGGGCCGATCGAAGATGAAGACAATTTGACATCGGCGCTGCCGCCGCGGGAGACTGCGGCGGCAGTTTTTTGTGCCCGTGCGGACGCTGTTTCTGAGGTCCCGTACCCCGCGCTTTCCCCGTATCGAACGCGTCGCGCTTTCGGCCGGCTTCTGCGCCCGCGATCATTTCCGTATTTCTGTTTTGAGTTGCGGAATTTCCCGTGCACAACCCGCGGTTCTATGGTATAATCACATCCAAATAGGTATGAGTGGAAGTATGCCCCGCCGCCGGTCTTTCGGACAGGATCCTGCCATGCCCCGCGGCGGAAGGAAATGACCGAATCGTATCCCGCCGCAGGCGGGCAGACATAGAACGCACGGCCCCGGAGACCGGTGCGGGAGCACCCGGCCGCAGGCCGTGCGGAGAGGAATCCCGGATGGACAACGATCAGACCAAAGAGAGAAATAAAAGCTTCCTCAGACGGCGCGTCATCGGGCCGGAAACGCCCGCGCCCGAAGAAGAGAACGAAGCCGATCTGGACGAACAGCTGCGCGCCCACCGGCTCCGCAAGTGGATCATCATTCTGGTGCTGCTCGCCATTGTCGCGGCGGCAGGCGTCTACCTTTACAACCGCCACAAGAACCGCGTTTTTTCGGAGAGCGAGGTTCTGGAAGAGGTGGACGTCCCCGGCGTCTCCGGCGCGTCCTTTGTCCAGTACCTCTCCGGCGCCCTCAAGGTGACGGGCGACGGCGTCTCCTACCTGGGCGATAAGGGGCAGACCGTCTGGTCCACCGCCTACTCGATGAAGGATCCCATGGCGTCCGTGGCCGGGCCGTACGCTGCCGTGGCGGACCGCATGGGGCGCGACCTCGTGATCTGCAGCGAAAAGGGTATCTTCGGGCAAGCCCGCACGACCCTTCCGATCACCCGGATCAGCGTGTCGCAGAACGGAATCGCCGCGGTGGTCATGGAGGACGCGAAGGCCAGCTACGTGGAGATCTACGCCTCGGACGGCTCGCGCCTCGACATCGAGATCAAGGCCCTGCTCACCCAGAGCGGGTATCCCATGGACGTGGCCATCTCCCCGAACGGACAGATCCTGGCCGTGGCCTACGTGTACTTCGACCAGGGCCTCATGAAGAACCAGGTCGTCTTCTACAACTTTGACGAAGAGGGCAAGGAATACGTGGACCGCGTGGTCGGCGGCTTCAAGGAATACGAAGAGGTCATGATCGGCGACGTCGTGTTCCTGAGCAACCAGGCCGCGGTGGTCTTTGCGACCGACCGGGTGGACTTCTATAACCTGCGGCGCTCCAACGAGCCGTCCCTGCGGGCCTCCGTGCCGATCGGGCAGGAGATCTCCGGGGTGGCCTACGGGCACAGCCGCGTCGCCGTGCTGACCAAAAACGCCGGCACGCCGGGCCTGGTCACGGTGTACAACACCTCCGGAGACGAGGTGTTCACCTACGAGCCGACCTACACCCCGGAGAAGATGGAACTGACGGACCGCGGCCTCATCCTCTACGGCGGACAGCACCTGACGGTGCTTCGCGAGAACGGGAAAGTGCGCTACAACGGGACGCTTTCCGGCGGGAGCGCGCACATCGTGCAGACTGCGGAAGACACCTATCTCCAGATCAGCGAGGTGGGCCTGCGGCGCATTCGTTTAAAGTAAAGGCGGTGATGCGGACGTGAAACTGAAGACCAAACTGCTGGTCACCTACCTGACCGTCGTGGTGTTCGCCGTTATCATCTCGGCCGTCCTGCTCTGGCTCCTGGGCCGGGTGATGCCGGAGATCCGCGAGACCGCGGCGCAGACGGCCGTCATCCTGGCGATCCTGCTCTTCACCAGCGGCGCGACGATGCTGCTGTGGGTCTACCGCTCGATCATCGCGCCCATCTCAGACCTCAAAAAGGCCACGCAGGAGATCAAGGAAGGGAACCTGGACTATCAGCTTCCCATGCCCCTTGAGGGAGACGAGATCGCGGAACTGTGCGAGGACTTCGAGTCGATGCGCATCCGCCTCAAGGAGAGCGCGGAGGAAAAGGTCCGTTACGACCAGGAGAGCAAGGAGCTGATCAGCAATATCTCCCATGACCTGAAGACCCCCGTGACGGCCATCAAGGGCTACGCGGAGGGCATCCTCGAGGGCGTCGCCTCCTCGCCGGAGAAGATGGAGAAGTATGTCCGCACCATCCTGGCCAAGGCGGGAGACATGGACCGGCTGATCGACGAGCTCACCTTCTATTCCAAGATCGACACCAACCGCATCCCTTACAACTTCGCGAAGATCAGCGTGATGAGCTACTTCTCGGACTGCGTGGAGGAGGTGGGAACGGAGCTGGAGACCTACGGAATCGAGCTCCGCTACGAGAACGACCTGCTTGAGGACACGACGGTGATCGCGGACCCGGAGCAGCTGGGCCGCGTCATCCACAACATCATTTCCAATTCCATCAAATACATGGACAAAAAGCGCGGGCTCATTCAGATCCGCGTGCTCGACGTGGGGGACTTCGTTCAGATCGAGATCGAGGACAACGGGCGCGGCATCGCCGCGGCGGACCTGCCCAACATCTTCGACCGGTTCTACCGCACGGACGCCTCGCGCTCGTCCAGCACCGGCGGGTCGGGCATCGGCCTGTCGATCGTGAAGAAGATCATCGAAGACCACGGCGGCCGCATCTGGGCGACCAGCCGGGAGGGTCTGGGCACCTGCATGCACTTCGTGCTGCGCAAATACCAGGAGGCAGTGATCCATTGAAAAAGGAACTCCGCAAAAAGTCGATCCTTAAGCGCATTGCGGAGAATACTCCCGCCCCTCTGCAGTATGCCCTTTCCAAGGGGGCCGTGCTGGTGGGCGCCGGAGTCATTCCCATCCTGATCTTTGAGTATTCCCCGGTCCTCGGCTATTGGTGGGGGATCCTGCTGCTCCTGTATATCGCGGCACTGATCTTCATTCGGATCCGGATCCTCTGGCCGCGGGAAAAGGCGGTCCTGCTGCACGATCTGGGGCCGGAACAGTTTTATGCCCTGTTTCCAAAGGAGAAAAAGCGCGACGAGCGCCGGCAGGCGCTGCAGGAAAAGCGGGCTGCCCGCAGAGAGCGCAGAGCGGAAAGAGCAATCAGAAGAAAGGAGCGCAAATGAGCCGTATCCTGATCATCGAAGACGAAGAATCCATCGCGGAGCTGGAGCGGGACTACCTGGAACTGTCGGGCTTCGAGGTGGAGATGGAGCCGGACGGGGCCCGCGGTCTCACCCGCGCCCTGCGGGAGGAGTACGACCTTCTGATCCTGGACCTGATGCTCCCCGGCGTGGACGGCTTTGAGATCTGCCGTCAGGTCCGCGCGGAAAAGAACGTGCCCATCCTGATGGTGAGCGCGAAGAAGGAAGACATCGACAAGATCCGCGGCCTCGGCATGGGCGCGGACGACTATATCACGAAGCCCTTCTCGCCCAGCGAGCTGGTGGCGCGCGTCAAGGCCCACCTGGCCCGCTACGAGCGCCTGGTCACGGCCGCGGCGCCCGAGAACGAGACCATCGAGGTGCGCGGCCTCAAGATCGACAAGACGGCCCGCCGCGTCTGGGTGAACGGAGAAGAGAAGCAGCTCACGACCAAGGAGTTCGACCTTCTGTGCTTCCTGGCCCAGAACCCGAACCGCGTCTTCACCAAGGACGAACTCTTCGAGAACATCTGGGGCATGGAGAGTGTGGGCGACATCGCCACCGTGACCGTGCACATCAAGAAGATCCGCGAGAAGATCGAGATCAATACGAGCAAGCCCCAGTACATCGAGACCATCTGGGGCGTGGGATACCGCTTCCGGGTGTGAGGCGGGCCTGAGGCGGCAGAGGGCCGGGAAACGAGCCGGGAGGCTTCCGTGGATGTGCGGATGCGGACCGGAGAAGGAAACGGCGATATAAGAGGATGTGTTGGATCGGCCCGGTTCGCACAGGGGCCGCTCGATGCATCCTTTTCTATTTGGAACGAAACGCGGAAGGAAGAAGGCTGAGGACCGCAGGTATGATCACATTACAGAGACCGGACCCGAAAGTCGGCGCACTGCTGGGAGAGAATAAAGGAATCAGGGAGGGCTGCCTGCTCAGGCCGTCGCAGTTTGCGCTTCCTTTGATAATCGGCGGGAGAAAGGTGGTCTGGAACACCTTCACCCGCCAGTGCATTGAGACGGAATACTTTTTCCTGTTTCAGCCGGAAACGGGAGAGCCCTCTCAGATTCGGTTTGACCCGGCGGACCGGGAGATGTCCGCGCTCGTCCGCTGTGACTTTCTCGTAAAGGAAGGCATCGACGAGGCTGACCGGTTCGAAAAGGTTCTGACGCTCCTTCGCCGGATGACAAAAAGAAAAGACGGGTATCTCGGCTACACGATTCTTCCGACCACGGCCTGCAACGCCAGATGCGTCTACTGTTACGAGGAGGGCATAGCGCCGGAGAGCATGACGGAAGACGTCATCGAAGAGACGGTCCGGTACATTGAAAGCACCTGCAGGAAGGGGGCTCCGATCGAACTTCACTGGTTCGGCGGGGAGCCGATGGCGGGAGAGAAGACGATCGACCGCATCTGCGGTGCGCTGCGCGGAAAGGGCGTTGATTACCGTTCCTCCATGATCTCCAACGGGTCGCTCATCACGCCGGCGCGGGCAAAAAAGATGCGGGAGGACTGGCGTCTTCAGAACATTCAGATCACGCTGGACGGCAGGGAGGATATGTACTGCGCCCGCAAGCGTTACAAAGATTTTCCGGGATCGCCGTACCGGGCCGTTCTCGACGGGATCCGTGCGCTGCTGGAGCAGAGGGTCCGCGTCAATATCCGCCTGAATGTGGAAGAGGAAAACCTTCAGGAGATGCACGCCCTCGTTGAAGAACTGTCCCGGGAGTTCGCGGACGAGACCGGGATACGGCTCTACGCGCACTCGATTTTTGTGGAAGAGGGAGACGTCCGTGAGCGGGACGACGCGGCATTCTATGACGCGATGGAGGAGCTCGAAAAGACCCTGCGGGCCTTCAACCGAAAACGAATGGAAACCGGCGAAGAGCCGCCCTCCGGAATCGACAGCATCGTGATTCGGGAAGAGAGGGAGGAGACGGATGCCGGATGGGAAGAGCTTTCCGGGGCAGGAGAGACCTCCGGAGAGAAGGAGAAGAGCAGAAAGAAAGAGCGGCCGTACGACAGGGTCGGACACCTGAAGCGGTACTACTGCATGGCGGACGACCCCGCGGCGGGACCTGTGATCAAGCCCGGCGGGGAGTGCTGCCTCTGCGAGCACGTGAGCGATGCACCGGTGGTCGGCACCGTCTTTTCCGGGCAGAGGATTCGGCGGGAGGCGCACCCGGCAAAGACGCGTCTTCAGGACGCAAGGTGCCGGGCGTGTCCGTTCCTCCCGGTATGCACGGACTTTGTCGGATGTCCGGCTGTCTGCCGGGACTGCCGGCGCGAGATGCTTGCGCTGGAAAAGCGCGCCCTGGAGGCGCTCGCGGATGAGGAGCGGCTGCCGCCGGTGCTTCTCGCGGTCGGCGGAGAGAAGGTTCTCGTCACAGAGCCTACGCGGGAGTTTGCGGAAAGAAATCTGGAGATCACGCTCCCCGGATACTACAGGGCTGACCGGGTGGTGCGTCAGGAAGAGGCCGCGATCTGACAGAAGCGGTCTGTGTGCCGAATGGACAGTTTGGAAAGCGATGGAACGGAAGACGGGTCGTATGAACAGAATTCTGCTGATCGGACTGACGCCGTTTGCCAGCGGGATCAACACATTTATCAAAAACACCTATCCCTATATGGATCACGATTTGTTCCGGTATGATTTTCTGATGATGGAGAAGTATCGGGACAGACCGCTGCCCGCACAGTTTGATACGGCCGGAAGCAGCTTCCATTATCTGGATTTCACAAGGGACGGGATTCCCGAAGCGAGCCGGGAAAAGCTGAGGGACATCCTCGCCTCCATTCCGGATCTCTGCGGCGTGCATGTGCACGACATGCATCAGATGACCTATCCGCTGGCGCTCGCCGACCGTATGGGTCTTCCGGTCAAGGTGATCCAGTTTCACACGGGCCGGCCGAAGCACCAGAAGGAGCGCCCGGCCGAGCCGGAGGTCATGGAGCGTCTGGAATTGATTCGCGGCGACCGCTTCGACCGCCTGGCCTGCTCGGATCTGGCCGGGGAAGAAGGCTTTCGGGGTATGCCCTTTGAGGTGGTCCCCAACGGGATCGATCCGGACCGGTTTGCCTTCCGGCCGCTTTACCGGGAGCTGATTCGGCGCAGGCTGCGCATTTCGGAAGAGACCAGCGTGCTGGGGTTTTTTGCCAACATCCATGAGGTCAAGAATCCCATCTTCGCATTGCGCGTCTTCCGTGAACTGTTAAAATTCTCGCCGGAGAGCGTGCTGCTGTTTGCCGGCCTGAATCATACCGATCCGAAGCTGCGCGGAGCGATCCGGGAGTATGGACTGGAAGCGCGGGTGCGCTTTGTTCAGACGGACGATTCCATCGATATGCTCTACAGCGCCGCGGATCTGCTCCTGTTTCCGTCTCTGCGGGAGGGATTCCCCTTCGTCCTTCTCGAGGCGCAGGCGTCCGGCCTGCCGTGTCTCATCTCGGACGAGGTGACGGACCAGGTCAGGATCACGGACCTGGCGCACATGCTGCCGCTGGAGAAAGGGCCGGAGATCTGGGCAAAAAAAGCCCTGCAGATCCTGCAGGGCAAAACAAATCGTATGTCGCGCGGAAAAGAGATCGCGGCCGCCGGCTTTCACGTCGCCGATGCCGCAAAAAAGATACAGAATCTGTATCTGTACCGCATCCGTGGGGACGGAAGCGCGAACCGTGCCACACCCGGAAAGAACGGCTCCTGTTATACCGACATGCAGTCGTAGCAATAGCCGCCGCAGTCTCCGCTGCAGTAGCAGGGAGAATCTCCGGGGCAGAGGGAGGCGGCGATGACGTCTTCCGACAGCTCGAGCACAGACAGAACAGGTTTCACATATTTCTTCTTTTCCATAAAGCAGGTACGCTCCTTATAAGATCAAAAGCAATACTATACTAGCAAAGTTCGTTCCAAAAATCAATACGGATATGGTTCTTTTTGAACGCCGCAGAGCGTCACGGCTCTCCGGATGTGCTTCGTGCGGCGCGCAGAAGGGCTGCTTCGGTCTCCCGGGAAAGGGTCGCGAGCTTTAAGAGAAGCGCGGCATCGTCGCAGGTCTGCTTCGGATCGTCCGGCCATGCAAAGCAGGCCGGAACGACGCGGGAGAACAGCGGGATACCGTTATTGTACGCAAGGGAGAGGCGTTGATTGGATTCCTCGAATTCGGAGAGAAACCGGATACGCTCGTCCCGGCTGACGGGATAGACGGCCTGCTCCTCCGGATACAGCCGGGAAAATGTCCTCGCGGCGCGGTGGAGGCGGCTGCGGGGGATGGACGCCGGTTCGCTGCCGTTGATCCGCAGCAGGGCGTTGACGGCACGCGCGGAAAGGGACCGGTTCTCTTTCAGGGGCTTGGCCGGGACATCGGCGGAGATGCCGGCCGCGCCGAGGAAGGCTCCGACCGCATCAAAAGAGGACCCGTCAGCGGCGCCGTACGCGCAGACGGTCACATGCTCCCTTCCGAACACTTTCGCAAGCCGATCCGCCGCGCGGTCATAGTCCAGCAGGCCACGGGCCTTTGCCTGGCCGGCGAAAGTCGTAAAATCCGGGATGTCCGGGGGCGTGGGTCTGTCTTCATAGAAGGCGTTGAGCACCTGCTGCTTCCACCGGGACAGGATCCAGTCGTCCTGCCGCCGGACAAAGAGCAGCACGTCGATCTGCGTGTGCTCTCCGGCAAGCTCCGCAAGGTTTTTCCGGACGATCTCCCAGTAGCCCGGCACTTCCGCCCCCGGTTCCGACAGAAACTCCTCGGACAGAATCAGGGTGTCAAAGGCCCCGGCATAGGCGGAGAAAGCGGCCATTTCCCGGTCGGAGGACGGCTCCGGCGGGAGGCCTATCGCCTCCGAGAGGGAGCGCCGGCAGAGGAACCCGGCGTTGGAAAACGACGGATGGGCATCGAACCGGGGAAGATAATACCCGATTCCCCGCGCGGCCAGGTCGTCCCTGCTGTTTTGCAGGAAACTCTGCAGCGAGGTGGTTCCGGTCTTGAGCATGCCGACATGCAGCAGGATCCGCTTCCCACGGCGCCTTTCGGACGAATGCGAAGGGGGGGCCGTACCGGCCGGGGGTTCGCGCTTCATTCCTCTAGCGCGCCGACCGACCGCAGGGTGTTCAGAACGTCGGCAATTCCCGCGCGGATGTCCTCTTCCGGCGCGTCATACGCCGCGAGCATGCGCGCTGCGATCTCGTCCTCCGTGGTTTCCTCCTTCAGGTATTCCAGGATATCGGCCGCCGTCGCGTTGGCGCGCAGGAGACCGCAAAAGCGCTCGGCCTCATCGCCGGTCGCCACCGCGATCGTCTCTTCCTCGGAGGCATTATACAGGATGTAATCGTCTTTCAGTTTCATAAGGTCGCCTCACTCTTCCGACGGCTGTCATTCGTGCCATGCCATCTGTAGACTCAAGATGCCATAAAACAGCATCGCCTTCCGAATACTATACCAAATATGACAAAGATAAGCAATCAGGAACAACTCAGCCGCCTCGAATCCGAGGCAATCTATATCATGCGTGAAGTTGCGGCAGAGATAGAGAATCCCGTCATGCTCTATTCGATCGGAAAGGATTCCTCGGTCATGCTGCACCTGGCAAAGAAAGCCTTTTATCCGGAGCCGATTCCCTTTCCGCTGCTGCACATCGACACGACGTGGAAATTTCGGGAGATGATCGAATTCCGTGACCGCATCGCGCGGGAGGAGGGGATCGAGCTCATCGTCTATACCAACGAGGAAGGCCTGCGGCTGGGTCTGGACCCTGTCCGCGACGGCGCCGTCTATACGGACGTCATGAAGACGGAGGCCCTGCGGCAGGCGCTGGACCGGTACGGGTTCCGCGCCGCTTTCGGCGGAGGCAGGCGGGACGAGGAAAAATCCCGCGCGAAGGAACGCGTCTTTTCCTTCCGAAACGAACATCACACATGGGACCCCCGGGCGCAGAGGCCGGAGCTGTGGGATCTTTACAATACCCGGCTGGGGCCGGGCGAGAGCCTCCGGGTCTTTCCGCTTTCCAACTGGACGGAGCGGGATATCTGGGCCTACATCGTGCGTGAGAAGATCGAGGTCGTGCCGCTGTATTTTGCAAAAGAGAGGCCGGTCGTACAAAGAAACGGCAATCTCATCATGGTGGACGACGACCGCATGGAGATCCTGCCGGGGGAGCGGATCGAGAGGAAGAAGGTCCGGTTCCGGACACTGGGATGCTATCCGCTGACAGGCGGGATCGAATCGAACGCCGCGGATGCCGAGGCCGTGTACGCAGAGACCTGCGCAGCGGTCAGGTCGGAGCGCACCAGCCGAATCATCGATGGGGACGCCGGCATGTACAGCATGGAAAAGCGAAAAAGGGAAGGGTATTTCTGATGGAATCGGTACTGAAGATCATGACCTGCGGTTCCGTCGACGACGGCAAATCCACACTGATCGGCCATCTCCTGTACGACGCGAAGATGCTTTTTGCCGACCAGAAGAGGGCCCTCGAACTGGAGAGCCGTGCGATGCGGGAAGACGGCGTGCTCGATTACTCTCTCCTGCTGGACGGGCTGAGCGCCGAGCGCGAGCAGGGTATCACCATTGACGTTGCCTACCGGTATTTTGCTACCGAGAAACGGTCGTTCGTCGTGGCGGACACGCCGGGCCATGAGGCATATACGCGGAATATGGCGGTCGCGGCATCGCAGAGCGATCTCGCGGTGCTGCTGATCGATGCGGAAAAGGGCGTTACGACCCAGACCCGCAGGCATTTGCGCATCTGCGCGATGATGGGCATCCGCGAGTACGTCTTTGCGGTCAACAAGATGGATGCGGCCGGCTACCGGAAGGACGTGTTTGATCGGATTCGGGCCGGCATCGAATCTTTTGTGGCGGACATTCCGCATCACGGCGCCCAGATGATCCCGCTTTCCGCGCTCTGCGGGGATAATGTCGCGGTCCGGTCGGCGCACATGCCGTGGTATGAGGGACCGACGCTTCTCGGGTATCTGGAGACGGTCGACGTCGAGGCGCGGGAGGAGCAGGGTTTTCTCATGCCGGTCCAGAGGGTGGCGCGGGCCGGCGGCATCCGCTATCTCCAGGGAAACGTCGTTTCGGGAGAAATCGGCGCAGGAGAGGATGTGACCGTATATCCCGGGGCCGTTGCAACGAAGGTAAACGGGATTCTCGTTTCGGGGAAAACGGCGCCCCGCACCGTAAGAGGGGAAGCCGCGGCGGTATCGCTGACCGACGATCTGGATGTTTCCCGCGGATTCGTCCTGGCATCGGGCACAGATCTGAAGCAGGCCCGGATGCTGCAGGCGGATATCCTCTGGATGGACGAAAAGCCACTCATGGAAGGGAAAAACTACCTCCTGAAGCTTGCCTCCCAGACCGTGAACGCCGGTATCCTGCGACTCAAGTACGGCGTGGATCCGGACACGGGAAAGCACCTCGCCTGCCGCAGGGTGGAAAAGAACGGCCTTGCCTGCGCAGATATCGTGTGTCATGAAGATCTGGTCTTTGACCGGTTCGACCGGCATCCTGCCATGGGCAGGTTCATCCTGATCGACAAGGTCACCAACAGCACGGCCGGGTGCGGCACGATACGCTTTGCCCTGAGAAGAACGGAAAACGTGGCCCGGCAAAGCTGCGACGTGACCCCGGAGGACCGGGCAAGGGCGCTCGGTCAGTCGCCGAGGACGGTGTGGTTCACGGGGCTTTCGGGCTCCGGGAAATCCGCTCTTGCCAACGAGCTTGAGAAACTGCTGGCGGCCGAGGGCCGGCATACGATGCTGCTCGACGGCGACAACGTGCGGCTCGGCATCAGCAAAGACCTCGGTTTCAACGACTACGACAGGACCGAAAACATCCGGAGGATCGCGGAGATATCCCGACTGCTGAACGATGCCGGAATCATTGTGCTTGCGGCCTGTATCTCTCCGTTCGCAGCGGACCGGGACATGGCCAGAGAGATCATCGGGGCGGAGCGGTTCATGGAGATCTATGTGAGCACTCCCCTCGCGGAATGCGAAAAGCGGGACGTGAAGGGCTTGTACAAAAAGGCGAGGATGGGGGAGATTCCCAACTTCACCGGCATCAACAGTCCTTACGAAGCGCCGGCTGCGTCGGATGCCGAGATCGATACGAGCGGCGCGGATGCCGCAGCGTTGGCGGCAGAACTTCTCGAGAGCCTGAAGGGGAGATTCGATTGAACGGGGAAATACTCATCTATATTGCAATCGGATTTGCCGCGCAGATCATCGACGGCTCCCTGGGCATGGCATACGGTGTCAGCGGGCGCACCTTCCTAAGGACATTTGCGGGCCTGCAGTCTGCGCTTGCGAGCGCTGTGATTCATATTGCCGAAATACCGGCCTCGCTCGTTTCGGGGATCTCGCATTACAGGATACGGAATGTGAATAAGAATCTCCTGCTGCGTCTGATGGTCCCCGGGGTCATCGGCGGCGCTGCGGGGGCCTGGTTTGCCGCATCGGCCGGGGACAGGATCGAAACGGCCATCGAGATCTATCTCATCCTCATGGGAATCGTGATCCTCCGCAGAGCCGTCATGGGGCGTCCGGGCGGACGCGGAATCGGCAGGCTCATTCTTCCCCTGGGCCTTGCGGGAGGCTTTCTCGACGCGGTCGGCGGAGGCGGCTGGGGGCCTGTCGTCACGTCTTCCATGATCGCGGCGGGAGAAGATGCAAAGCGGTCGATCGGCACTGTGAACGCTGCGGAGTTCGCGGTCACGGCTGCGGAGGCGACGGCGTTCGTGATCCTGATCCGGGACATCGGAAGCTGCGGCAGTATCATCGCGGGTCTTGTGATCGGCAGCGTGATCGCGGCCCCGCTGGCGTCCCGCATCTGCAAAAGAGTCCCGGAGCGTCCCCTGATGGCGGCGGTCGGCCTGCTGATCATCGCACTTAATCTGATCAGCGTATGCAGCCACTGAAAGCACATTTTATACTATATCTGTAAAGATATACTTGAATAATTGATCTGAATATGGAATAATAGGGTCAGATTAAATCCCCGTCCCCGCGCTTTTTGCGCGAGAAAGAGGAGGCTCCCATGAAAAAGGCCCTTTCCATCCTGCTCGGCACGCTGCTGGCTGCGCTCCTGCTCCTGATTCTTCCGGGTGCAGAGCTGACCGCGCGTGCGGACAATCAGATCGACCGGCTCACCGTCACGGGCACAGCGCCTGCCGCCGGCCTGACCGCAGGGGAGTTCCGAAGCGCCCTGCGGGTCACGAGTCACGGGGGAGACTGCACATTCCAGTCTGTCTTAGTCTGGGATGTGGCAGGCTCCTCGCTGGAGGACAGCGACGTATTCGAAACCGGAAAACGGTACGGCATTGAGATCTGGTTCATCTCGCCGCCGGCAGGCTATGCGCTGGCTTCAGATCCCGAGATCATTTACGATTTTGGCGAATTGGGGTGCTGGTACGGTGACTCAAACCGTATCCGGTTATATTTTCCGCTGGAAATGCCGCTGTACAGCATCACTCCCGTGAACAGCTGGGTCGCGGAGATCACCGCGTCGCCGGCACAGGCGCGCGAGGGAGACCTGGTCACGCTGAACGTGCGCATGAAAACGAGCAGTCTGCGGCTGGTCAAACTCGAGTACCGCGGCCTTTCCTCGGGACAGTACGTCACCATCGATCACAAGGCGAATCCCATCATCTTCGTGATGCCGGGAGAAGACGTGGCGCTCAATCCCGGCTACGGCGGAATCAAGCAGATCTCCGTGGCGGCCCAGGGAGAGGGCGAGGTGTTCGCGGATGCGACCGAGGCGGCCTGGTCCGAGTGGGTGAACGTGCGCGCGGTCCCGGCCCGGGGCTGGCGCTTCGTGGAATGGACCGCGAGCGATTCCGGAACAGTTTTCGCGGACAAATATGCGGCAGAAACGTCCTTCCAGGTCAATGACGACGTGACGGTCACGGCGGTTTTCGCGCAGGGCTCCGAGGAGATTCCGGAGGTTTCCTGTGTGTTCGACATGCCGGAGGCGGGCGAAGCTTTGGGGGATCCCGGACAGCGGCTGCAGTCGGGGGCGCCCGGCAGATACGGATTTGGGGATGTCGAGATCTCGAGCATGCAGGACGGGAACCGGGTGATCCTGGGAAGAACCGCTGTTCTGGAGGCCGGCAGGACCTATTATTTGGATTTTTCCGTGGAGACGAAGCCCGGATATTATCTGAAGGGCGGCGGTCTGCCCGGCCCCCTGTCGCCGGAGCAGAAGTTCCGCATTTCTCTGAACGGGGAAGACCTGACCGACACTCTCCCGACGGGTTACCCGGCCGACATATGCCGGGTCCATTACGAATTCACGCCGGAGCTGCAGGTCAGGTTCGGCCACAGCTGCTCTTTCGGCAACGACCTGGCGATCAACTACTACGTCGATGATTTCCCCCTGCTGGACGGCGCGCAGTTCTGGCTGGAGGTCGAGCAGCTCCTGTGGACCTCGGACGGCACGAATCCGGTGCGGACGAAGACGATCACCGATTACACGACGGCTGTCACGGACGGCATCACCGAGCACAAGTTCGTGTACAGCGGAATCGCCGCCAAAGAGATGTTCGAGATCGTCCGCGCGAAGCTGGTCATCTTCAAGGGCGGCGTCCGGTACGAATCCGCCGTGGACGAATACAGCGTGCAGACATACGCCTACAGCCGTCTGTCCAAGACGAAGGATGCCGCGTTCCGGACCCTGCTGGTGGATCTTCTGAACTACGGCGCGGCGGCGCAGACCTATTTCCGCCATCACCCGTCCGCTCTCGTGAACGCGAGCCTCACCGACCGGCAGCGGGCCTGGGGCACCCAGGCCGACGTGTCGAGCGAGGGCGTTCCCGCCGCGACGGTGACGCCGCTCCCCGTGACGCCGAAGGTCACCATTCTGGGAAAAAGCGCGGTGTTCGGCAACAGCGTGGAACTCAAGTATTACTTCCGGCCGGCTGAAGGGACGGACGTCAGCAAAGTGCATCTTTGCCTGTCCTACACCTCGGTGGACGGCACGAAGAAGAGCGCCCTGCTGAGGGGTTGGGCCGCGGTATACGATTCGCAGAACGACGAATACGCCCTGTCCTATACGGGCGTGGCGGCCAAGGACATGGGGCAGCAGGTGAAGGCGTGGTTCGTTGAGTCGACCGGGGCCAAGGCCAGCGACACGCTTTATTACAGCATCGAGAACTACTGCTTCGGGCGCTTGAACGGTTCCGGGAACGCCAGGTTCAAAGCCTTGCTCCGCGCGGCCTTAAAGTACGGCAGATCCGCCAAGGCATACTTCGAGAGCAACTGAGTTCAGATGCGGCAGAAGCGTCGGAATTTGCGCCGGGAGCAGCGAAGTTCAGGTGTGGCGCTTCGTCCGAATAATCACAAAAGCAATGGATCTTCTCATGGCAAGAGGCCCCTGCGGGGGCCTCTTTTTTGCGGCTCAGCTGCAGCGGAACAGGATGTCTGCCAGCGGCAGGAACGGCAGACAGACCCGCAGTCCGTTCGCGCCGCACCTGTCCTGTGGCCGGAAGGGAGAGCGGAAACGCGGCGCCGGATGATTGTAAAGCGCGGCTCTTTGTAGTACACTTAAATCGTCCGGAGACGGCCGCGGGAAGGCGGAAAAAGCCGGGGCGGAGCCGATGCGCTTCCCCGTGCAGGGCCGCTCCGATGGGAGAGAACGATGAGGAAAAAGGAACGCGCGCTCGCGGTGATCGAGCGCCTGAAGAAGGAATACCCGGACGCGCACTGCACGCTGGACTATCGGAACGCCTGGCAGCTCCTGGTGAGCGTGCGCCTGGCCGCGCAGTGTACGGATGCGCGTGTGGATCAGATCACGCCGCTCCTTTATGAAAAGTTCCCGTCGCCGCAGGCGCTGGCCGCGGCCGACGTGGATGAGATCGAGGCCATCGTGCGGCCCTGCGGCCTCGGGCGCAGCAAGGCGCGGGATATCTCGGCCTGCATGCGCATGCTGGTGACGGAGTACGGCGGGAACGTGCCGGACACCATGGAGGGGCTCCTCTCCCTGCCCGGCGTCGGGAGGAAGAGCGCGAACCTGATTCTGGGCGACGTCTTCGGCAAGCCCGCCATCGTCGTGGATACTCACTGCATCCGCCTCTGCAACCTGATCGGCCTGGTGGACGATTTGAAGGAACCCGCAAAGGTGGAGAAGGAGCTTTGGAAGATCATCCCCCCGGAGGAGGGGAACGACCTGTGCCACCGTTTCGTGCATCACGGCCGCGCGGTCTGCATTGCCCGCCGTCCGCAGTGTGAGATCTGCTGCCTGAGGGACGTGTGCCGGCACGGAAGCGGGAAGTAAGGGGCCGGTCCGGACCGCCGCCCCGGGGACGCACAAAGAAGCCGGACATCTTTCCGATCTGATTCAGCGATGCGCCTGTGGCGTTTTCTGCCTCTTTCTGTTTCCGGAAAGAGGCATTTTTGTTTTCTGTCAAAACACATGGTATGAGAGGGTGATGGAATCCCGCGCCCGCGGCCGCGCGGCTGCGCCGGACCGCGAAACGCAGCCGGCAGGGATATGCCGAAAACCGCACGGATTTTTCGTTGCGGCGGAGACTGTCCCATGGTATAAAGAACATGTAAGGTGACGTCCGCCTCGCAAGGGGCAGGATACGCTGGGGTTCCAAACGTATCATCAGCGGATCAAGCGCATCGCTTGGACAGAGGCAGGATGCCCCTGTCGAGCGGTGCGCTTATTTTTCGGATATCGGAACTCGCGGTGGCTGTCGGAAACACAGCCGAATCGGAAGAGAGGTGTTCCTGAAGTGAAGATGAACATGAGAAAGATCCTGAGCCTGTGTCTTGCGCTTGCGCTGGCTGTCTCTGCGGTGCCGAACGCGGCGCTGGCGGCGGAGGCAGGCGTGGCGGCCCCCGTTTCGGAGGTGCAGGAGGCGTGGGAAGAGACGGCGCGGGGCTCTGCAGAAACTGTGCAGGCGCCGCAGGAGGAACCGCTGCCGGAGAAAGTGGCCGAAGAAGAGGCCGAACCAGCCCCGGACGATGCCGGACTGACCGGTGCGGACAGGTCGGAGGAGCCTGCGCCGGACCTGCTTCCGGAGCCCGCGGCACAGACGCAGGACGTCTCCGGGACCCGGAGCGTTGTCGCGTCCGGTACCTGCGGCGACAATGTGACGTGGACTCTGGACAGCAGCGGCCTGATGACCATCGCCGGCACCGGCCCGATGCAGGACCTTTATTCGTCGGGAAATCGCCCCTACAGCGCATACAGCGAGGACGTCAAGGTACTGAAGTTTGAGGAGGGAGTGACGTCCGCCGGCCGGCTCGGCTTCGTCGGGTTCAGCAATCTCACGACCATCCTGTTCGCGGACAGCATCACACACATCGGCACCGGCGCCTTTCAGTACGCCTCAAAGCTGTCGCAGATCTCGTTCCCGTCCAACCTGAAATACATCGGCGGAAATGCGTTCGGCCACTGCAGCTCGCTTACGGAAGTGACGATTCCCGCGACGGTCAATACGATCGGCGAAAGCCCTTTCCGCAGGTGCAAGGCGCTGACGGCCATCAACGTCGATTCGGGAAACACCGGTTTTACGTCGGTGGACGGCGTCCTGTTCGACAAACAGAAGACGAAGCTCATCGGTTATCCCACCGGAAAGACGGGGAACTATACGTGTCCCGGCACCGTGAAGACGATCGGAAGGTTTTCGTTCACCGGCAGCACCGGACTGACCGGCATCGATCTGCCGACGGGTCTGACAATGATCGAATCCTACGCCTTCGATGACTGCAGCAGCCTGCAGAGCATCACGATTCCGGGCGGGGTGACCGACATCCAGAGAAATGTCTTTGACGGTGCCGGGCTGACGCAGATCACGTTTCAGGGAGAACTCCCGACCCTGGGAGAGGATCCGGAGATCGTGGCGGATCCGGACTCTGTGTTTCTGAACGTCACCGCCACGGTGATGTATCCCCCGCTGGAGTGCTGGGAAGACGAGGAATCGCGTCAGGACTACGGCGGCCACCTCACCTGGGTCCTGAACGACACATGCGGCGACAGCGCGACGTGGTACCAGGAGGGCAACGATCTCTACATCGCCGGATCCGGCGACATGTGGGACTTCTCTTCCGCCTCCGCCCAGCCGTGGTACTGGGTCCGGAACAAAATCAATTACGCCGAGATCGGAAGCGGCGTGACCCGAATCGGCACGCGGGCGTTTTACGAGATGCCGGAGCTGGATTCTGTGTATATTTCTCCCGGCGTGAAGCAGATCGGGAATTTTGCCTTCCTCCGCTGCCCGGACCTGAACACCATCTATGTGGATCCCGCAAACACGGTTTTCGGATCGGAGGACGGCGTCCTGATGAACAAGCTCCGGACGACGCTGTATGCCTATCCCAACGCATACAGCAGCGCCTATGTTATTCCGGACAGCGTGACCACCATTAAGGCATATGCCTTCGGCAACTGCGGCGGCCTTATGTCGGTCACGATTCCCGACTCGGTGGAAACGGTGGAGGCGTACGCCTTCAACGAATGCCGCAATCTGGCGACAGTCGTCTTTCAGGGAAGTGCGCCTTCCGCGCTCATGAGCTACGCATTCTGCGAGGTGACGGCGGATGTCCTGTATCCCGCTGACGATGCCAGCTGGACGGATTCCGTGCGCCAGAATTACGGCGGCCGCCTGACCTGGATCCCGTGTTCCTCCGGGAATTCCTGCGGCGAAAGCGTCTGGTGGACGCTGGAGGAGGGTCTGCTGAGCATTTTCGGCACCGGGGCAATGACGGATTTCACGAGAACATCTCCCGCCCCCTGGGCCGGCAGGAGAAGCGAGATCCGTTACGTGGCAGTCGGTCAGGGCGTGACAAGGATCGGCAACATGGCGTTTGAGTCCTGCCCGAATCTGACGGAGGCAACGCTTCCGGCCGGACTGGAAACCATCGGGGCCCGCGCATTTTTCCAGTGCACCAGTCTGCCGAGGATCTTCATCCCGGAGGACGTGCGTTCTCTCGGAGACTTTGCGTTCTCCTACTGCGATGCCATGACGGAATTCGAAGTCGGCTCTGACAGCCCGTACTTCACAGACATCGACGGCGTCCTGGCGAACAAAGCGAAAACGGAGATCATCTGCTGTCCGGGAGGAAGATTCTTCGGCTTTACGATTCCCTCGACCGTGACGGTCATCCGGAAGGATGCGTTCTTCATGTGCTCACGGATGACCGAGATCACGATGCCGTCGGGGCTGACGACCATCGGAAACGAAGCCTTTTACGGCTGCTCGTCCGTCTTCCGCCTTGTGGTGCCGGAGACGGTGACGTCGATCGGCTACCGCGCCTTCGGACAGTGCACCTGTCTGGAAGCCGTCGTGTTTCTGGGCAGTGCGCCGACGATTGCTGCCGACGGCACGTTCGCGGACGTGACGGCCGACGCGTTTTATCCGGAGGGCGATGCGACCTGGACCGAGTCGGTGCGTCAGAACTACGGCGGGACCATCACCTGGGTGGCCGTGCCGATGGAAAACCGCATCGGAAATACCGTCTTCTGGAGACTCGCGGAGGGCGTCATGACAGTCTTCGGCTCGGGGGAGAGCTGGGACTATCCCACGGCCTATCCTTCCTTCTATGACCGCAGAGATGAGATCACGTCGGTCGTGGTCGAGGACGGCGTGAGAGGACTGGGGGATTATCTCTTCTACGATCTGCTGAAGGCCGAAGAAATGACGATCCCGGCCTCCGTGAGCAGTGTGGGAGCGTACTGTATCTGTATATGCTCCTCGCTCAAAAAGGTCACCTTCTGCGGCGAGGCGCCCAGGTTCACGGATACCTCGTTCAGCCGGTCGGAGTTCACGGCATACTACCCCTGGGGCGATGAGACCTGGACCGAAGAGGTGCGGCGGGACTATGACGGCACTGTCACCTGGGTGGCGTATCTGCCCGGAGGCATTCTGCCCGTCGACTTCGCCCACTCCGCGTCCTTCGGCAACGACCTGGCCATCAACTATTACATCGAGGCGGACGCCATCCCCGAGGGCGCGACGTTCAAACTGGTCGGAGAGAAGGACGTCTGGAACGCGGACGGGTCTTCGAAGACCGTGGAGACCTTCGAGATCACGAATTACACCACGGGGACGACGGCCGGGATCACGGAACACAAATTCGTCTTCAAGGGCATCGCCGCGAAGCAGATGGGCGACGAGGTGCGCGTGAAGCTGGTGGGAGAGATGCCCGGCGCGCCGGGAGAAGAGCCGGCTGCCTTCGAATCCGAGTGGGACGCCTACAGCGTGGCGGACTACGCCCGCAGCCGGCTGGAAAAGAGTACCAAACCGTTCTTTAAGACCCTTCTTGTGGATATGCTGAACTACGGCGCGGCGGCGCAGACCTATTTCAACTACCGGACGAACGCACCCGTGAACGCGGATCTCACGCCGGCGCAGCAGGCCCTGGGAACGCAGGCCGACATCACGAACGAGGGCGTGCCGGAGGCGGGCACGGCACCTCTGTCCGGGACGCCAATGGTGCTTTGGACCGGCAAGATCGCGGTCTTCGGCAATACCATCGAACCCAAGTACTACTTCGAGCTGGCGGAGGGCGTTTCGCCCGAGGACGTGCGGCTGCGCCTGCAGTACACCTCCGTGGACGGCAGCACGAAGACCGAGACCCTGAACGCCACGGACGCCCTGTACGACGAGGGAAATCACGAGTACGCACTGTCGTTCGCGGGCGTGGCGGCCAAGGACATGGGGCAGCAGGTGCGCGCGTGGTTCATCGACGCGAATGATCAGAAGGTGAGCGACACGATCCTGTATGGCCTGGAGAACTACTTCTTCAACCGTCTGGAGAAGTCCACCGATGAAAACTTCAAGACCCTGATCCGTGCGGTCCTGAAGTACAGCCGGTCCGCGAAGGCATATTTCCAGCACTGAAACCGGGACCGGCAGATGACTGAGGCGGCGGGGAGAGATCCCCGCCGCCATCCTCTTTGCGCCGGGGCCGACGGGCCCCGGCATTTTTCGTGGCCGCGAGGTCGTTTGGCGGCGGGATGCCGCGGCGGCCCGCGGCGCGCAATCTCCTTGAAAGCGCCCCCGGGTTGTGGTAAAATGTATATGTAAGAATCTGTGTCATCCGAAGGGTGACGGACATTCAAAGGAGAACACATGGCAGTATACATGAACCGCGGGACCTGTTCCCGCGCGGTCGGTTTTGAGGTGACGGACGGGATCGTGCACAACGTCCGTTTTGACGGCGGCTGCGACGGCAACACCCAGGGCGTCGCGCGCCTCGTGGAGGGACGCCCCGTGGAAGAGGTGATTCGCCTCCTGCGCGGCATCGACTGCGCAGGGCGCGGGACTTCCTGCCCGGACCAGCTGGCCCGGGCCCTGGAGCTGCACATGAAGGAGGCGGCGCAGGTATGAAGATCCTTCTGACGGGAGGCGGCACGGCCGGGCATGTGATGCCCAACCTGGCGCTGGTCCCGGAACTTAAGGCCCGCGGCTACGACATCGTCTACGTCGGGTCGTACAACGGCATGGAAAAGGGCCTCGTGGAGCGCGAGGGGATCCGCTATCTCGGCATCTCCTCCGGCAAGCTCCGCAGGTATTTCGACTGGAAGAACTTCACGGATCCGTTCCGGGTCCTGAAGGGCTTCGGAGAGGCCAAAAAAATCCTGAAGGCGGAGCGCCCCGACGTGGTCTTCTCCAAGGGCGGCTACGTGGCCGTGCCCGTGGTGCGGGCCGCGAAGGGCCTGCACATCCCCGTGGTCATCCACGAGGCGGACCTGACGCCGGGCCTGGCCAACAAGCTGAGTCTGTCGACGGCCACCACGGTCTGCTGCAACTTCCCGGAGACCCTGGAGCACCTCCCCAAAGACAAGGCGGTCCTGACCGGCATGCCGATCCGCGCGAACCTCCTGTCCGGGAGCCGCGAGGCGGGACTGGCCCGCGCGGGCTTTTCCGGGGAGAAGCCGGTGCTGATGATCATCGGCGGGAGCCTCGGGTCCGTGGCGGTCAACAAGGCCGTGCGCGCGGTGCTGCCCACGCTGCTGGAGAAGTTTGACGTCCTGCATCTGTGCGGCAGGGGGAACCTCGCGCCGGAGCTCGACGGCACGCCCGGCTACGTGCAGCAGGAGTTCGCCAACGAGGAACTCGCGGATTACTACGCCGCGGCGGACGTCTTTATCTCCCGCGCGGGCGCCAACGTCATCTGCGAGCTGCTGGCGCTCGGCAAGCCCAACCTGCTGATCCCGTATCCGAAGACGGCCAGCCGCGGGGACCAGATCTTAAACGCCCGCTCCTTCGAAAAGCAGGGCTTTTCCATGGTCCTGGAGGAAGAGGAGATCACGGAGCCGCACATCCTGTCGGACCGCGTCTTCGCGCTGTATGAGGACCGCGAAAGATATGCCGCGGCCATGAAAGGCGCCGCGCAGTCGGACGGCGTGCGCGTGGTGGCGGACCTGATTGACAGCGCCCGCAGCGGCGGCGGTAAGGGGCGGAAGTTTTAAGACCTGCCGGCCGCAGGGCCGAATCACGGAAACACATTTCGAACTGTCACGGACACAGAGCACAGGAGGACCGTATGAAAGAGCTGAAATTTGATTACAGTAAGGCGCTGGCCTTCTTCTCTGAAGAGGAGATCGGCTACATGAAGGAGATGGCGGAGGACGGCCGCAGGAAGCTGATCGAAAAGAACGGCGCCGGCAACGACTATGTGGGCTGGGTGGACCTGCCCGTGGACTACGATAAAGAAGAGTTCGCCCGCATCGAGGCGGCGGCCGGCCGCATCTGCGCGGATTCCGACGTCCTGCTCGTGATCGGCATCGGCGGTTCCTATCTGGGTGCCCGCGCGGCCATCGAGTTCCTCCGCCACAGCTTCTACAACGTGATTTGCAAAGAAGACCGCGGCACCCCCGAGATCTATTTCGTCGGCAACAACATCAGCCCGGCCTATATGCGCGACCTGTGCGACGTCCTGAAAGGCAAGGACTTCTCCGTGAACGTCATCTCCAAGTCCGGCACGACCACGGAGCCGGCCATCGCGTTCCGCATCTTCAAGGCCATGCTGGAGGAGAAGTACGGCAAGGCTGAGGCCGCCAAGCGCATCTACGCGACCACCGACAAGGGCCGCGGCGCTCTCAAGAAACTCGCGGACGAAGAGGGCTACGAGACCTTCGTGGTGCCGGATGACGTCGGCGGACGCTACTCCGTGCTCACGGCCGTCGGCCTGCTTCCGATCGCCGTCTCCGGCGCGGACATCTCCGCCCTGATGCGCGGCGCGCAGAAGGCCCGCGAGGACGCCCTGAACAAGCCGTACGAAGAGAACATCGCCATGAAGTACGCCGTCATCCGCAACATCCTGCACCGCAAGGGCAAGGCCGTGGAAGTGGTGGCCAACTACGAGCCGTCCATGCACTACGTCTCCGAGTGGTGGAAGCAGCTCTACGGCGAGAGCGAAGGCAAGGACAGGAAGGGCATCTTCCCGGCCGCCGTGGACCTGACGACCGACCTGCATTCCATGGGCCAGTTCATCCAGGACGGCTCCCGCGTGATGTTCGAGACCGTGCTTTCCATCGAGGAGTACCCCGGTGACGTCGTCATCAGGGAAGAGCCGGTGGATCTGGACGGCCTGAATTATCTGGCCGGCAAGGGCATGGACTTCGTCAACAAGAGCGCGATGAACGGCACCATCCTGGCGCACACCGACGGCCAGGTGCCCAACCTCCTGGTGAAGATCCCCGCGAAGGACGAGGAGAGCCTTGGCCAGCTGTTCTACTTCTTCGAGTTCGCCTGCGGCGTGTCCGGATACCTTTCCGGCGTGAACCCCTTCGACCAGCCCGGTGTGGAGAGCTACAAGCGCAACATGTTCGCGCTGCTCGGCAAGCCCGGCTACGAGAAGGAGAGGGAAGAGCTGCTGAAGAGACTGTAATAGACGCGGCTGCGGACCCGCGAGCAGACGTCCCCGGATCCGGTGATCTCGGGGACGTTTTGCCGCAGTCCTGTCCGTGGCCGTGTGCCTTTCGGAAACGGGTGATCCCATGCATGAGACGTATACGATTCTGGTCGCGGACGACGACCGAAGCATCCTTCAGATCGTCCGGAGCGAGCTGGAAGCGGCCGGCTACAGGGTCATTACCGCGTCGGCGGGGGACGAGGCCTGCGCGCTGGCTGCTTCCGCACGGCCGGATCTTATCATCATGGACGTGATGATGCCGCGGATGAGCGGGATGCTGGCCACCATGAAGATCCGGCAGGAAAACAACGTCCCCATCCTGATGCTTTCTGCAAAGGCGGAGGGGAGCGACCGCGTTCTGGGACTGGAATCCGGTGCGGACGACTATTTGGTGAAGCCCTTCTATCAGCAGGAACTTCTGGCCCGGGTCAAGGCGCTTCTGCGCCGCTACGACGATCTGGGCTCCATCCGGGAGACGGGGGCAGACGACCTGGTACGCGTCGGGGATATCGTCCTGGACAGGAGCCGCAAACAGCTCCTGGTGCGGGGAGAATACGTACATCTGACGGCCACGGAGTACGGGATCCTGCAGGTGCTGATGGAGCATCCCGGCCGCGTCTTTTCCGCGGAGGAGATCTACAGCCGCGTCTGGGATGGCGAGAGCTTTTCGGTGGAGAACACGGTGATGGTGCACATCCGACGGATCCGCGCGAAACTCGAGATCGATCCGAAGAAGCCGGAGCATCTGAAGGTGGTGTGGGGAATCGGCTATGTCTTCGAGTAGGAACAACGCCTATGCCTGGCTGCTCCTGGCCGCCGCGGCGATGCTGATCGCGGCAGGCCTGCGTATCGCGCAGGGCAGGGAACTGTTTTCGGACCCCGTGGAAACGACCTTGCCGCCCGCCACGACGGCGGTTTTCGTGTGGGAGACCAATACCGCGGCGGAGGATATGAGCGGGGCAGACGGTGCAGAAGAGGAGACGGCATACAGCGCCGTCATCGCGTCAGACGGGGGCAGCTCCGCCGCATCCCCGTGGAGACCGATTGCGGGAAGCCTCTGCATCCTGGCGGGGATGGCGGCAGCGGCAGCGGCACTGATACGATTTCCGCAGAGCGCTCCGATTCTCGGGCCGGACGGCTCGCTTCTCCTGCTGGCCCTGGCTGCGTTCAGGCGTCTGTACGGCCGGGCCGCCGTCATCGGGCTTGCACTGTTTGTCTTTGTGTGTCTGCTTTTCCTGAGCGAGTGGACCGGCTGGATCCGGAAGCGGCTCCGTCCGGCCTGGTTCCTGGTTGCCCGCGCGGCGCTGGGACTTGCGCAGAAAGTATACGGCCGGGATCTTCGCCACCTTGAGGAGCAGCTGGAACGGTTTGGGGAAGGGGAAAACGTCGAGCCGGGGGATGGGGCATATGCCGGCCTGGAGGAAAAGCTTCGGGAGATCCAGAAGGAGAACGCGCAGGCGATGCAGGACGCTGTCACGAGCGAGAGGTTCAAGGTGGAACTGATCTCCAATGTCTCGCATGATCTGCGCACTCCGCTCACGGCCATCCTCGGGTACGGGGAGCTCCTGCAGGAGGAAACCCTCTCGAAGAAGGGAGAGGAGCAGCTTGAGCGGCTGAACCGCAAGGCGGCTTATATGAAGGACCTGGTGGACGACCTGTTCGAACTGACGAAAGTCTCCAGCGGGGCGCTGGAACCGGCGCTCTCCGGGGCGGATCTGGTGAAGCTCCTGGAACAGACCGTCGGCCTGTATCAGGAAGAACTGGACGAGGCCGGTCTCACCGTGAAGCGGACGTACTTTGCCGACCGGATCCCTGTCTGGACCGACGGCGCCCGCATGCACCAGGTCTTCGCGAACTTGCTGGAAAACGCCTGCAAATACGCACTGCGCGGATCGCGTATCTACATTTACGCGGAGGAGGCAGGACCGGACATCCGGGTAAGGGTAGTCAACACCGCGTCCTATGAGATGGATTTTTCACCCGAAGAGATCGTGCGGAGATTTGCCCGCGGAGACAAGGCCCGCTCCTCGCAGGGGAGCGGCCTGGGGCTGGCCATCGCGCAGACGTACACGGAGTCTGTGGGCGGCCGCTTTGAGG
This sequence comes from Lachnospiraceae bacterium, assembly GCA_017438775.1. Classification (GTDB taxonomy): domain Bacteria; phylum Bacillota; class Clostridia; order Lachnospirales; family Lachnospiraceae; genus RUG11204. The sequence goes on along the minus strand of JAFRUR010000092.1, from coordinate 4,404 downwards.
TGAAGATCGACGGCGATCAGTTTAATGCGCTGGTGTATCTGCCGCGGGAGACCGGAAAACAGGGCGGGACAGAACTGTAAGGTTTTTGTCGGAATTGTGTCAGCGGATTTGAAAGAGCCGTCCTGTAAATTTGAAGCAGGAGGGCTTTTTCCATGAATCGAAACGCTGAAAACAGGGGGAGGGATTTCGGCGCGGACGCGGTCCGCATCGCAGCGCTCTTCATGGTTTTATGGGTACACTTTTTTCTGAGAAACGGGTTCTACTACAGCAAAGTGACCGATGCAGGCGGTTTTTTTACGGTCATGTGGCGCATTGTCTGCATGTGCTGCGTACCGCTGTTCTTAATGCTGACAGGGTATTTAAAGTGCGGAAAACCGTGGGACCGGAACTATTATCGGTCCCTGCTCCCCGTCCTGTGCACTTATGTCCTGGTCTCGGCGATTCAGCTGCTGTACAAGACCCTGATCCTGAAGGAGGCGGCTTCGGCCGGGGAGTGGTTTTTGAGCCTCCTGCGGTTTGAACTGGCCAATTACAGCTGGTACATCGGGATGTATCTCGGACTGTTCCTTGTGAGCCCGGTGCTGAATCTGGCCTGGCGTGCCTGCGCAGACCGTCGGGCACACCGGGGGCTGGTTCTGACCATGATCTGCGTCACGTTTCTTCCGGCCACAGTGAACGGCACGGTGCTGGGGAACCTGATGCCGGAGTACTTTTCCTCGCTTTACTACGCGACCTGGTATGTGATCGGCGCTTATATCCGGACATATCAGCCGCGGCCGCGCAGGCGGCATCTCGCCCTGCTGCTTCTGGCCGGGAGTGCGCTTCTGGCCTGTGCGAACATCGCGACGCGCACGGAACCGGACAGGTTCTATTCGGGTATGAATGTGTGGTACAACGGGCTGATTCCGGGCGCGATGGCCACGGCGGCGTTTCTGCTTTTGTACCAGTTTGAGAGCGAAAACAGAATCGTGCAGCGCGCCGCGGCGTTTGTTTCCGATATGGTCCTGGAGCTCTATCTCCTGTCCTATATCGCCGATTCACGCATCTATGTCCTGTTTTACGGGGAGTATCCCCTTTGTGCGTTTTTGCCCGTGGGCATCCTTATGACCGCGGCGGTCTTTCTGCTGACCTTCCTTCCGGCCATGGGCGTGAACCGGCTCTCGCGCTGGATCTGTGGGAGAAGGAAGGGGGCGGGGATAGGGCAGGGATAAAACAGGGACAAAGCGCGACCGGCATGATCCGAAGATCATGCCGGCCGCTGTTCCGGTTCGGTTGTGTCAAACGGTTCCGCACGGAAATAAGACGGCCCCGGTTTACAGCGACACGCCGATGCCGCCGTCCACGCGGAGCTCCGCCCCCGTGATTCCGTCCGCCGCGTCCGAGAGAAGAAAGGCCACGGCCCGGCCCACGTCTCCGGGCTGCCCGAAGCGCCCCAGGAGGGAGCGGTGCAGGACCTGAGCCCGCCGCTCCGGCACGCGCCGCATGCTCTCCTTGACCAACTCTGTCTCGATCCAGCCGGGAGCCACGCTGTTGACACGGATGCCCTTGGGGGACAGTTCCGAGGCAAAGGCCCGGGTCATGGAGCTCAGACCGCCCTTGGCCGTGGAATACGGCAGATTGTTGGTCAGGGCCATGTGGACGGCGCTGGAGGTGATGAATACGATGGAGCCGGCTTCCTTCTCCAGCATCGCGGCTGCGAGGTTCTTGGTCAGCAGATACGTGCCGGTCACGACGATGGAGAGGATCTGCTCGATCTCTTCTTTCGTGTAGGAAAGCGCCGGTTTGTTGTTCTGGATGCCGGCGTTGTTGACCAGACCGTAGGGCACGCCGAACTCCTCGCAGAATTCCCGGCACCAGCCCTCCAGAGAATCGTGGTCTGCCAGATCGAGGCGCTTATACTCCCAGCCGTGCTCCTCCGCCACTTCCTTTAACAGGCTCTCTCTTCTGCCGGCGATCACCACGCGGGCGCCCAGCTCGTCCAGTTCCTGCGCGATCGCGAGGCCCAGTCCCGTGGCCCCGCCGGTCACCAAAACTGTTTTTCCGTTAAATCCCAGTTCCTTCAGCATTCTTTGATGCCTCCGCACGTTTTTATTTAAAGCAGATGGATCGTATTGATTATACTGCCGGAAGAGCGTTTTTCCATCTTTTTTCTTCCGGGGATGTTCCGGCAGGCAGCCGCCCGCAGGTGCAGGGCAGAAGTCCGGGGATGACAGCATCAGCATCTCTCCGGACAGTTCTCCGGGAGCTTGCCGGAGGAAGCCGCGATGAGTGTTTCTTCCTGATGACACCGGCTGAGCCGGCGGTCTTGCGTCACAGGATGGCATCCTCTTCGATCACGTGGAATTCGAGAAAATCGAAGTCCACGGTCTCGATAAAGCTGTCCTTTGTGAACCGTGTTTTGGCGATGCGCTTGAATTCCGCGATGTTCTTGTCCAGCCAGATGGGCACGGAAAGATCCAGTTCGCGGCAGGCCTCCTCCAGGGCGTGAAACACCTTGGACGTGCGGGTCGCGGCGGAATCGTCGATGACGACGGTGTCCCGGAGCAGACGATTTTCTTTGAAGATCTTGGCCCAGACGCGAAACATGACCGCACCTCCTTTGCTGGGTCTCATTATCGCCCAAGCGGGCCGGAATGTCAATTCTGCCCTCAAACCGCACGCAAATCCGGCGCGTATCGTCATATTTTCGGATTGTCCGGGGCGGGAAACCATGCTAAACTAAATCCAGAGAGCAACGCGCAGGGACATCCCCGCGCGCACACTTTTTGCGGCAGGAGAGGAGAAACATGGGCGGATTCTTCGGCGTGGCATCCAAGGAAAACTGCGTTTTTGACCTGTTTTTCGGGACGGACTATCATTCGCACCTGGGCACCCGGCGCGCGGGCATGGTCGTCTACGACGACAAAAACGGCTTCGACCGCGCCATCCACAACATCGAGAACGCGCCCTTCCGCACCAAGTTCGACCGCGACGCCACGTCGATGTCGGGCCGGCTGGGCCTGGGCAGCATCTCGGACTACGAGCCGCAGCCCCTGATCGTGCGCTCCCACCACGGGACGTACGCGATCGCCACGGTGGGCAAGATCAACAACGCCGCCCAGATCGAAGAGGAGATCCTGGAGGCCGGCCACTCGCATTTTCTGGAGATGAGCGGCGGAGAGATCAATGCGACGGAACTGGTGGCCGCGCTCATCAACCGCAGGGACAATCTGATCGAGGGCATTCAGTACGCGCAGGAGCGGATCGAGGGGTCCATGACCATCCTGATCCTGACGCCCCGCGGGATCTATGCGGCGCGCGACAAAAACGGGCGCACGCCGGTGGCTGTCGGCAGGAAGGACGGCGCTTACTGCGTCTGCTTTGAGAGCTTTGCCTACCTGAATCTGGGCTATTCGGAAGTCCGTGAACTCGGGCCCGGAGAGATCGCCGTGATCACGGCTGAGGGCATGCAGAGCCTGGTTGCGCCCGGAAAGCGCATGAAGATCTGCACCTTCCTGTGGGTCTACTACGGGTATCCGTCCTCGTCTTACGAGGGCATCAGCGTGGAGGAGATGCGCTACCGCTGCGGCGCCGCCCTGGCCCGCCGCGACACGGGCGTGTCCGCGGACACCGTGGCCGGCGTGCCCGATTCCGGCACCGCCCACGCCATCGGCTACGCCAACGAATCCGGCGTGCCGTTCTCGCGTCCCTTCATTAAATACACGCCCACCTGGCCGCGTTCCTTCATGCCCACCATTCAGTCGCAGCGGAACCTGATCGCCCGCATGAAGCTCATCCCGGTGCACGACCTGATCAAGGGCCGCCGCATGCTCCTGGTGGATGACTCCATCGTGCGCGGCACCCAGCTGCGCGACACCGCGGAGTTCCTGTTCCGCAGCGGCGCGACGGAGGTGCACGCCAGGCCGGCCTGTCCTCCGATCATGTTCGGGTGCCGGTTCCTGAATTTCTCCCGCGCCACTTCCGACATGGAACTGACGGCGCGGCGTTCCATTGCGGAGCTGGAGGGCGACGTTTCGCCGGAGGTCCTGGCCGAATACGCGAACCCCGATTCCGGCCGCTACGCCGCCATGGTGGATCATCTCGCGAAGAAGATGAACTTCACCTCGCTCCGCTATCACCGTCTGGACGACCTCGTGGAGTCCGTGGGAATCGCGCCGGAGAACCTCTGCACCTACTGCTGGAACGGGAAGGACTGAGCGGGCCGCGCAGAACAGAATACAGACAGCATGGAAAAACGCAGGCAGCAATGCCTGCGTTTTTTGCTGTATGCGCGCCATGGGCGCGCTCTAACGGGTGAAAGTCCCGAACACGCCCAGGTAGTGGGAAGTGTATAGCTGAACAGCAAGGGTGTTCATCGCGAGGTGAAATCTGAAAGAAGCTGCAGGCAAACCTCTGGTCCGACGG
>JAFRUR010000091.1 GCA_017438775.1 Lachnospiraceae bacterium | reverse complement strand
TCCCGTGTTGCTCCAGCTACACTAAAACGAAACCTGGCGTTGATCAACGCCAGGCCTCGTAAGGTTCTTGGTTTTCGTTCTGCACAGTCCCTTTGGGATCTTGAGCTTCTTAACTGTTGCACTTAGTTTGACAATTCACTCGCCTTCGGTTCCTGCAAATCGCGGGCAGTCCGGCTGTCTCAGCGAATACTCCTCCGGCAACTCTCTGTGCGCGGTGCACCCCTGTGCGCAGTTTTCCGTGTGCGATTCTTGCAAACTGTCTGTTTCGTGTATATAATCAAATCAAAGACACATATCGCGCGGGGCTTCTCCCTGCGCCAAACCATTCCCGCCGTCCCAACAGCATGCGGCCGCAGGGCCGCGAGAGGAGGATCTTCGTGAAAGAACGGTTCCGCAGCAGCTTCCGGGAGGTCAAGCCCGCCACCATCATCAAGTGGGCCGTGATCCTGGTCCTGTTCCTGGTCATCACCAACCCCGCCCTTATCCCCTTCCTGCCGAATGACGCCAAGGTGGCCATCCGCAACACCTGGGGCAGCCTCTTCGGCGACGTGAGCCAGGTCTCCAAGGCCATCACCATCAGCTGGGTCACCCTGTTCCGGGTCATCGCCATCATCCTGCTGATGATCGTCATCACCACCCTCGCCGCCTTCATCCTGGAGCACATCAAACCCAAGACCGGAAAAGGCGCCAGCGCCCTGTCCCTCGTGCGCAGCGCCCTCTCCTACATCACCACCTTCATCACCATCCTCTGGTGTCTGCATGCCATCGGCGTCAATGTGAGCACCCTGGCAGCCGGCGTCGGGATCATCGCCCTGGGCATCAGCTTCGGTGCGCAGAGCCTGGTGGAAGATGTGGTCACCGGCATCTTCCTCGTGTTTGAGGACGAGTTCAACGTGGGCGACATCATCGAGGTCGACGGCTTCCGCGGCACTGTGGAAAGCATCGGCATCCGCGTGACCTCCATCAAGGGCGTGGGCGGCAACGTCAGAATCATCAACAACTCCGACCTGCGCAACGTCCTGAACCGCTCCGCCGCCACGAGTTTCGCGGTCACGGAGGTCAGCGTGGCCTACGGGGAAGACGTGGAAAAGGTCGAGAAGGTTCTGGCCGACCTGATGCCGAAGATCCGCGCCAAATATCCCGAGGTCTTCCTGGAGGATCCCCAGAACCTGGGCGTGAGTTCGCTCGGAGATTCCGGCGTCGTCTTCAAGATCGGCGGCTCTGTGCACGAGAAGGACATTTTCTCCGCACCGCGCCTGTTAAACCGCGAGATCAAGATCGCCTTCGACGAGGCCGGCGTGGAGATCCCGTTCCCGCAGATCGTCGTGCATAACGCAAAATGAAAGAGATAGAATATTTCGACCGCGCAAGCGAATTTGACGAGGCGGCGGAATATCCGGAACGTGCCGCGGAGATCTCTCCGCCCGGCTCCGATTCGGGCCGCGCGCCCGAGTTTGCGCCCCTGCCGGAGGAATTCGAGCCTCCGCAGCCGCAGACGGCAGAAAAGGAAAGCTCCCGCCACCGCCTCATGCGCCGGCGCGCCCTGCGCAGCGTCGTCGCCGCGGCGGCTTCCGTTCTCCTGGTCTATACCGTGATCTCCTCATATCTGGGCGTGGACGCGCACGACTGGTCGTGGGTCCCGATTCCGGTCGAGACCCGCGAGACCGCCGCGCCCATGACCACCCTCGCGCCTCCGGACACGCAGGAAGAGACCGGCGCGCCGGACACGGAGGCGCCCGACACCACCGAAGAGGAGACCGAGGACGCCTCGATCAACACGGCCGAGTACGTCCTCGCGCACCCCAACTGGATGGCGCGGAACACTTCCAACGGAGACGAGATCCTCTGGCTGCATTTCGAGAGGAGCTGGGGCTGGATGTATGACGGCACCTACTTCCGCCGCATGTGGTGGGTGGATTCCGGAAACACCATCGAATACACCGTGCTCTACGCGGAAAACAAGTCCTCCGACTGGGCCATCGGCAGCAGCGTCGTGACCGGCACCTTTGAGGCGCAGCTCAACGACCGGAACGAAGTCGAGCTTCTGGAGCCCGCCTACCGCGACCTCTACACCGAACAGGCTTCGATCCCCGTGGATGACACCTGGATGCAGAACCTGGGGTACGCCCCCTGGTCCGAGATCGTGCCCAAGCTCATGTACTTCGACATGGATTCGGCGCCCAACCCGACCCGCAACATGGGCACCATCCTGTTCCTGAAGGACGGGCGGGGCAGCATCTCCCTCTCCGACGGCGAGGACTGGAGAAAGGTCGACCTCACCTGGAGCCTGAACGGGGATCAGTCCGTCCTAGTCGGTGTCGACATCGACAGGTTCTCCTTCGGCAGCGACACCTGGGAAGCTTCCGTCGTCGGCGCGTTCTACGTGAAGGAGGACGGCGTGCACCTGGTCATCACGGATCTCTTCGGGGACAACCAGCTCTGGAGCACCTCCTGGTCCAACGCCTGGACGCTGGAGGAACAGTACTGGCCGGAGTAAGCCGTTCCGCCCCTGTATCGGTCCGATGCCGACACCTGTCTCTGCGGACAAAAGCCGGCCGTCTATTGCGCGGCAGGTTCCGGAAACAGAACCGCTCCGCGCCCGCACAGACAGCGCAATGTCATATATTCACAACACAGGCCGGGGCCGATGCGCCCCGGCCTTTCCCTGAACAAATGGTGACCGTTCTTTACTTTTCTTCCGATTTATGATACTTTATCTTCAAGGCCGACATTCCGGCCTGCCCCAAGCTACGCCCTGCGGCCGCCGGCGCCGCAGGATCATCGCACATCCGACCGGCAAAAAAGGAGGAACCACATGAAGAAGATCCTTGCACTCCTTCTGGCTCTCACCATGGTCCTGTCGCTGGCCGCCTGCGGCGGCGGCTCCAAGACCCCGACCAAGCCCAACGAAGTCGCTGCCGCCCTGCTCGAGGCCATCAAGAAGCAGGACACGGAGACCGCGAAGAAATATTACGCGGGAGAGGACCTCGATTTTTCCCTGGACGGGGAAGACCTCGGTGTGGAAGACAAGGAAGTCACGGAAAAACTGGTCAAGAAACTCATGGACTTCGACTATAAGCTCGGAGACGCCAAGGTCGACGGAGACAAAGCCACCATCGCCACCGAGTTCAAGACCTATGACATCGGACCGGCTATGGCCGAATTCGTGAGCGACCTCTTCAGCCAGGCGCTCGCCATGGCATTCTCCGGAGAAGAAGATTCGGAAGCCAAGATCGACGAACTCTCCAAGGAGCTGACAAAGAAGCTGGTCGAGAAAGTGGACGGCCTGAAGGAGAAATCCGTCACCACCAATGCCGACATGACCCTCACCAAAAACAGTGAAGGCAAGTGGATCGTGGATGAGTTCTCCAAGGAGTTCGGCAACGCCATGCTGGGCGACCTTGAAAAGGCCATGGAAGACGCCATGGGCGGCATGTTCGACTTCGGCGAAGATCCGGAGGAGTCCCAGGGCAACTGATCGTCCCGACCTGACAAAGCAAAAGAGCGTCCGCACCGGAAGGTGCGGGCGCTTTTCTGTGTCTTTATGACAAACACGCAGGCCGGGGGCTGATTCCTCATCCGCGCTTCCGCCGGCACAGATTCTGCAGCGGGCACATGCCTCGGGCCGGAACGCGGACGCCTCCTCCCGCATATGCCTCTGCGGCAGGCGCGCGCTGCAGGTCAAAATGTGGGGCGTTTCTCTTTCTCCATAAAACAAAAGCGCCCGGGACATTCCCGGGCGCGGCGGTCTTTCTTCGGGTATTACTTGTTTTCCTGCTTCTCTTTCTGCTTCTCGCGGTAGGCGGTCAGCAGATTGTTGACGCGGTCGTTCGGATTGAGCAGATCGTTGATGGAGGCGTCGTGGTTGATCGTGTCGATCAGGAGCGCGATGTATTTGCTCATGTCCGCGCTGGTGTACCACGGCTTGCTCAGAAGCTCCGGCGTCTGATACACCAGGTTGGTGGTGACCAGGCGGTCCATCAGGCCCTCGCGGTAGTACTCGTCAAAGCGCGCCAGGCCGTTGGTGAAGAGGCCGAAGGAGGCGCACATGAAGACCTTGCGGGCCTTCCTGCGCTTGAGCTCGCGCGCGCACTCCAGGACGCTTTCACCCGAGGAGATCATATCGTCCACGATGATGACGTCCTTGCCGGACACGTCCGCGCCCAGGAACTCGTGGGCCAGAATCGGGTTGCGGCCGTTCTCGATGCGGGTGTAATCGCGGCGCTTATAGAACATGCCGACGTCCAGACCCATCAGGTTGGCAAAGTACACGGCGCGGCGCATGCCGCCCTCGTCCGGGCTGATGACCATCATGTGGTCCGCGTCGATCTGCAGATCCGGCTCCTCGCGCAGCAGGTACTTCATGAACTGGTAGGTGCAGGAGACGGTCTCAAAGCCCTTGAGCGGAATGGCGTTCTGCACGCGCGGGTCGTGGGCATCGAAGGTGATGATGTTTTCCACGCCCATCTCCACCAGCTCCTGCAGGGCCAGCGCGCAGTCCAGGGACTCGCGGGCCGCGCGGCGGTGCTGACGGCTCTCGTACAGGAACGGCATGATGACGTTCACGCGGCGGGCCTTGCCGCCGATGGCCGCGATCAGGCGCTTCAGGTTCTGGAAGTGATCGTCCGGGGACATGTGGTTGACCTTGCCGAACAGGGAATACGTCAGGCTGTAGTTGCACACGTCCACCAGAAGGAAGATGTCATCTCCGCGGACGGACTGCTTGATCACGCCCTTGCCCTCGCCAGAGCCGAACCTGGGCACCTGCGATTCGATGATGTAGGAGTCCTTCTGATACTCCAGGAAGGGGCTCATGCCGGCATCGCAGCGCTCCTTGCGCCACATGGCCAGAAATGCGTCCACCTTCTCACCCAGGCCGGTGGCGCCGTCCAGAGGGATCAGACCCAGAGGGGCGATCGGCGGGGTATCGTAGATTCGAAGTTCGCTCATATTGCTCTCCTTCCCGGACTGCCGGGCGCGGCGCGGCTATCTCCCGCACCCTTTATGATACCTCACACGGCGGCCGGGGTCAAGCGCGGCGCCGCACATCCTCTCCCAGAAGCAGGCACTGCTCGTACGAGGACGAGAGCCGCGACGTGATGCGCTCCGAATAGGTGTCGCGCAGGCGGTTCATGGACAGATTGGTCGTGATCAGGGTCCCCAGCTTGCGCAGAAGGCGCTCGTTGATGACGTAGAACAGGAGCGAGGCCGTCATGGAGTTGGCGAACTCCGTCCCCAGGTCGTCCACGATCAGAAGATCCGCCTCCACCAGCTCGTCCGCCACGGCGCGGCGCTCCTCATCCTCGCCCCTGCGGAAAGGCGAGAGCAGTTCAAAGAGCTCGTGCGCGGAGACGTACACCACGGAGCAGCCGCGGGAGAGAAGCTCCCTGGCGATGCTCTTGGCGAGAAACGTCTTGCCGGTGCCCACCTCGCCCATCAGAAGGAGGTTCTCCTTCTTCTCCGGAAAGCCCTGCGCATAGCTGCGGCAGGTCTCGAGGACCTCGCGCATGTTCTCACGCTGCGTGACGCCCAGGGCCGGCAGGATCTTGACGTCGTCATATACGTCCAGCCGGAAGGTGCCGAAGTTTTCCTCATCCAGGACCGGGGAGAGACGGGACTGGGCATAGAGCTCGTTCAGAACGGCCTGCTTCAGGCAGTGGCAGCGCTCCTCCCCGATATAGCCCGTGTCGCGGCAGTCCGGGCAGGTAAAGACCGGCTCCAGATCCTCCGGGGCGATGCCCGCCGCGTTCAACAGGCTGTCCCGCTCCGCGCGCAGGGCGGCCAGACGGGCGCGGGCAGCTTCCTCGCCGGCCCCGCTCCTGTCCTCGATGCGGCTCCTCACCAGGGCGGCGGCCGCCGCCACGGCCTCTTCCTCCGCGCGGGCGATCTCCGGATGCGCGGCGTAGATCTGCGTGCGTCTCCGGTCGCGGTCCGCCAGGGCGGCGTTTCTGCGGCGGTCGTACTCCCGCATGATGCGGTCAAATCTCTCGTTGGTCAGTTCCATACATACTCCTTAAGGCGCAGCCCTCCGGAAGGATCCGGGGACCTGCGCCTTTTCTGCGGTTCTCTTAAGTTTCCGGCTCCTGCGGGGCCTGCTCCTCCTGCGGGGCCTGCTCCTCCTGCCGGGCGCGGCGCCTGCGCACGCGCTCCAGGACCTCGGCGTCCAGATCTCCGCCGCGCTCCTCGAAGTTCTTGAAGGCGCCGGTGCGCGGCGCGGAAGCGCTGCGTCCCGACGTGCGCTTCGCGGCAGGTTCGGGCTTCCTGTCCTTTTCCCCGATCTCCTCCACCTGCGTGATGCCGGCCTTCTTCCACTCCTCCAGGATCTTGTCCGCGTAGGAGAAGCTGGGCTTGTGGAGGGCGGCCATGGTGCGTCGGCAGGCCTCCAGAATCAGGTCCGCGGGCATCTCCATGGTCTTGAACCAGCGGTCCAGGACCTCCTGCTCCGCGCGCACCGGCGCGCGGTCCGTGATGCCCATCTCGCGCATCACCTGGTAGTACTCCTTCGGGACGACGCGCACCTCCCTGGCCTGGGCCACGGTGGTCACGCCCTTCTCATGCCAGGAGAGGGCCACCTTCTCCATGTAGCGGAAATCGCGGTGACCGGACTCCACGCAGGTCTCCACGAGATGCTCCAGGAGCCGGGCGCTCATGCCCAGGTCCTTGTACAGGTGCAGCATGATCTCCATGTCGCGGCGGGGAAGTTCTCCGATGCCGGTGTACTCCTGTGCCGCGGTCATGAGATCGGAAAACTGCACGTCGCCCTGCACGTCCTGCACGGTGGCGGGGCGCCTGCGGCGGCGCGCCGGTGCGGGCGCGGGCTCGGCCGACGCCAGGGCAGATTCCTGCGCGGGAAAATCGCGCACCTCCAGCGAGGCCAGGGTCCCGTCCGGATTCCAGCCGGACGAAAACAGGCCGGCCTCCTCCCAGTAGCGGATGGCCCGCAGCACGTCCTTTTCCGTCAGATCCAGTCTGTCCGCGATCTCCGAGATCGTGATCTCCCCGTCCCCGGCATACCGAAGCACTTCGATGTAGACTTTGACGTATTCTCCGCTCGCCTGCGGCATATAATATTCGATAAAACGATGATCCAGGAGCACAGCGCGCTCCCGTCTATGGTCTCCGATTCTCACGGTCTCACCCCTCTTCATTCACTCGAGGGGTATTTTACCACGAAAATTTCCCTCTGAAAACCTCCGCGGCCCCGTGCATTTCCGCTCATTTTTTCGGTGGATAAAGTGGATAACTTTTCGCCCGGCGTCCGTCCGTCATAAAAAAACGACGGTTTTGTGCGGTTTTCCGGCCTTTTGAAAGCGCCGCCATTTTCCCTCAAAAAACAACTTATCCACAGGGCGCGGCGCGTTTCCGCCCGTTTTCCCTGTGGATAAAGTGGATAATCTATCGGCTGAGGAGCGCTTCGCCGATTTTATAGGCATCTCCGCACCCCATAGTTATTAACAGATCGCCGGGCTCACATTTTTTAAACAGATAATCTTCTGCGGCGTCGAAGGAAGGCAGGGCGATCGCGCTCGTTCCGAGCTCCCGCACCCGCGCGGCGAGCTGTTCCGAGTCCATCCCCAGGGTGTCCGTCTCGCGGGCCCCCATGATGGGCGTCAGGACGACCTCGTCCGCCAGCGTGAGCACCTGCGCGAAGTCCTCGAACAGGAACTTGGTCCGGCTGTAGGTAAATGGCTGGAACACGGCCCAGACGCGCCCTTTCTTCTTCAGGGCGGCCACCTCCAGGGTGACCTTCAGCTCCGTGGGGTGATGGCCGTAATCGTCGTAGATCTCCACCCCGTTCAGGACGCCCTTCTTTTCGAACCTGCGGCGCGCCCCGGTGTAGGCATTGAGCCCCTCGGCGATCGCATCCGCGGGCACGCCCATCGCCTGGCAGGTCCCGGCCGCGGCCAGGGCGTCCAGGACGTTGTGGGCGCCGGACACCGTGAGGCGGACCGGCTGCGGCTCTTCGCCGGGCAGGCAAAGCAGGAAGGATCCGCGGCCCTCTTCGTCATAGACGAGGTCGCGCGCGGTGATGTCGCCGCCCTCCCCGAAGGTGACGACCCGGCAGGGAAGCCCCTCTACGAGCTCCTGCCAGCGGTCGATGGCGGCGCCGATGACGGCCGTCCCGCCCTCGGGCACGTGCGAGAGGAATTCGCGGAACGAATGACGGATATCGTCCAGATCCTTGAAGAAGTCCAGGTGGTCCTCCTCGATGTTGAGGACGGCGGCCACCTCGGGATACATCTCCAGGAAGCTGTTGGTGAATTCGCAGGCCTCCGCGACAAAGGTCTCGCGGGAACCGACGCGGCTGTTGCCGCCGATGGAATCCAGCACACCTCCGATGGACACGGACGGATCCATGCCGGCGTGCAGCAGGATATCCACGGTCATGGCGGACGTGGTGGTCTTCCCGTGCGTGCCGGAGATCGCGGCGCTCTTATGATGTGCCTTCATGATCTGACCCAGAAGGACGGCGCGGTTGATCAGGGGCAGGCCCATCTGCGCCGCGCGGGCGTACTCGGGGTTGTCCGCGTGGACGGCCGCCGTGTAGACCACAGCGTCCAGGCCCTCCGGCACGTTTTCGGCCTTCTGGCCGATATGCACCGTCATGCCCATGCCGCGGAGCTTGCGCGTGTATTTGCTCTCGTCGCGGTCCGAGCCGGAGACGTCAAACCCGTAGTGGTACAGAAACTCCGCCAGGCCGCTCATGCTGCTGCCGCCGATGCCGATAAAGTAGACCCGGCACGGCCGGTCCAGATCGATGGTATACACTGCCTCTCCTTCCCGGCGTTATTCGCCGCGGAACAGGGATGCCGCTCTCGTTTCGAGGGCGCCACGCAAAAGATTTCCCAGCACGCCGACCGCAAGCACCTCTCCGATAGCCACCGTCAGCATCATGAACGGGATCAGGTCCTCCGCATGATAGGCGAACTTGAGGACCCACGGAATGATGAGACCGTTCGAAATGACCGGAGGAATCCAGGAAAGAAGCTTGTTCCCGCGCAGCATCCGGGTGCCGATCGCGCCCAGCAGGGTGGCAGCGGTGCCGAAGACAACGTCCATCACCGGAGCGCCCGCCAGAAGGTTCGACAGGAAGCACCCCAGGGTCACACCGGGAATGGCTGCCGGCGTAAAGACCGGAAGAATGACCAGCGCCTCCGAGATCCGGAACTGGATCGGTCCGAAGGAAATGGCGGCAAAGGCCACGGTGAGGGCCACGTAAAACGCGGCGATGACGCCTCCCTGTGCCAGGTAGGCTGCGGAAAATCTCTGTTCTGTTTTCACGATACTCTCCTTAGTTTTGTTTTAGGTCAGGATGGTTTCGAACTGACCGGTGATGGGTATACCGTAGGGCATTATACTTCACCGCATAGAAAAAGGCAACCAAAAGAGCGGCCCGCGGGCCGCTCTTTACGTCTTTTTTGTTCTGCAGAAGTTCTCGTAAGGCCGGCGCGCAGAATCCGTTTCCCTGCAGACCGCAGACCGAAAGCCGGTCCGGCGCACCTGCCGCGGCGGTTTCCGGCCGGCAGTACACCCCTCTCCCCGTGACCTTGCACGGATCTGCAGGGCGGACGCTCACCTCGCCTTTTTTCCGAACAGGTCCGGGATAAAAGAGATGGCCGCCGCCAGAAGCACGAACATCAGAAGCACTGTCAGCGTCGGACCGACCGAGATGTGGCGCGCACTCTGGTCAAAGATCTTCAGCACCAGGGAGACGACGCCCGAGGCGATCCCGCCGAACAGATTCCGAAACGCCTCGATCATGGCCTCCGCGCACGAGATCATCACGCCCGCCGTCGGAAGGCCGTTCACTGCGTCCAGAGCCGCGTCCACGGTCTCCGAAGCGACGTTCATGTAAGCGCTGTCCGCGAAGTAGTGGATCAGGCACAGGATGACCGGCGCCAGAACGGCATCCGCGCCGCCCCGGATTCCTTTCACCTTCGCCCTGGCCAGCCGAATCCCCGCCGCGGCAGCCGCTCCGTAGACCAGGAGCACAGCCAGCGCCGTCAGGATCTGCCAGCCCCGGGAACTGTTCATGCCGCCCATGACGCGGGCCAGAACGAGGGGCACAAAGCCCGCCGCCGCCATCCCCAGGTTGACCGCCGTCACGCTGCCGTGCCACCCGCCGGTAAAGAGGCTGCGCAGAAACATCACAAGGTTCCAGGCCATCCACACGAGCGCGGCGATCGTGACGACGCGCATCGTATAGTACAGGACCCCGTGCGCCGTCGGTGTCTCGCCGTTCTGGACGATGGACCCGAACCACGCCAGCGCCCCGATCATGAGGGCGAAGAAAACGACAATGCCTTCGTGCTCTTCCCCGAACAGGGAGCCGTACAGGAGAAGACCCGCGCCGAGGATGTAAAACGCGCAGACGGCCCAGACCAGCAGGCCGTACTGTCCCGCGTTCGAGACGAGGGCATACGCCGAGGACACGATAAAGTACGTGAAAAACGGGAGCGACAGGCAGCCGAGGAAAAACAGCGTCCCGTCCCCCACGAAGAAGAACCGGAGAAACAGCCCCACGAACAGGCAGAACAGGGAGGCCGCAAAAGCCTGCGGATTCTTCGCTGCCGACCAGAGGAGCAGAAGCAGGGAAACGACCCCGATGCCGTACAGGATGAGCCCGCCCTCAAAGTCCAGAACGGGATCGTCGTACAGGACAAAGCCGCCTCCGCCGTCCGATGACAGATGCATCATATGCCGTATCCTCCCTTCGCATCAGATCGCGGCGAGGTCCATCGAATCAGGACTCCCGGTTTTCCGCCGCCTGTTCCCGTGCGTAGATCTTCGCGTCCTTTGCGTAGGCCGCGGCGTTGCGCGCGGTGTGTTCGATCTCCTCATCCGTCACGGTGCGCACGATGCGGGCCGGGATGCCCATCACCAGGCTCCGGTCCGGAATGACGGCGCGCTCCGGGACGAGCGCTCCCGCCGCCACGATGCAGTTCTTCCCGACCACGGAATGGTTCAGCAGGATGGCGCCCATGCCGATCAGGCTCCCGTCGCCCACGGTGCAGCCGTGCACCACGGCGTTGTGGCCGATCACGACATGATCTCCGACGGTGCAGGGCGTGTCGAAATCCACGTGAACGGTGGCGTTGTCCTGCACGTTGGTTCCCGCGCCGATGCGGATGGGCGCGACGTCGCCGCGCACCGCGGCGCCGTACCAGACGCTGCTGCCCTCGCCCAGGACCACGTCGCCGATGACCGCGGCGTTGTCCGCAATGAAGGATGCTCCCGCGGTGTTCGGAACCTTGTCTTCCAGTGCTTGAATCATGAGGCACCTCCTTTTTCTTTCGCCCCTATCCTATCACAGGCGCAGGGGAATTGCAAAAACATCCCGGAACGAAAAAAGAAAAGGGCCGGAGAGAATGGATTCTCTCCGGCCCCCGTGCAGGCCTCGCGAGCTCCGCTCGCCTCTTCGGCCGCCTCGTTC
>JAFRUR010000090.1 GCA_017438775.1 Lachnospiraceae bacterium | reverse complement strand
TCCCGTGTTGCTCCAGCTACACTAAAACGAAACCTGGCGTTGATCAACGCCAGGCCTCGTAAGGTTCTTGGTTTTCGTTCTGCACAGTCCCTTTGGGATCTTGAGCTTCTTAACTGTTGCACTTAGTTTGACAATTCACTGCGATACGATCGGAACTTGTCCCCGGGGCGCAGGCATTCTCACGGATGCCTGTCCGCCGCCTTTGGGCGTCCGCGCCTGTAAAACGCTGCCGTATCGGCTGCGGCGTATGCCGGGTCACTCCGGGATCCGCCGTGCCAGCGCGGCGTTTTTGTAGGCCGGGTCTGCGCTCACCTCGCGCAGGACGGTAATGCAGGGCGGCAGGACGATCTCTTCTTTCTCCGAGGAGAGCTCCACCTCCATCACCGCGCGGTCCGTCCAGAAGGGATAGACGTCGATCTCGAACACGTGTCCCGCGTGCCGGAACGCATAGCGGTCCTTTTCGATGGGGCGCGCCCCCGGGTCTGCCGTTTCCAGCAGGCGCAGATACTCCGCGCGGGAGATCTCGCTCTCCTCCTCCACGGCCGTCAGCACGCTGACGCGGCGCTTCACGGTGTGGGTGTAGACCACGTTCGGTCCGATGCCGCGGCTTCGCACGCGCGCGGTCTCGCCCGGTCCGCCCAGCAGGTAGGTCTGGACGATATGCGTGCGATAACAGCTCGGGATCCCCATCAGTTCCTGCACGTCCGGATACGCGATCAGGAACTTGCGCTCGATCTCGAGGGGTTCTCCGGCGGCGCTTTTTGTCTTTTCTGTCATTTTGGTTCCTCTAAGTCCCGGTTGATGCGCACAGGCCCGTTTACTTTCGGTGGAACGGGTCCTCGCCGCGCTTGAACACAGTCATCATCTCGTTGGTCAGCGAGAGGGTGTCCTCCTGCAGCTCGATCTCCTCGCGTGTGACCCATCTGGCCTCCCGCAGCTCTCCCGTGTCCATGGTGATGGTGTCATCCCCCGTCACGCGGCAGAAGAAGCCGGCCAGCATGTCCTCCGCGATGCCCCACGGCTGGGACTTGTAATACGAGATATCGGTCACCGCAAGGCCGGCCTCCTCCATGACCTCGCGGGCCACGGTCTCCTCGAAGGTCTCGCCGATCTCGGTAAAGCCGGCCACCAGCGCGTAGTGGGTGACGTTTCTCCGGTTGTACTTGGTGACCAGGAGCTTATCTCCGCTCACCACGGCGACGATCACGGCCGGCATCAGACGCGGATAACAGACCGCGCCGCACTCCGGGCAGCACATGGCGCGCTCCCGGTCGGAGTGCTCCATGCGGGCGCCGCAGGCACCGCAGAAGCGCACCGACTTATACCAGGTGTACAGGTGCCGCCCCGTGAACATCGCGAACATCTGGTGGCGCGGGCCGCGGCCCGACAGGCGCAGATGGGTGATGCGCTCGAAGAAGAATTCCTCCGTCTCGGGGAGCACCTCGTCGCTCACCTTGAGGAAGTAGTCCTCCCCGGCCACGCAGAAGGCGTAGCGCCACTCGATCCCGGGGCAGATCTCTTCCACCTCGCCGACGGTGGGCAGAAAGTCATCGCCGGTCCGGTGCACGTAGGGAGGATTGAAATCCCCCACCTTCTGGAAGACCAGCGCGCGGCATTCGGGTGCCGGCTGTTTGGCCGGGTCGTACTGATTGTTGAGTTTATAGGGAGAGATCTCCTGTACCATGCTTCCTCTTTTCCGCCGCGGCCCCTTGCCGGCCGCGGCCCTCGCAGGGACGATGCCTTGCGCAGAATGCGGGTATTGACGCGGGCGGCAAGACGATCTGCACCCCGCGCACCCGCACTTATTATAGGCCACCCGTCCGGCCTTGACAAGTTTTCTCCGTCCCCAAACCACGTTTTTCTCCTCCGGGTTTCCGGCCTGCAGCACAGGTATCCCTCCTTCTCCGACCGCTCTTTCCACTCTGGATCCCCGGCCCGCAGCACAGATTTCCTTCCTTTTCCCGGCCGCTCTTTCCACTCCGAATCTCCGCCCTGCGGCACAGATCCTCTGCGTCTCCGGGCGCATTTTTCCGGCTTCGGCTTCCCGTCCCGTATCGGTTGACTTTCCGCTCCCCGGAATGCTATAATCAACTGGAACCGCGGCGCCGGAAAGACGCCGCACGCGCCGGAGAACCGGCGCACCGCAGAGGAATGCGGACCTGCCTCCTCTGATCCGACTTCACATCGCCGGAAGGGAGCGCTGCCCGGTGCGGCGCCACGCCTCTCCCGCGATCTGTTCTCACCAGCACACCGAATCCTGCCACGAAGGCATGCTGCTCCCGGAAGGGGGCCTCATGCCGTATTTTTTTGCGGCGGAAAGGAGTTACCCTATGCATATGGCAGATGCCCTGCTCGCCCCCGCGGTCGCGGGCGCGATGTACGTCTGCAGCGCCGGCGCGGCCGGCGTCAGCGTCCGCGGTCTCAAAGACGAGGAAACCACGGAAAAACTCCCCATGATGGCCGTCGGCGCCGCCCTGGTCTTCGCGGGGCAGATGATCAACTACACCATCCCCGGAACGGGCTCCTCGGGCCACCTCTGCGGCGGCATGATGCTCTCCGCGCTTCTGGGGCCCAAAGCCGGCTTCCTCTCCATGATCGTGGTCCTGGCCATCCAGTGCCTCTTCTTCGCCGACGGAGGCCTCCTCGCCCTGGGCGCGAACATATGGAACATGGCCTTCTACGGGTGTTTTGTCGGGTACTATCTGATCTGGCGCCCGATCATGCGCAGCAGGCTGTTTTCCGGCATGGGCGAAAAGGCCGCCGTGCGCGCCCGCATCGTCCTCGCGAGCATCCTGGGCTGCGTCATCAGCCTGCAGCTGGGCGCCTTCTCCGTGGTCCTGGAGACCCAGCTCTCCGGCATCACCGAGCTCCCCTTCGGGGCCTTTACCGCGCTCATGCTCCCCATCCATCTGGCCATCGGCCTCGTGGAGGGTCTGATCACGTCCGCGGTCCTGCTCTTTGTCTATGAGGCGCGCCCGCAGCTCCTGATGGACGTTTCTCCCGCGAAGGACGGCTCCGGCCGCTTCTCGCTCGGGGTCACCGTGGCCATCCTGGCCGTCATCACCGCGCTGGTGGGCGGCGGCCTCTCTCTCCTTGCCAGCAGCCATCCGGACGGCCTGGAGTGGGCCCTCTTCGGTAACGCCGACGCGGGTTATGCGGAAAACATGGCCCTGGATGAGGAGGACTACGGCGTCGTCAGCCCCGCCGCGGAGGCAGCCGCCTCCGTGCAGGAAAAGACCGCCTTCCTGCCCGACTACGCCTTTGCCGATTCCGACAGCCCGGCCGGTACCACAGTTGCGGGCCTGGTCGGATCCCTGATCGTTGCCGCCTTTGCCGGCCTGATCTGCGCGGCCGGCGCCCTGGTCCGCCGCAGAAGAAAAGCACACGCATGAACCGTCTGGAGGAGTCCCTGGGAGAACTGAGGGGCATGGAGGAGCTGGCAGCGCAGGACAGTCCGGTGCACCGCCTGCACCCGGGCGTCAAGCTCATCCTGGCCGTCGCCTGCATCCTCACCGTCATCTCGTTCTCCAAGTATCAGCTGAGCGCCATGGTCCCCATGGCGCTTCCTGTGATTCTTGCCTATCAGATCGCGGGCATCCGGCCGTCGCTGTGCTTTTACCGGCTGCGTTTCGTCCTGCCTCTGGTCTGCTTCGTGGGACTCTTCAACCCCTTCTTTGACCGCACGCCGGTCCTGACCATCGGCGCCGTGACCGTGACCGGGGGCGTCATCAGCATGCTGACGCTCCTCCTCAAGGGCGTGCTGACGCTGATGACGGCCTTTCTTCTGGTCGCGACCACGCGCTTCGACCGCATCTGCGCTGCCCTGCGCCGCGCGCATTTTCCCGCCCTCCTGGTCAATCTCCTGCTCCTGACTTACCGCTACGCGTCGGTCCTCATGGAGGAGGCCGCGTCGATGACGACAGCCTACCACCTGCGCGCCCCCGGCCAGAAGGGCATCCACGTCTCGGCCTGGGGCTCGTTCCTGGGGCAGCTCCTCCTGCGCTCCTTCGACCGCGCGGAGCGCCTGCACAAGTCGATGCTCCTGCGCGGCTACCACGGCCACTTCCACTATGTGGACGCCTCCCCCGTCACGACAAAAGACGTCACCGTCTGCGTCTGCGGCCTGGCTCTCTTCGCATTTCTTCGTTTCGTCGATATCACCCGCCTCCTGGGCGGTCTGTTTGTGAGGTAACGCTATGATCGAACTGCGCGGCGTCTCTTTCGGCTATGAGCCCGGCTCCCCGGTCCTCTCGGACATCACCTTCTCCATCGCCCCCGGCGAATCCGTCGGTCTGATCGGAGAAAACGGGGCCGGCAAGACCACCCTGATGCGCCTGTGTCTGGGCCTCCTTTCGCCGCAGGCGGGCGAGATTCGCGTCGCGGATATCCCCGTGCGGAAAGACACCCTGAAGGAAGTCCGCAGAAAGGCCGGTCTCCTGCTCCAGAATCCCGACGACCAGCTCTTCATGTCCAAAGTCCGCGAAGACCTCACCTTCGGGCCGCGCAATTACATGGCCTCCCCCGAAGAGGCCGAGGCCCGCGCCGACGCCGCCCTCGCACAGCTGGGCATCTCCGCCCTGAAGGACCGCTACAACCACACCCTGTCCGGGGGCGAAGCCCGCATGGCGGCCATCGCCGTGGTCCTCGCCATGGATCCCGAGGTCCTCTTCATGGACGAGCCCACCGCGGCCCTGGACCCGGGCAACCGAAGGCGCGTCATCAACGCCGTGAAAGACCTCCCGCAGACGCGGCTGATCGCCTCGCACGACCTCGATATGGTCCTCGACACCTGCAGCCGTGTGATCCTGCTCTCGCGCGGCCGCCTCGCCGCGGACGGTCCCGCCCGCGAGGTTCTGCGGGATAAGGCGCTCCTTGAAGAGAACGGGCTTGAGCTCCCGCTCTCGCTGCAGGGGATGCGGGAGTAGACCCCTTTCCAAACACTGACCCGAGCCCCGCAGGAGCCCGGGTCTTTTTTGATTCGGCCATGTCGCGGCGATCCGACGGTGTCTCGCACGGCGAAGACAGCGAGACCGTACATCAGACGAGCCGGGATGACGGTGTCCCGTACGGCGTTGCGGCCGCCGGCGCTTGGCGAGCGGTGCCGTCAGGCGGCGCGAGCTTAGCGTCCGCTGCGTACAGCCGCACAGAGCGGGAGCGTCCGGAGGGACACGGTTGTCCCGGCGAGTCCTCCCGGCACGTCAGCATATATTCGGGAGCAGGGATATCGCAGTTGCTGCTCCCTGCCGAAACAAAAAGGAGCGCCAACATCCGATGCCCTGATTTTTTCCAAAAAAAGAGGCGCGGATTCCATAAATTTCCGACATTTTCCGGTGGAAACCCCCATATCGTCGTGCTATATTGGATATGGCCCCTTGTTATGGTTTCATTTCTTGCAGTCAGGAGAACGGAAATGTCTTACGAGCTTTTGTTTTCCCCGATGAACATCGGCACCATGACCGTCAAAAACCGCATCGTGATGGCCGCGGCAGAATTCAGCCTCGGCGAGCCGAGCGGAAAGCCCACCGAACGCCTCATGGACTACTATGAGGAGCGGGCGAAGGGCGGCGTCGGGCTCATCATCCCGGGCATCTGCCGCGTGAACGACATGGCCGGCGCAGCCACCTACACCCAGCTCTCCATGAGCCGTGACGCGAATATCGAGCCCATGCGCGAGTTCGCCTCCCGTATCCACCGCCACGGCGCAAAACTCGCCATCCAGCTCCACCACGCCGGGCGCCAGGGCCTGGCCAGTTCCATCAACTCTCTCCCCTTCGTCATTCCCGTCGCGGAGCGTTTTCCCGGGGTCATGAAGGCGGTCTACAAATGCACGCCCGCCCTGCTGGCTCTGGAGCAGAAAAAGATCTGCTTCTCCGTACAGGCGCCTTCCGCGTGTGCGGTCCAGCCCCACGGAGCCGCGCGTCTCCACGGCATGTCCCGCCGCGAGATCCGGAAACTGATCGAAGATTTCGTCCGCGCCGCAGAGCGCTGCAAAAAGGCTGGGGTGGACGCGGTCGAACTTCACGCGGGCCACGGGTACCTCCTGCAGCAGTTTCTCTCGCCCGTCACCAATCTGCGGACCGACGAGTACGGCGGCAGCTTTGAAAACCGTCTCCGCTTCCTCTCCGAGATCGTGACCGGGATCAAGGAGCGGTGCGGCAGGGACTACCCTCTCATCGTCCGTCTCACGGTGGACGAGATGTACGCGCGCATCGGAAAGCCCCAGATGGGATATGACCTGGAGACCGGCAAAAAGATCGCGAAGCGGCTGGAGGCGCTGGGCGTGGACGCCATCAACGTCACCTCCGCCGGCTACGACGTCTACAACTGCTGGCTGGAGCCCACGACCTTCGAGCCGGGCTGGAGAAAGCACCTGGCCAAAGCCATTAAAGAGACTGTGTCCGTGCCCGTGATCGCCGCGGGCGTCATCCGGACTCCCGACCAGGCCGAGCGGCAGCTCGAGGAGGGCTGTCAGGACTTCATCGCCTCGGCGCGCACCTTTATCTGCGACCCCCACTGGGCGAAAAAGGCGATGGAGGGTCATCCGGAGCAGATCCGCCGCTGCATCGGCTGCCTCAACTGCATCCGCTCCTTCATGACCAACGCGGGCAGAGGCGAGCCCGGCGAATGCGCCCTCAATACGACCATCGGCAGGGAGCGCGCCAGTTATCCCATGACCCGGGACGGGCGCGGGAGAAAGATCATCGTGCTGGGAGGCGGGCCCGCAGGCCTGAAGGCCGCGGAGACGCTGGCTCTGCGCGGCTTCGCCGTCGATCTGTATGAGAAAAGCGATGCTCCCGGCGGACAGGTGACCGCCGCGGCTGCCGGCAGCCTCAAGGAGCGCCTCGCCTGGGCCGTTGAGGACCTGGTCACGGCGTGCCGGACGGCCGGCGCAACTCTTCACTTCGGCCGCACACTCTCCGCGGAAGAGATCGCCGCGGAAGATCCGTACGCCGTCGTTCTGGCGACGGGCGGCATCCCCGTGCGCCCCGCTTCCATTCCGGGAATCGACGGCAGTCAGGTGGTCACCGCGGCGGACGTCCTTCTCGGAAACGTCGCGATCGAGAACAGCGACGTGATCGTCGCGGGGTCCGGGCTCACCGGCCTCGAGGTCACCGAGACCCTGAACGACCGCGGCAACCGCGTCACCGTCGTGGAGATGGCGGACGAGATCGCCCCCGGCGCGTGGTTCCAGCTCGTGGAGGACGAGATGGAGCGCATCCGTCCCTTCGGCACGAAATTCATGCCCGGCACAAAACTGATCGCCGTCCGGCCCGGCCGGGTGCGCCTGGAAAAAGTCAGATCCGGCAGGACCGGGGAAAAGAAAGCGGACTTCGTGGTCCTGGCGCTGGGGACCCGCCCCGCGCCCAACGAGGAGCAGCGCCTCAGGGAACTCGGCGTGGAGCGCGTCTTCGCCGTCGGCGACGCGAAGAGGAGCGGCACCATCGCCGACGCCTGCCACAGCGCCTATGACACCGTTATGGCCATTCAGTAACAGGAGGACACAGCTATGATCATCGGGAAAAACATCGTCATCACCGGCGGATCCAGCGGCATCGGAAAGGCCATCCTGGAGATTCTGGCCAAGGGGGAGGGCAACCGGATTCTGGTCGCCTGCCGCAGCGCGGCAAAGATCACCGGATTCGGGGACAACGTCATCCCCTTCGCCTGCGACCTGAGCTCCCGCGAGGGCGCGGATGCCCTGTTCGAGGCCATCGACAGGACCTTCGACAAGGCAGACATCTTCATCGCAAACGCCGGTGCCCCCTACTACGAGGTCTACGACTACGTGAACTGGGACCGGGTGGAAAACATCTTCAACCTGAACGCCATCACGCCGATGTACACCTATGCGAAGTATCTGGAGCATCTGCACGGCAGGGAGGGCCGGCTGGTCTACACCATCTCCGCCATGGGGGAGATGGCGCTGCCCGGCTACGCGCTCTACACCTCCACGAAATTCGCCATGAAGGGCTTCCAGCAGGCGATCCGCATGGAGATGCCGCGCAACCTGAAGCTCACCTGCGTCTACCCCGTCTCCACGGACACCAACTTCTTCAACGTGGGCGGAAACGGCGTCGAGGTGGAGCGTCCCTTCCCCGTGCAGTCCGCCGAGGAAGTGGCACAGGCCACCGTCCGCGCCATCGAAAAGAACAAAAAGCAGGTCTATCCCTGCCCGATCTACCTGCCTTCCAAGGCACTGATGACCGTCTTCCCTCCGGCCCGCAGCATTTACTGGGCGATTGAAAAAGGAAGACTGCGCCGGTTCCTGAAGCGCAAGGAAAAGGCCGAAAAACAGGCCGCCGAATAACAGGAGGAGAACATCATGGCAAACATCAGCGATATCACCAGAGACGAATCCATGCTGCGCGGTCCGCTGGCCAGAAAGGGCTACGACTGGTGGTGGCATTCCTTCACCGCAGAGAACGCCGAGACCGGCGAAAAGAAGCCGTTCTATGTGGAATTCTTCACCTGCAACCCCGCCCGCGCCCAGGACGAGCCGGTGATCGTCTGGAACCGGCCGGACCTGCAGGAGGCCGGCGTCCTGCCCTCCTACCTGATGGTCAACGTGGGCTTCTGGGGCGAAGACCACGGCCAGCTGCACCGCTTCTTCGCGTGGAAGGACGTCGATCTGCAGCCTGACGCGCCCTACCACATCGCCGCCGCGGACTGCAGCTGCAGCGAGACCCACACCGAGGGTTCCATCTGCGTCACCCCGGAGGAGGCCGCGGCACATCCCGAGTGGATGAGCGACGCCGGCGAGATCTCGTGGAATCTGGACATCCGCAAGGAGATCGCCTTCCACGTCGGCTACGGCGCGAGCAAATTCTTCCGCAGAATCAACGCCTTCGAGATGTTCTGGCACGCGGAGGGCATGAAGAGCCGGTTCTCCGGAGAGATCGTCCTGAACGGCGTGAAACACCTCGTGAAGCCCGAGACCTGCAACGGCTACGCCGACAAGAACTGGGGCGGGGACTTCACCAGTCCCTGGGTCTGGCTCTCTTCGAACAACCTGACCAGCAAGCGGACCGGCAAAAAGCTGGAAAACTCTGTGTTCAACATCGGAGGCGGCCGCCCGAAAATCTACTGCCTCGCACTCAACCGCAAGCTTCTGGGCGAATTCTATTACGAGGGCAAGGACTACGAGTTCAACTTCTCCAAGTTCTGGACCCTCTCCGGCACCAAATTCCGCGGCTGGGAGACCGAGGACGAGGTCCGCTGGCACGTCGTGCAGACTACCCTGCGCTACAAGCTCGACACGCGGATCTCCTGCAAAAAGAAGGACATGCTGAACATCAACTACGAGGCGCCCACCGGCCTCAAGCGCCACAACCGCCTGTGGAACGGCGGCAACGGGACCGGCGTCCTGCGCCTGTACAAACGGTCCCTCTTCGGCAAAGACAAACTGATCGACGTGGTGCACGCTGAGGGCATCGGCTGCGAATACGGAGAATACGACAAGTGATGAGATCCTGCATGGGAAAGGTCCTGCGCGTCGATTTGACCGCCGGCACCGTCTCTTCGGAGACCGTGCCGGACCGCGTGTATGACGCGGTCCTCGCGGGCAAGGGACTTGCAGCCTGGTATCTCTGCAAAAACATCCCCCCGGGGGCGGATCCCCTGGGGCCGGACAACATCCTGGGCTTTGCGGCCGGCGCTCTCACGGGCACCGGTGCGCTTCTCTGCGGCCGCTGGACGGTAGCCTGCAAAAGCCCCCTCACGGGAGGCTGGGGCGACGCCAACTGCGGCGGAATCTTCTCTCCCGCCATCAAGCAGTGCGGCTATGACGCCATCTTCTTCTCCGGAATCTCGGAGAAGCCGGTCTACCTCTTCTGTGACAGCGCGAAGGCCGAGCTGCGCGACGCCTCTGCCTACTGGGGGCTGGACGCGGTCGAGGCGGAAAAACAGATCCGCGCGGACGTATCGTCCCGCAAGCGCCCCTGCGTGGCCGTGATCGGTCAGGCGGGCGAAAAGTGTTCCCTCATCGCCGGAATCTGCAACGAGGGCGGCCGCATCGCCGCCCGCAGCGGCGTCGGCGCGGTGATGGGCTCCAAGCGCCTCAAGGCCGTCGTCCTGGCCGGAAGCCGGAAAATGCCCTGCGCGGATCCGGAAGCAGTGAAGACGCTCTCGCACGATCTGGGCCGAAAACTCCTCAAGATGAAACTCCCCTCCGGGCTGGGCGGCTTTCTGGGGCTCGGCGGCAGGGCTCTGGGCGCCCTCCCCTCGGTGCCGATGGACGGCTCCATGACTTCCCTCATCTTCCGGGAATGGGGCACGCCCTCCAACACGCCGATGGCGATCACCTCCGGCGACGGCCCGATCAAGAACTGGGAGGGCGATCCGACCGATGCCCACGGCATGACCCGCGACTACAACCCGGACAAAATCAACCGCATGGAGTCCGTGAAGTATCACTGCTACGCCTGTCCTCTCGGTTGCGGCGGCAGGCTGAAGATAAAGAGCAATCCCTTCACGCAGCACACCGAGACGCACAAGCCCGAGTACGAGACCATCGAGGCCTTCGGCCCCCTGTGCCTCAACGGGAATCTGGATTCCGTGCTGGCCGTCAATGAGCTGTTAAACCGCGCCGGCATGGATTCCATCTCCGCGGGCAACACCGTGGCCTGGGCCATCGAGTGCTTTGAAAAGGGGATCCTCACCACGGAGCAGACCGGCGGCCTCGAGCTTCGCTGGGGGAATGCGCCGGCCATTCTTGCCCTGGTGGAACAAATGATCTCCCGCACCGGCTTCGGCGCTGACCTGGCCGACGGCGTGAAGCGCGCCGCGGAGAAGTACGGCGGCAAAGAGGCCGCCATGCACGTGGGCGGACAGGAGCCCGGCATGCACGACACCCGCAACGACCCGCAGCTGGCCGTGCACATGGTCGCGGAGCCCGCACCCAGCAAGCACACCATCGGGATGAGCATCCAGTACGGCGCGATGTCCCTCTGCGACATCTGCTCCTGGGCGCCTCCCGCGCGGATGCACAGGAAGGATTCGGACTACGTCCCGAGTGAGGAAATGGCCCTGATCTCCAAGGCGAACGCCTGCTACTCCATGCTCACGGATGGCGCCGGCGGCTGCTACTACGGCGAGATGATGGGCGTGCACATGTGGAAGCTGGTCGAGTATCTGAACGCCGCGGCCGGTTGGAACTTTGACGGCGACCATTACATGGAGATCGGCGAGCGGATTCAGACCCTGCGGCAGCTCTTCAACGTTAAGCAGGGCTACGACCCCGCGAAGGTCAAACTCCCGAAGCGCATGGAGGGCGACCCGCCGCTCCGGCATGGCCCCTTAAAGGGCCGGTCGCTCCGCAACGAAGAACAGGTTTCCCTGCACTGGAAGGCTTTCGGCTGGGATCCCGTCACCGGAATCCCGCTCCCCGAAACGGCGGAGAGGCTCGGCATCCCCGCCCTGCTGGAGGACTGAGCCATGGCAAAGAAATGGGTCGAATTCGATCTGAAAGACTGTCTCAGTTGCAGCATCTGCGTCGTAGCCTGTCCCGTCTCCGCCCTCAGCCTCACCAAAGACGGAAAGAGCGGAAAATACCGCAACGTCTTCCCCGAACTCGCACCGGGGGCCTGCATCGGCTGCGGGACCTGCGTGAAGGACTGCCCCATGTCCTGCATCACCCTGAAGGAGCTGTCATGAAAGTCAAAGTGTTCCCCCCGCACGGTTCGGATTTCAGCCGCCTCGACGAGCGCGGCTGGCTCGAGCTGCCCGAGGGCAGCACCGTGGAGGACGCCCTGCGGGCTGTCCGCTGCAGCCGGCTGAAGGCAAAGCTCCTCCTCTGCAGCCTCAACGGAGAGCGCGTGAGCCTGCGGACCATGCTCAAAGACGGCGACGTGATCGGGTTCTTCCGCCCGGTTGCTGGAGGGTGAGGAGCCGGTGATGTCCCGCAGGCCGTCCCTTGCCGATGTGTTTACAGGCGGCGAGGACTCGCCGGCCGCTGCTCCCTGTCGAATCAGAAAGACCCGGGCGCCCCTGAAGGGGTTCCCGGGTCTTTCTGTGATTTCTTCTGCGCGGCCACAAAGGGCCGGCGGACTTTCAGTTTTCTCTGCAGCAGCACTCCGCATGCTTCCGCAGAAAGCTTCGTTCACTCGCCAAGGCCAAGGTGCGCCGCAGCGTCCTCGTAAAAGTAGCTGACGAGATAATCGACGCAGGCGCCGTAGCTCTTCAGGCCGAGTTCCTGGCCGTAACCCTCAAGGAAGTCCTCGTAGACTGCATCCGTGACCTCCTTGACCGGGTTGTTCTCCTGATAGGGTTCCCAGTAAAGGCGGTCGTTCTCCAGATCCAGTTTTGCCTCCTCGCACAGCAGGCCCCAGATGCGCGCGTGCGCGTCGCGGTCAGCCTCGTAGAGCGCGTTGTGGCAGTACACGAAGGCCATCACGGCCGAGGAATAGGTGAAGTCCGGGTCCCCGCTCGCAAAGCTCGCCACGACAGCCATGAAGTTGGCCTCCTGCTCCTTCGCGACGCCGCGCTGATGCGCCAGTTCATGCGCCACCGTGGCCGCAAACTGGGTGGAGGGGAAATCCGTGTTCACATTGGCCTCGCCGGTCAGGGGGAAGAAGAACCCGGTGTAGTTCGCGTGGGTCTGGATCTTCGAGCCCAGGACCGTCAGCGCCTTGACGGGGACGTCCGGCCCATAGAGGAAGGGATAGGTCTGCCGCACGTTGTCGTAGAGGTGCGCGGACCGCTCCAGCACGCTCTTTTTGTCGATCGCGCAGATGCCGCGGTCATCGCGCGCCACCTGAGGCGCATACGTGTTGACGACATCCGCGAAGTATTCCGTGACCGCCGCCAGCTGCTCCGGCGTGACGTTCTCCTGCTTCATCCCGCTCTTCGCAGCGAAGTCGTCGCCGTAGTAATACGTGCCCCAAAGCAGGCCGAAAAGGCCCCACACGGCCAGTCCCAGAGCCGCGAAGGTCATCAGGGCGCGCCAGGCGCGCTTTCCCTTTTCGGGCCTGCGGATCAGAAGGACGATCTGGACGATCAGATAGATCAGCGCGAACAGGACCGCTCCGTAGATCAGGAATTCCGCCCCGGAAAACGGGAAGACCGAAAAGACTTTGGCCAGGGCGACGTGCACATGCCGCACGAAGGAATCCGACACCTTCGCGCACAGGGCGCGGTCATTCCGCGTCAGGAAGTGGAACGCGACCAGAAGTCCGCTCAATATCACGATACAATGACGGACCGGGCAGAGCCGGAAAAATCGGCCTACCCGGGTTTCTTTTTTCTTCATGGTTTTACGCTTCTTCTCCGGCGATAAACAGGACGCCCAGCGTGCCGGGGCCGCAGTGCGAGGAGATGACGCCGCCCGCGCGGGTCACCAGGATCTCCCTGAACCTGCCGAGGCTCTCCAGATATTCGCGGACCTGGCCGGTGACCTCGGCATCCACGCCGGAGTGGGTGATGAACACGCGGTCCGGAACGGCGTTTTTGAGCGCCTCCTCCATATCCTTCACATAGTTCAGGATGACGAGATTGGTCTTGCCGCGATACTTTTTATCCGCGTGCATAGCGCCGTCTTCGACCACGATGCGGGGATGAAGCTTCAGGACGCCGCCCGCCAGGGCCGCCACGGAACTGCAGCGCCCGCCGCGGTGCAGGTAGGTCAGAGTGTCCACCACGAAGCTGGCGCGCACGCGCGGACGAAGTTCCCGCAGATGCTCAAGGATCTCCTCACGGCTCTTTCCCGCAGCGGCATCCTCCGCCGCGGCGATGACCAGGAGACCGATGCCCGTAGACAGGTTCTTGGAATTAAAGACAGAGACCCGATCCTCCGCGTCCAGCACGTCCGCCGCCATGCGCAGCATGTTGCCGGTCGTGGACATGCTCTCGGAGATGCAGAAGACGAGGATCTCGTCCCCGGCTTCCAGCACCGGGCGCATCGCATCCATGGTGTCCTCGATCGAGGCAGCCGACGTCTTGGGCGTCGCATTATGCTCGTCCGACCACGCATAGATCTGATCCGGCGTGAGCTCCGATCCGTCACGGAACTCCTCCTCTCCCAGCAGGATATGAAGCGGGATGATGGTGATTCCGTAGCGCTCCACCAGTTCCGCAGAAAGGTCACAGGTGCTGTCGGCAAAAATACGAATCATCAGGGGTTTCTCCTTTATTTGACCAAATCTTTGATAGTATACAGGATTCCCCCTGCTTTTTCAACCTCCAAACCGACGGCAAACTCCACAAAAAAGCGGCCCCGCAGGGCCGCTTTCGCGACAGGAAGCCTATGCGGCACACCGAACTGTGTCTTTACGCCTGAAACGGCACGACGTCCTTCACGGCCTCGGCCGGGGTGATGTGCGCGTCGTCGTTGTCGATGTCCACCAGGACGTAGCGGTCATTGCCCATGCCCAGCTCCTTCATGTAGGTGAGCTGGCGGTAGCCGGCGCGCGAACTCATGCGCTCGCACAGGACGGCGCGGTCCGACTCCTTCATCGCGTTGATCAGGTCCACGCTGGCCTGGTCCGCGGCCAGGATGTCCAGAGAGGCCACGATGCCGACGTTGGGCGTGACCACGGGCTGGGCGTAGATGCCCTCGCAGTCACAGGAGACGGACATGTTGCGCATCACGTTGATGTAGGCGATGCGGCCCGCAAAATGATCGGCCACCGACTTGGTGGACTCGGTCATGCGCTCCATGAACTCCTCTTTCCGGATGTCCCACTGGTTGGGCTGGCCCGGCGTCGTGTGGATCTGTGCCTTGCCGATGCGCCCGTCGGCGCAGCCGATGCCGATGTTCTTGTTGGAGCCGCCGAAGCCGCCCTGCACGTGCCCCTTGAAGTGCGTCAGGGCCAGGAAAGAATCGTACTCCGGGAGGTGTCCGCCCACGTGCATCTCGGTAAACCACTTGCCGCCCTTCACGGGGAAGGCCGTCACGCCGTCCTCGTCCAGGATGTCCACCGGAGCGAAGGTCCAGCCGTTCACCTTCAGGGTCTCGCGGTGCAGTTCCGTGGTGTAGCGGTCGCCGTCGTAGTACGTGTTGGTCTCCACGATGGTCGCGCCGGGAAGGCGGCGCTCCAGGAGTTCCTTCACCCAGGGGCGAGGGATGATGTTGGGGCCGTTCTTCTCTCCGGTGTGGAGCTTCACGGCCACTTTTCCGGCCAGAACGCTGCTCACGCGGTCAAAGATATTGATGAGGCCCTCCTCGGAGAGATCGCGCGTGAAAAACACGATGCTCTCTCCGCCGGTGCGCTCCTCATACGAGGTGAGTCTGTCTCCGCCGGTGCCGGGTCTGATCTTCATGATATCCTCCTTTTGCGGCTTCGTGCCGCGGTTTTATTCTGATGTCCGGCCGCTCCCGCGGCCGCTTCTTTCACTTTATCGAATCTTCTGTCTTCGCCCTAAGAAGTTTACACTATGATCCGCCATGCCGCGCATCGCCCGTTTCCGTCCGATGCATCCCGGTCCCGCATCGGTCCCGGACGCTTCAGTCCTGCTCCGCTTCCTCGCGGAAGAACGCCTCCACGGCCTCCCGGCCGGCCTCCACGGAGCCCTGCAGGAAGGTGTTCTTCCCGCCGCCGCGGCCGCCCAGGGCCGCGCGCATCCTCTCCGCAAAGCCCGCGGGAAGCCCCTCTTTGGAGGCGATGCAGTAGCGCAGGGCGCTCTCGTCTCCGAAGAACACGGCCGCCGCGGCCGCTCCGGCCTCGGCAAGGCCGGTGGCCAGTTCCCGCGCACGCTCGGGCAGAAAGTCCGGCTCGACGATCCACACGGTCTCCTCCCCCGCGCGGGCTGCGAGAAGTTCCTGCACGCGCCGCGTCTGCTGCTGTGCGCGGGCGATCCGCAGGGCCTCGTTTTCGCGGGCGAGACGCTCCGCCGCGTCCGCGGTCTCCTGCCATTTGGCCGAGAGCAGATGCGAAATGCGGTCGTTCTGATGCTTCAGGATCCTGACCGCCTCATAGGCGCGCTTCCCGCAGACCATCGTGATGCGGGTGCCGCCCCTGTTCTTCATGGAAGAAAGGAACAGGACCTGCCCCACCTCGCCGGAGCGGTGCACGTGGGTCCCGCAGCAGGCGCAGGTGTCCGCGCCCGGCCAGCGCGCGATGCGCACCTCGCCCTCCAGGGCCTTCTTGCTCCGGTATTCCAGCACGGCGAGTTCCTCCGGGGACGGATAGAACTCCTCGAACTCGTGGTCCTCCCAGAGGTAGCGGTTGGCGGCGTTTTCGATCTCCTCCAGGTCTGCCTCCGGGATGGCGGCATCAAAGTCGATCTCCACCACCTCGCGGCCCAGATGAAAGCCCACGTTGCTGCAGTGATAGCGCGCGCAGATCATGCCGCTCACGATGTGCTCGCCCGAGTGCTGCTGCATGTGGTCGAAGCGGCGCTCCCAGTCGATGACGCCGCGCACATACGCCCCCGCGCCGAGCGCCCGGTCCAGCAGGTGCCAGATCTCGCCCTCTCTCTCGTGGACTTCCAGGACCGCTGCCGCGCCGAGGCATCCCGTATCGAAGGGCTGGCCGCCCCCCTCGGGATAAAAGGCCGTGCGGTCGAGCCGCACCTCCGGCCCCTTCTTCCCCTCGCGCGCCTCCAGCACTGTAGCAAAAAACTCGCGCAGGTACGCGTCCTGTTCGTAAAGCTTTTCCGTCATCTTCTGTCCTTCCTCCGGGAACTTCCGTCAGAAACAGTATATCACATCTGCGCCGAATACAAAACAACTTGTTCTGCGGGCGGCCCCGGCGCTTGTTCTGCGTCCCGCGGCGGCCGGAGCGCTCCTTCCCGGCACAGGGCGCGTCCGCAAACAAAAAGCCGGCCGGCAACAGCCCCGGCCGTTTCTTCGCTCTGCAATGATTGACTTTTCCCCCGCAAACCGTTATCATTAGGGGGCGCACAGCGCACCCGTCCTTGTAGCTCAGCAGGATAGAGCGACCGCCTCCTAAGGCGGACATGAACCTTCCGCCAAATCCTCAAAAAGGCGCAAGGTT
>JAFRUR010000089.1 GCA_017438775.1 Lachnospiraceae bacterium | reverse complement strand
CCGCTCGCCTGACCACCAGCAGAAAGGCCGGCCCCGAAGAGTAAACTCTGCGGGGCCGGCATCCTGCTGGTTGAGCCTCACTCCACTTTTCGCGAAAAGTCTGACGCGGGATGTTTGCACAGCGGGCAGATGAAGTCTGCGGGGATCGGGTCGCCCTCGTAGACGTAGCCGCAGATGTTGCAGACCCAGACGGCCTTTTCTTCTTTGGCCGGCTGCACCTGGCGCTCGAAATCCGATGCGGGGTGCTTGCACAGCGGGCAGATGAAATCGGCCGGAATCGGATCGCCTTCGTAGACGTAGCCGCAGATCTGGCAGACCCAGACGGCCTTGCCCTCCGGCTTCTTGGGCGCCGGCGCGGGCTTGATGTGCGCGTGATAGTAGGCGTAGGTGGCGGAGGGGACATCCGCAAGCACCTCGGACGCGGTCACCTCGGCCAGGAACAGGGTGTGAGTGGACAGGTCGATCTCCTGCACGACTTTCGCGGAAATGTACGCGTTGGTGCCGCGGGTGATGCACATCGTGCCGTTCTCCACGGGGCGCGCGTCCGTAAAGTCCGCGAATTTGTCCACGTTGCGGCCGCTTTGGAAGCCGAAGTGTTTGAACAGGTCGAAATCGGCCTCCTCCGAGAGGACGGACACCGTGAACTTCCCGGTGCGCCGGATCATCTCGTTGGTGTAGTTGGCCTTGTTGACCGCAATGGTGATCTGGTTGGGTTCGGTCGTCACCTGGGTCACGGTGTTGATGATGCACCCGTTGTGCTTTTCTCCCTCCGCGGCAGTGAGCACGAACAGGCCGTACGACAGATTGTTCATCGGATTCTTTGCCATACTCTCTCCCTCTCCCTTGCGGGTTTCGGGGCAGGTCTGCCCCGTATGATTCCGCCGCGGGCCTTCCGCGGCGACAGTACTTTCCATTCTTTTTGACCGGGATGCTGCCGTCCCGCGCAGTCACATGATGTCCCCTGCCGGCACGCGGCGTCCCGCCCGGCCTCTGTCCTTTCGGTCTTCCTCCGCCCGAAACCCGTCCGGAAAAACTGCTTCTGGAACGCTTACGCCTTTTCTTCCCTGCGGAGTTTATACATCTCCTCCGCGGCAAGACGTGCTTTTGCCACGACGTCGCCGCCCTCCTGCGGGAAGCAGTAGTACAGGGCCCGGCTGTCGCCGATGGAGATCACATCGCCGAGTTCGTACCAGTAATAGTCCGCGTTCAGGCTGTAGGACATCTCCGGCCGCTGGCGGTAGTCCAGCTTTCCTCCCGCGCCGACGAGGCGGATCCCGTCCGCATCGTGCGTGAGCCGGCCCGATCCGATGCGGTAAAGCGCCTTCGTATCCACCAGCATCAGGATGTCCACCGCGGTGTCCAGACGGTAGGTCCCGGCCTCGATCTCCTTTCTGACGCACGCCCGCTCCCAGGCGTACCAGTCCGGAATGTGGCCGAATTCCGTGACGCCCTGCAGGGCCTGCATCTCTCCGTATTCCGTGAGTTCCCAGGTCTTGCCGCAGGCGCCGCAGGTGAGGGTGGTCCCGCGCCCCGTCATCCGGCCCTCCGTCCGGCAGTGCGGACACTTGTAGAGGACGCGGTTCAAATGATCCGCCCGGAAGGACTCCTTCACGCGGATGTGGTTCTCCTGCTGCCAGCGGAACTGGTCGAAGGAAAAGGCCTTCCGCACCAGGGCGTTGATCTCCTCCGGGTCCTTCTGCGCCGCCTCCTGCGCGGTGAGCAGGCACCGCACCTTCGCGGAGACCGGGACGTTTCGAATCTGCAGATCGTTGTACAGAGGGTCGCGCGTAAAGGCGCCGCGGGTCTCCGCAAAGATCACGGGGACGCCCAGCATCCGGATCAGTTTGCCCAGGCTGTCCGGGAGGGTGGTGGCGGTGCCGTCAAAGGAATAGCCGGCCTCCGGGAAGAGCAGGATGGACGTTTTGAGTTTCCGGACACAGTAGATCATGTCCCGCACCAGCGTCGAATCCGTGACGAACTTCTGCGTGGGGATGCAGCCAAGCCGGTGCATCAGCCCCGCTTTCCCGACAAAGCCGTCCGTCGTGCAGACGATCTGGTAGGGCCGGCGCGCAAACACCGTCGCGGCGATCTTGAGGTCGATGAAGCTGGAGTGGTTCATGAGAATCAGGCAGGGTTCCTTCTCCCCGATCTTCTCCATGCCCTCCTGCTCCCAGGTGAAGTTCACCTTGCGCAGTTCTCCGCGCGAAGCAAGGCGCACGACAGCACCCAGTACGCGCGACGGGCGCACCGGTCGTCTGTGTCTGGGTTTGGGGCGGCGGAGCACCTGTTCGTACTCCATCGGCCGGACCTTGATCTTCACGGCATCCTCCTGGGGGACGTTCTGCAGGTTCATCATATCACACAGGCGCCGCACGTCAAAATAAAACATTTATAAAGCGAAAAACGGCCCGCGCAGACCGCAGGCCGTCCTGTTTTCTGACGTGTTTCCCCTGTTCCATGACCGGCCCCGCAGAACGCGGTGGGCGGACAGCCGCTCCTTCTGCCGGCGCGGCCCGGTTTCCGCGGCCTCACTCCTCGGAAATATCCTTGAAGCCCTCGCCGTAGACCTGGGTGGTCTCGGTCACGATGACGAAGGCCTTGTCGTCGGCCTCCTTCACGATCCGCTTGAGCTGCGTGAACTGGTTCTTGCGCACCGTGCAGAGCACGATGTGGGTCGGGGACTCGCTGTAGCCGCCCTTCGCGTCCACGATGGTGGCTGTCCGGTCCATCTCCGAGATGATCCGGTCCACGATCTCCCGCGGTTTCGTGGTGATGATGTTGGCCTTCGTGCCCGCGTCCGAACCGTACATCAGCGCATCGATGACCTTCGTCTGCGCGTACAGCATGATAACGCCGAACAGGGCCGCGTCCACGTCGCCGAACACCAGAATGGAGGTGGCCAGGATGACGCCGTCCACCACCATGATCGCGCGTCCTAGGGACACGTGGGGCCATTTCTTCTGGATGAGGAACCCGATGATATCCGTCCCGCCGGTGGTGCATCCGGCCAGGAAGCAGAAGCCGAGGCCGGCGCCGACCAGGACGCCGCCGTAGAGGCTGCTCATCATGCGGTCGCCCGTATAGGCGGGGACGAAGGGCGCCATCACCATATCGATCAGGACCGAGATGAGGGCCAGCGTGATGCCCGTGCGGATCACGAATCTGCGGCTCATGTGTCTCCACGCGACCACCAGAAGCGGCAGGTTCAGAAGGAAGGTGACCAGACCGACCGGGGTGTTCCAGAGGAAGGCCGCCATCAGGGCGATGCCCTGCACGCCGCCCGGTGCGATGTTGGCCGGCTGAACGAATACGTGGGTGCCGAGCGCGAAGGTCACGCACCCCAGAAGCAGCAACAGAAATTCCTTAATGGTAAAGCCAAGGAATCTGCGTTTCTTTTTCATGTGGAACTCCTTACTGTTTCGTACTTTCTTCTGCTCCCAGAAGCTGGGCGTAGATCTCCCTCCGGGAGACGCCGCGGTCGCCCGCAGCGCGGCGCATGGCCTCTTTCCGGTCCAGCCCCTGCTCCTCGTACATGCGCACGTGGTCGGCGACGCTCATGGCGGTCCAGGCCTCCTGCGCCTCTCCGGCCAGTTCCTGCGGGTCTTTCCCCTCCAGGACCAGCACGTATTCCCCGCGCGCCTCGTTTGCCGCGTAGTAGGCGGCGGCCTCCGGCAGGGTCATCCTGCGGCGCTTTTCATGGCGCTTGGTCAGTTCCTTCACGACGGTGACGCGCCGGTCCCCGAGAG
The DNA here is from genome assembly GCA_017438775.1 of Lachnospiraceae bacterium. Classification (GTDB taxonomy): domain Bacteria; phylum Bacillota; class Clostridia; order Lachnospirales; family Lachnospiraceae; genus RUG11204. The sequence continues at coordinate 3,682 of JAFRUR010000089.1, read as the reverse complement.
CACGGGCCATCTCTTCCAGCGTCTTCGCCAGACGGTGGGGCGCCTCGTAGAGGACGCAGGTCCGCGTCTCTCCGGCGAGCCGCTCCAGGACGGCCCTCCGCTCTTTTTTGTTCGTGGGGAGGAACCCCTCGAAGACAAACCGGCGCGTGTCCAGTGCGGATATCGCCAGGGCCGACACGGCCGCGCAGGCACCCGGGACAATGGTCACGGGAATGCCTTCGTCATAGCAGGCCGCGGCCAGATCCGCCCCCGGGTCCGAGATGCCGGGCATGCCGGCATCCGTCACCAGGGCGATATTGGTGCCCGACAGGAGGAGCCGGATAAGTTCCGGCTCCTTCTGCTTTTTGTTGTGTTCGTGGTAGCTGACCAGGCGCGCGCGAATCTCGAAATGCGTGAGGAGGCCCCGCGTCACCCGCGTGTCCTCCGCCGCGATCAGGTCCGCGCCGCGCAGCACCTCCACGGCCCGGAAGGTCATGTCCTCCAGGTTGCCGATGGGCGTCGCCACCAGAAACAGCGTTCCGGCGCCCTCCCGGACGGGAGCGGCTTCACCGATCTCCATACCATTCATTGATCTCTTCCGTATACTCTCCCGTTGCCAGGGAAATGATCAGGGGCGCCTCGATAACGGCGTTCTCCGCCGCGCCCCTTTCCGCACAGACGAGCACCAGTTCCGCGGGTCTGTCCGCCGTCGGATGCACGAAGCGCATCCTGCGCAGTCCCAGGCCTTCCCGGCGAAGCGCCGCGGTGACGTCCGCTGTCCGCCGCGCCCGGTGCACCATATAAAACCGTCCCCCGGACGAAAGGCACCGCGCCGCCGCATGGACAACGTCCGCCAGCGTGCAGGCGATCTCGTGCTTCGCCAGGGCGATCTTCGGGTTTTCACTCACCTTTCCGGATCCGGCCTCCCGGTAGGGCGGATTGCTCACCACGACCTGGTACCGGCCCGCGCCCAGAAGGCGCTCCGCCTCGCGGATATCGCCGCAGACGATCCGGATCTTTTCCTCCAGGCCGTTCATGGCGGCACTTCTTCGCGCCCGGTCCGCGGTCTCCGGATCGATCTCCAGTCCCGTAAACGAGGAAGCCTGCGTCTTGGCCGAGAGCAGCAGGGGAAGCACGCCGCTTCCGGTGCCCAGATCCAGGACGGCCTCTCCGGCCCGCGCCTCGGCAAATCCCGAGAGCAGAACCGCGTCCATGCTGAAGCAGTATCCCTTCGGATCCTGAAGGATCACGAGGCCGCCGCGCTGCAGGTCATCCACGCGCTCTCCCGCCAGGACGAGGTCGGTCACTCCGCGTCCCTCTGCGGGGCGGGCGCTGCGTTTTCAGGGCGCCGGGAAGCGGGATCTCCGCCCTTTCCGGCATTGCGCCCTGAATCGTTCCCGCGCTCCTGACGGCCGCCTCTTCCCTCGCGGTCCTCTCTGCGGCCGCCCTGGTCGCCGTCTCTGCGGCGGCGCCTGTGGTTCTCGCGGTTTTTGTTTTCCCCGCGCTGTCCGGCCTCCGGAGCCGCCTCGCCCTCGGGCTTCTCGCGGCGCTCCTTGCGGCCCTCGCGGCGGCGGCTGTCTCCGCCCTGTTTTTCCTGACCGCGGGGCGTCTCCGCATCCGCGTTTTTCTTTTCTCCGCCGCGGCGGCGCGGGCGGAAGACGAGCTCATCCACGGGGTAGTCGCGGATCTCTCTCTCGTCATCGCCGGTCTCCACGACAACGCGGACGATCTGCCGCAGGATATTCACGCTCTGGACGCGCCCCTCCGCGCCGTCCTGGGCGGTCACAACGTCGCCCACGCGCGGAAGCTTCGCATTGAGTTCTTCGTAAGTGTCTTCCTCGTATTTGAGGCAGCACATCAGGCGCCCGCAGACACCGGAGATCTTGCCCGGGTTCAGGGACAGGTTCTGCTCCTTGGCCATGCGGATGGACACCGGAATGAAGTCCTCCAGATAGCTGTGGCAGCACAGGGGCCGGCCGCAGACGCCGCACCCGCCGATGATCTTGGTCTCGTCGCGCACGCCGATCTGGCGCAGCTCGATGCGGGTGTGGAAGACGGAGGCCAGATCCTTGACCAGGTCGCGGAAATCCACGCGGCCGTCCGCCGTGAAATAGAACAGGATCTTGTTGCCGTCAAACGTGTACTCCACGTCGATGAGCTTCATCTCCAGCCCGTGCTTGCGAATCTTCTCGATGCAGATTCCGCGGGCCGTGACCTCTTTTTCACGGTTGCTCCGATACGTCGCCTCGTCCTGCTCGTTCGCGAGGCGCACCACCGCGCGCAGCGGCTGCGTGACCTTCTCCTCGGGAACGTCGGTCAGGCCGCGCACCACGGTGCCGTACTCTATGCCGCGGGCGGTCTCCACGATGACGTGGTCCCCGCGCTTCGGCTCGAGAGAGGCCGGGTCAAAATAGTAGACCTTGCCGGCCGTCCGAAATCTCACTCCGATAATATTCATCGTCCTTGCTCCTTCATGCTCAGGAACAGCAGTTCCATGGTCAGATCAAAATTCACGTTCGCGCGCAGTCGCTCACGGGCTGTGTCGATGGCGAGCAGCACGCTCTCGAGCCCCTCAAACGACATGCGGTCCGCCCGCTTGCGGACGTAAGAGATCTCGTCCCGGAAGATCAGCAGGTTCGCGTCCTTGGTGGCCTTGAACATCAGCACGTCGCGATAGTACAGGGAGATGAACTCCAGGCACGCGGCGATCTCGAAGCCGCCCTCCCGGACGGCGCGGATCTCCTCCACGAGGGACGACACGCTGCGCTTGTCCACGTCCTTCAGCAGGCCGAGAAGAATGGCCCGCATCTGTTCGAATTTTTCCGAGGCCGCCAGCGCGAGCGCCCGTCCCAGATTGCCGCGCGCAAAGGCCGCGGCGACGTCGGCGTCCTCTCCGGACGTGCCGCGCTCCGCCAGCTTTTCGCGGATCACGCTGTCCGCCAGGGGGCGGAGCGAAAGGCGGATGCACCGGCTCGCGATGGTCTCCAGCATCGCCTCCGCGGAAGATGTGATCAGGAAGAGGATGACGTAGGACGGCGGCTCCTCGATGGTCTTGAGGAGGGCGTTCTGCGCCTGCGGATTCATTTTCTCCGCCTCATCCATGATGTAGATCTTCCAGGGGCCCTTGTAGGGGCGGATGGCCGCATCGGACACGATCTGCCGGCGCACGTCGTCCACGCTGATGGTTCCGGGCTTTTCGTGCGTCACGAAGCGCACGTCCGGATGCGTGCCGGCCTGAATCATGCGGCAGGAGGTGCAGACGCCGCAGGGCCTCTCCCCCTCGCTCTCGCACTGGAGCGTCATGGCCACGGCGCGGGCCAGGGTCTTCCTGCCCAGGCCGGCCTCGCCCGCCAGAAGGTAGGCGTGTGAGACCTGTCCGTCCGCGATCGCCGTACTGAAATAATCCTTGACCGGCTCGTTGCCGATGATGTCGCCGAGTCCTGCCACGCAGAGCCTCCTTTCCGGCGCACGCCGATAGCTGCGCCTTCTTCCCCTATCTTAGTGAGTATAGCATAATTCCGCGGCTCTGCAAAGGAAGACTTTTCCGCCCGCGGCCCTTTGTGTGTAGGATTACAATACATGTGTTACACAGCACTTAAATAAAAAAACGGAAGAGCCATCCTTGTGTTATAGTTAGTTTTCCCACAAACACAACACACAACATAAGGAGGTCTTCCGTTGTGGCTACTATAACACAAGATAT
>JAFRUR010000088.1 GCA_017438775.1 Lachnospiraceae bacterium | reverse complement strand
GGATCATCAACGAGCCCACGGCGGCGGCGCTGGCCTACGGCATCGACAAAGAGAACGACCAGAAGATCATGGTCTACGACCTGGGCGGCGGAACCTTCGATGTCTCCATCATCGAGATCGGCGACGGTGTCATCGAGGTCCTGGCCACCAACGGCGATACCCATCTGGGCGGCGATGACTTCGACGACAAGATCGTCCGCTGGATGATCGACGAATTCAAGAAGGCCGAGGGCGTGGACCTGTCCGGCGACAAGATGGCCATGCAGCGTCTGAGAGAGGCTGCGGAGAAGGCCAAGAAGGAACTGTCCACCGCGACCACGACCAACATCAACCTGCCGTTCATTACCGCGACCAGCGAGGGCCCGAAGCACTTTGACATGAACCTGTCCCGCGCCCGCTTTGACGAACTGACCCGCGACCTGGTGGAGCGCACCGCGGTCCCTGTCATGAACGCCCTGAAGGACGCCGGCCTGAACGCCGCGGAACTCGGCAAGGTCCTGCTGGTGGGCGGCTCCACCCGTATCCCTGCCGTGCAGGAGAAGGTCGCGAAGCTGACCGGCCATGAGCCTTCCAAGAGCCTGAACCCCGATGAGTGCGTGGCGCTGGGCGCCTCCATCCAGGGCGGCAAGCTCGCCGGCGATGCCGGTGCGGGCGACATCCTGCTTCTGGACGTGACGCCGCTGTCCCTGTCCATCGAGACCATGGGCGGCATCGCGACCCGTCTGATCGAGCGCAACACCACGATCCCGACCAAGCACAGCCAGATCTTCTCCACCGCCGCGGACAACCAGACCGCCGTGGATATCAACGTCCTGCAGGGCGAGCGTCAGTTCGCGAAGGACAACAAGAGCCTGGGCCAGTTCCGTCTGGACGGGATCCCGCCCGCACGCCGCGGTGTGCCGCAGATCGAAGTTACCTTCGATATCGATGCGAACGGCATCGTGAACGTGTCCGCGAAGGATCTGGGCACCGGCAAGGAGCAGCACATCACGATCACGGCCGGCTCCAACATGTCCGAATCGGATATCGAGAAAGCCGTGCGCGAGGCGCAGGAGTTCGAGACGCAGGATAAGCGCCGCAAGGAAGCCATCGACACCCGCAACGAGGCGGACGCCCTGGTCTTCTCGACCGAAAACGCCATGAAGGAAGTCGGCGACAAGCTGGACGCTTCCCTGAAGTCTCAGGTCGAGGCCGACCTCGCGGAACTCAAGTCCGTCGTGGATGCCACCCAGAATCTGGAGATCTCCGACGCCCAGGTCGAGCAGATGAAGAGCGGCATCGAGAAGCTGCGCAACAGCGCCAACCAGCTCTTCACCAAGATGTACGAGAACGTGCAGCAGCAGAACGCCGGCGCCCAGCAGCAGGGCCCGGGTCCGGAGCCGCAGAACCACGGCGGTGACGACGACGTCGTCGATGCCGATTACAGAGAGGTCTGATCGCAGCTGAAAACCGCATCGGATGATGATCCAGACTGCCGGCCCCGCCGCGCGCGGGGCTGGCAGATATGTGTATAAAGGAGCCGTCTATGGCAGAGCAGAAGCGCGATTATTACGAGATCCTGGGCGTCCCGCGCGACGCGGACGATGCGCAGCTCAAGAAGGCGTACAGGGAACTCGCTAAGAAATATCATCCGGATACCAACCAGGGCAACCCCGAGGCCGAGGCCAAGTTCAAGGAGGCCTCGGAGGCTTACGGCGTCCTGTCGGATCCGGAAAAGCGCCGCACCTACGATCAGTTCGGCCATGCCGCATTCTCGGGCGGAGACCCGGGGGCCGGCGGATTCTCCGGTTTTGACGGCATGGACATGGGAGATATCTTCGGCGATCTGTTCGGAGATTTCTTCGGCGGCGGCCGCGGCGCGACCTACCGGTCCGCCCAGAACGGGCCGATGCGCGGCGCGAACCTGCAGACCGCGGTGCGCATCACCTTCGAAGAGGCGGTCTTCGGTACGGAAAAAGAGATCGAGATGAACCTCAGGGAGGAGTGTCAGGCCTGCGGCGGCACCGGAGCGAAGCCCGGTACCAGCCCCGTCACCTGCACGAAGTGCAACGGCAAGGGACGCATCGTCCTGACGCGCCAGACCATGTTCGGCATGATGCGCGAGGAGCAGGTCTGTCCGGACTGCCGCGGCGAGGGCAAGATCATCAAGGACAAGTGCCCGAAATGCTACGGCACCGGCTATACGCAGTCCCGCAAGAAGATCCAGGTCTCCATTCCGGCCGGCATCGACGACGGCCAGTCCGTGCGTCTGCGCGGCAAGGGCGACGTGGGCCGCAACGGCGGAGAGAGGGGCGACCTTCTGGTGGCCGTCTCCGTGTCCAATCACCCGATCTTCAAGCGACAGGACACCACCATTTTCTCGACCGCGTCCATTTCCTTCGCGAAGGCGGCCCTGGGCGGCACCGTGCGCCTGAAGACGCTGGACGGGGACGTGGAATACGAGGTGAAGGCCGGAACGCAGACCGACACCAAGATCCGTCTGCGCGGCAAGGGCGTGCCGTCCCTGCGCAACGCGAACCTGCGCGGCGATCAGATCGTCACGCTGGTGGTGGACGTTCCCACCAAGCTGACCGGAGCCCAGAGAGATGCCCTGGAAGCCTTTGCGGAGGCGATGGGGGAAACCGACCCGGACGGCGGGAAGAGGAAAAAAGGCCTGTTCAAGTAAGCGTAAACGCGGTGCGTCCGATGACCGCACAGCAGGTCAGGTGCTTTTTGTGTTGGAACGGTGTTGAAGCATTGCCGGCCCCGGCAGAACTGCCGAGGCCGGTTTTTTGTCTATATGAAAACCACGCGATAGTGATATGTACCCTCTTTACTGGACAACCAGTAAGGAGGGTACAATTTTATGCGTTACAGTTACGAGTATAAGAGGAAATGTGTTGAACTGTACAGGGAAGGAAGGTGGCCTG
>JAFRUR010000087.1 GCA_017438775.1 Lachnospiraceae bacterium | reverse complement strand
CCTTCATCGACCGGACCATCCCCGAGGAGGAGCTCCCGATCACCTACACCAGCTACAGCCCCTGCTTCCGCAAGGAGAAAGGCGCCCACGGCATCGAGGAGCGCGGCCTCTACCGCGTCCACCAGTTCGAGAAGCAGGAGATGATCGTAGTCTGCCGTCCCGAGGAGAGCATGGACTGGTACGAGAAGATGTGGCGCTACAGTGTGGAGCTGTTCCGCTCCATGGATATCCCCGTCCGTCAGCTGGAGTGCTGCTCCGGCGACCTGGCCGACCTGAAGGTGAAGAGCTGCGACATCGAGGCCTGGAGCCCCCGTCAGCAGAAGTACACCGAGGTCTGCTCCTGCTCCAACCTGGGCGACGCCCAGGCGAGGCGCCTGCGCATCCGCGTGACGGGAGAAGGCGGAAAGAGATATTTCGCCCACACCCTGAACAACACCGTGGTGGCGCCGCCCCGCATGCTCATTGCCTTCCTGGAGAACAACCTGCGCGCGGACGGCTCCGTGGCCATCCCGAAGGTGCTCCAGCCCTACATGGGAGGACAGACCGAACTGAGGAGACGCGATGCATAAATACCTGAGGTCCATCGGCCTGGGGGAGTACCGGAACCGTCAGCAGATGGAGCGCCTGGGCGAGGCCGTCCTGGAGGCGCCCGGCTGGCAGGATTCCATCGCGGAGAACGGAGACACCCGCGCCTACGTCGCGCGGATGTTTGGCCCCGGCTTCGGGGTGATGCTCTCCGGAGACTGGGATCCGGACAAGCGCGTGTTCCATCAGGAGATCATCTATCCGTTCCTGATCGGCGACCGGGTGACCGTGAACTCCTGCATGAGCGTCCAGCGCCTGACGGACCGCGACGCCTACAACGGCATGTGCGAGGAGGGGGACATGGGCCTTTCGCTCATCTTCTCGGTCCAGAACGTGCCGGAGATCCGCCGCGCCGCCCTGCCGCCCTACTTCGACAAGGCCCTGCCGGTCTCCATGGCGGCCCTCTCGGACACCGGAAAGATCCTGCTTCCCACGATCTACACCGGGAAGGAGACGGAGAAGGACGCGGAAGGAAAAGAAAAGGACCGGCGCGCCCTCATGGAGAAGGCCCGCGGCGGCGACGAGCGCGCCATCGAGATCCTGACCATGGAGGACATGGACCTGTACGCGTCCATCTCCGGGCGCCTGCGCGACGAGGACATCTACTCCATCGTGGAGACCAGCTTCATGCCCTGCGGCATGGAGAGCGACCAGTACACGGTGGTGGCGGAGATCCTGGATGCGCAGCGCTTCGTAAACGAACTCTCCGGCAAGGGCGTGTGGCAGATGACCATCGCCTGCAAGGACCTCGTTTTCCCGGTCATCATCGCGGAGGAGGACCTGCTGGGAGAGCCCGCCCCGGGGCGGCGCTTTAAGGGAGACCTGTGGCTTCAGGGGCGCATCCACGTGTGACGCGCGGCCGCGCGGCAGGGGTCCGGAACGGCTCAAAAAGCGGCTCCGCGCGGGCATTACCGTCTTTACAGACCATCAAAACCTGTGTAAAATAGAAAAGGCGGCGTGTGCACTTTCTGCGTCATACGCCCCTTCTTATTTCATTCTAGGAGGCATTTCATGAAGGTATTAGTCATCAACTGCGGTTCTTCGTCCTTAAAGTATCAGCTGATCGACTCCGAGACCGAGCAGGTCCTGGCCAAGGGGCTCTGCGAGCGCATCGGCATTGACGGCAGGCTCACCCATCGCCCGACCGGCAAGGACAAGGTGGAGATCGAGGCCCCCATGCCCAACCACACCGAGGCGGTCAGCCTGGTCCTGAAGCACCTGACGGATCCCGAAGTGGGCGTGATCGGCTCCCTGGAGGAGATCGGCGCAGTCGGACACCGCATCGTTCACGGCGGAGAGAAGTTTGCCAGCTCCACCGTCCTCACGGACGAAGTCATCGCCGAGATCGAGAAGGTGAGCGATCTGGCTCCCCTGCACAACCCGGCCAACCTGATCGGCATCCGCGCCTGCATGGAACTTATGCCCGGCGTGCCCATGGTCGGCGTCTTTGACACCGCCTTCCATCAGACCATGCCCGAGGTCGCCTACCTGTACGGCCTTCCTTACGAGTATTACGAAAAGTACGGCGTGCGCCGCTACGGCTTCCACGGCACCAGCCACAGCTTCGTCTCCAAGCGCGTGGCCGAGATCCTCGGCAAGGACGTGAAGGAACTCAAGACCATCGTCTGCCACCTGGGCAACGGCGCCAGCATCTGCGCGGTGTGCGGCGGCAAGAGCGTGGATACCTCCATGGGCTTCACCCCTCTGGAAGGCCTGGTCATGGGCACCCGCTCCGGCGACCTGGATCCCGCCATTCTCGAGTATGTGGCCGGCAAGGAGAACCTGACCCTGGCCCAGATCGAGACCGTTCTCAACAAGAAGTCCGGCGTGGCCGGCGTCTCCGGCGTCTCCAGCGACTTCCGTGACCTGGGCAAGGCCGCGGAGGAGGGCAACCACCGCGCGGCGGTGGCCGTGGATATGTTCGCGTACCGCGTGGCCAAGTACGTCGGCGCCTACGCCGCTGCCATGAACGGCGTGGACGTGATCGCCTTCACGGCCGGCATCGGCGAGAACGACATCAGCATGCGCGCGAAGATCCTGTCCTACCTCGGATTCCTGGGCGTGAAGCTGGATGCGGAGAAGAACAACATCCGCGGCGAGGAGCGCGTGATCAGCACGGAGGATTCCACCGTTCTGGCCATGGTCGTGCCCACCAACGAAGAGCTGGCCATCTGCCGCGAGACCGTGGCTCTGGTCTAAACCGCAGTCCCGCCTCTGCGGGGCACGGAAACGCCAACCGAAGAGCTCCCTGCGGCCCCGCAGGGGGCTCTTTTCCCGGAGGACCCATGGCAATACTTAAGAGAATGATCGTGCTCTTCCTCATCATGGTGATCGGTTTTATCGCGCGAAAGCGCGAGATCATCGACGCGCACATGGAGAAGAAGCTGGCCTCGCTTGTCATCTACATCACCAGTCCCTGCATGGTGCTGGCCGGCGTTCTGGGCGAGTCGGAACTGACGCGCGCGGAAACGCTCCGGATGATGGGACTCACCTGGATCATCTTCGCGGTCATCGTCGCGAGCTCGTTCCTGGTGCAGCCCATCCTTCGCGTGTCCGGAAAGCCCGAGGGGCAGATCTACCAGATGCTCTACGCCTTCCCCAACGTCGGCTTCATGGGCTTCCCGGTGATGGCGGCGGCCTTCGGGAACGAGTCCCTGCGCTACGGCGCCCTGTTCATTCTGCCCTTCAACACGCTGATCTTCACGTTCGGCATCTATCTGATGCGGCGCGGGCAGGCGATCCGTCTGCGCCAGGAGGCCCTCGCGGCAGGCCGCGAGCCGGAGATTCCCCCGAAGGGGAGCCTCTGGTCGCAGCTAAAGCGCATTCTCAACATCGGTGTGGTGGTCTGCATCATCGCGGAACTGTGCTTCTTCCTGAACCTGACCATCCCCGCGGTCGTCCTGGAGGCCTGCACGATGGTGGGCGACATGACCGGTCCGATCTGCATGATCGCGATCGGCGCGGCCCTCTCCGGGCTCGATTTCAAGAAGGTGATCACGGACCCGCGCATGTGGGGCGTGTGTGTCCTCAAGCTTCTGGTGATGCCGGTGGCCGGCTTTTACCTGCTGCGCCTGTGCGGCGTCTCCGATCCCCTGGTCCTCGGCGTTTGCCTCGTGGTCCTCGGGATGCCCTCCGGGAACCTCTGCGCGATGCTGGCGCAGGAGTTCGGGGGAGACGTCAAGCTCTCGAGCGCCGGCGTGGCCTTCACGAGCCTCCTGGCCGTGGCTACGATTCCGGCCGTGTTCCGCCTCTGCGGGATGTGAGTGCGGCCCCTCAACTTTTGTAACAGGGGCGTGAACGTCCTGTAACGGGGCCGTAAGCAAAGCTTATCTTTCCTTATTGGAAGAAATCTGGTATAATAAACACTGTCCCTGCAGGGGACGGTGTTTTTTGTATACGAAAAAGCGCTGCGCCGCGGCGGTGCCGAAAGCCTTTCAGAGGATGCGGCGGGCGGGCGCAGGAAGAATATCTGACACGGGAGGGGGGCACGGCGCCCCGCATCGGGAGGAAGATTTTTGAATTTCGGAAGAGAAGGAATCGAGAAAAAGCTGGACAGGCTCGGCAACACGGGCGAGCGTGTCTACAGCAAGGTGAGAGTGACGGTGTTCCAGGCCGTCGTTTTCGCCCTGGTCATCGGCGCCTTCCTGGGGCTCTCCACGGTGTACGGCATGGCCCGCTCCATCGTGAGCAACGCCCCGGCCGTCGGCACCATCGACGTGACGCCTCTGGGCTCCGCGACCTTTGTCTACGACGCGGAGGGCAACCGGATCGAGACCCTGGTGCGCTCCGGCTCCAACCGCAATCCGATCCGCTACGACCAGCTGCCGAAGCATCTGGTCGATGCTTTCGTGGCCATCGAGGACTCGCGCTTCTGGACCCACAAGGGCGTGGACTTCAAGGGCATGGTGCGCGCGTTCACCTCGGGTCTGATGCGCGGCACCTTCAACGAGGGCGCCAGCACCATCACCCAGCAGCTCATCAAGAACAACGTCTTTGACGGCGGCATGGAATCCGGTCTCGGCGCGCGCTTCGAGCGAAAGATCCAGGAGCAGTATCTGGCTCTGCAGCTGGAAAAGCGCATGGACAAGCGCACCATCCTCACCAACTACCTGAACACCATCAACCTGGGCAGCTCCACCCTGGGCGTGCAGGCCGCCGCGACCCGGTACTTCAAAAAGAGTGTGGAAAACCTGACACTCTCGGAGAGCGCCGTGCTGGCCGCCATCACCAAGAACCCGACGGCCTACAATCCGATCACCCGGCCGAAGGGCAACGCGGAGCGCCGCGAGAAGGTCCTGAGAGACATGTACGAGCAGGGCCTGATCACCGCGAAGCAGAGGGACGAGGCGCTCGCGGACAACGTCTACGAACGCATCGCCGCCGTCAACGAGATCAGCCAGGCGGAGAGCACCGTCTATTCCTATTTCGTGGATTCGACCATCCGCTCGGTCATCTCGGATCTCGTGACCAAGAAGGGCTACACGGAGACGCAGGCCTCCGCCCTGGTCTACAGCGGCGGCCTGAACATCTACACCACCATGGACCCGGCCCTGCAGAAGATCGTGGACGAGGAGATCTCGAACCCCGCGAACTATCCCGAGAATGTGACCGAGTACGGCTTTACCTGCTCCTTTACGGTGCAGCACCCGGACGGGACCACGGACACCTACACCACCAACCAGGTGCGCGAGTACTTCCGCCGCGAGAAGAACGCCCCGGCGTTCAAGCTCATCTTCCCCACCCGGGAGGAACTGGACGCCTGCGTGGCAGAATACAAGGCCGCCATCGTGAAAGATGGAGACAAACTCATCACCAACTATCTGGACATCACCCTGCAGCCGCAGGCCTCCTTTGTGCTGATGGACCAGCACACCGGCTACGTGCGCGCCATCAGCGGCGGCCGCGGACAGAAGACCGGCAACCTTTCCTTGAACCGCGCCACGCAGAGCACGCGCCAGCCCGGCTCCACCTTCAAGGTCCTGGCCGCCTTCGCGCCGGCCATCGACTCCCAGGGCGCCACGCTGGCCAGCACCTACTACGACGAGCCCTATTCGATCGGCGACAAGGCCTTCAAGAACTACTGGGGAGACTACTACCTTGGCTACGCGAACCTGCGCCAGGCCTGCGTGTTCTCCATGAACATCGTCACCACCAAGTGTCTGGTCAACACCGTGACGCCGCAGCTGGGCTATGAGTACCTGCAGCGTCTCGGCTTCACCACCCTGGTGGACAGCTATGTGGATTCCTCCGGCTCCGTCAAGACCGACATCGGCTCTTCCCTGGCGCTGGGCGGCATCACCCTGGGCGTCAAGAACCTGGAGCTGACCGCGGCCTACGCGACCATCGCCAACCAGGGCACCTACACGGAGCCCGTGTTCTACACCCGCATCACGGATCACGACGGCGTGACCATCCTGGACAACACGCCTTCGACGCGCCAGGTCCTCCGCGAGACCACGGCATACCTGCTGACGAGCGCGATGTCCGACACCATGAAGAACCTGTCGTACCCGGGGCGCGCCGGGCAGTTCACCACGGGCGGCAATCTGGCCCGCCCGGACGGCGTGGTCACGGCCGGCAAGAGCGGCACGACGACGTCCAACAACGACCTGTGGTTCGTGGGATTTTCGCCGTACTACACGGCCGGCATCTGGTCCGGCTACGACGAAAACAAGTCCCTTCCTTCCTCCGGCTATCACAAGAGGATCTGGAAGCGCATCATGGAACGCGTGCACGAGGGGCTGCCGCAGAGCGGTTTCGCCCAGCCTTCGGGCCTGGTCACGGCGCATATCTGCTCCAAGTCCGGCAAGCTGGCTGTGGACGGCCTGTGCGACTGCGATCCCCGCGGAAACGGTTTTGTCTATGACGAGATCTTCGTCGCGGGCACGGAGCCCACGGAGTACTGCGACATCCACACCGCGGTGGTCATGTGCGCGGAGGGCGGCACTCCCGCCGGGGAATACTGCCCCGAAGAGGGACGCGAGCGCAAGCTTTACATCCGCATCCCCGAGGGCGCTTCGGCCGCGACCGACGACGGCGCCTACGCCCTGCCTGCCGGCATGCTGACGGCGTCCTGCCCGGTCCACACGGAAGAGTGGTACGAGTGGATCCAGGAGAGCATCGCGGAGGAGAGCCGGGCCGCGGAGGAGAGTGAGAACTGGCTGGAAGAGCTGATCCACGAGCTGTTTCCGGGCACCGGCGGACATGACGACGCCCCGCCCGAAGGCGGGGAAGCGCCATGAGAGAGAGCTACTGTACCGTGACCGCCCCGTCGCGGGGCGAGTATGAGGAAAAGAAGTCCCGGTTCCTGGGGCTTCTTTGTCCTGTCTCCTCGGAGGAGGAGATGCAGGCCGTCCTCGCGCAGGTGCGGAAAGAGCACTGGGAGGCGCGGCATCACTGCTATGCCTGCCGGCTTCAGCGGGAGACCGTGTGGGAGAAGGCCAGCGACGACGGCGAGCCCGCGGGCACAGGCGGCCGTCCCATCCTGGACGTGATCGCCGGGGCGGGACTGACGGACGTCCTCTGCGTGGTGACCCGGTATTTCGGCGGGACGCTTCTGGGCACCGGGGGGCTGACCCGCGCTTACGCGGCGGGAGCCAGGGAAGCTCTGGCCGGGGCGCAAATCGTGCGGCGCATCCCCTGCATCCGGGCCCGGATCGAGACGGACTACGGCGACGTGGGGCGCGTCCTGCGGCTCTGCGAATCGGAAAAGATCCGCGTCGCGGACTCGGAGTACGGCGCGGGCGCGTCGCTGACGGTGCTCCTCCCGGAGGGGAACGATGTATTTGTTCGGAAACTGGCCGATGCCACGGCCGGCCGCGCCGGATGGATCCCCGGGGAACCGGACTGGCTGGAAGAGAAGGCGTGAAGAGAAGATCCGAAATGAAGCAGACCGGCAGACCGGGAAAGCGTGCGTGAGAAGCAGACCGGCAGACCGGGAAGAAGTGCATGAAAAGCGCGTCCGGCAGACCGGGAAGGAGGGCGTGAGAAGCGCGTCCGGGTTGCCGGAGGAGAAGAAAAAAGAAGACCCCCGCCTGGAAGGCGGGGGTCGGTGATTCGCGGGGGTCACATGTTGGCCAATTCCTCAAGGGAGTAGCGCTTGAGCTCCTGGATGAGAACGCCCTGGATGCGCGCCAGTTCCCGGTGCATAAAGCAGCTGTTGTCCTCATTCAGAGGGCAGTCGACGCCGGGGGTGAGGCACTCGTTGATGATGACGTGCGACTCGATGGCGCAGTAGACGTCGTACGTGGTGACCTTGTCGAGGCCGTTGGTGAGCTTGTAGCCGCCGGTATGGCCGCGGACGCTGCAGATGAGCCCGGCGAGCTCGAGCTTGCGCGCCACCTTGTAGCCCATGGCCAGGGAGATCTTTTCCCGCTCGGAGATGACGCTGACGGAGACAGGAGTTTCGGTGTTCAGATTGCGCATAATGCGCAGGCCGTAATCACATTCTCTGGTGAATAACACGGTATGCCGCCTTTCTGTGAGGGGTCGAATGCTGCGTATAGAACGGAGAATGGGACAGAAGCCCGGAACGGCATACGGAAAAACCGAATGGGGGCGAATAAATATACATTCGCTTCAATCTGTACCTATTCATGAAACCTGACTTTACGGTATCATGCGAAAAGCGGCTTGTCAAGTGACGATGTGCAAATAGAACCCTCTTGAAATATGACAATTAGTCATATCAAGGGGTATCTGTTATGCATACCGAGGCATATCGGTATAGGAGAAACGCAGGGAAAAGCAAAAAGTACAAAAAGTACTTGCATCTTGAGAAGGGGTGGGGTATAATGTGCTTTGCTGTTATTGGGCCATCGCCAAACGGTAAGGCACTGGACTCTGACTCCAGCATTTCAAGGTTCGAATCCTTGTGGCCCAGCTCTGCACGGTCAGACATGACCGTGCTTTTTCTTTATTCTGGAGGTGCCCGGATGTTTACCTTTGACAGCGTCATCCGCTACAGCGAGACGGGTTCGGACGGGAGACTGTCGGTCCCGGCTCTGGTCAACTATTTTCAGGACTGCTCCACATTCCAGTCGGAGAGCCTGGGGGCCGGCATCGGCGCCCTGAAGGCGCGCAGCCGCGCATGGTTTCTCTCCTACTGGCAGATCGAGGTGAAGGAGTATCCAAAGATGCTCACGCCGGTCACCGTGGGCACGGCGCCCTGGGAGTTCCGCGGCTTCTTCGGAAACCGCAATTTCGCCATGTTCCCGCAGGGAGGAGTCGACGGCCTGACTGCCGCGGAGAAGGCGGACCTTGCCTTCGTGAACGCGACGTCGCTCTGGACCCTTGTGGACATCTCGTCGGGGCGCCCCGCGCGCCTCACCCCGGAGGACACCGCGCCCTTCTCGCTCGAGGAGCGCCTCCCCATGGAGTACCTGGACCGCAAGATCCATGTGCCGGAGGGAGGAGAGGAGCGCGCGCCCATCCCCGTCACGCCGGACTTTATCGACACCAACGGACATGTGAACAACGCCCGCTACATCGCGGCAGCGATGGAGCAGATGCCGGCCGGATACCGGCCCTGTCGCATCCGCGTCTCCTACGTGAGCGCCGCGGCCCTGGGCGACGTGCTCTGCCCCCTTGTTTCCGCGGAAGACGGCCGCACCGTGATCTCCCTGCGCTCGCCGGAGGGGACCGTGTTCGCGGTGGTGGAATTCGCCTGAACGATTTGACCGGAAAGGATCATCGATATGCTCGAACTGGGAAAGAGACAGACCCTCGTGGTCAAGCGCACCGCGCCGCAGGGGATCTATCTGGGACCTGCGGACACGGATGAGGCCGTGCTGCTCCCGAAGGCGGAAGTGCCCGCGGGAACAAGGCGCGGGGACGCCCTGGAGGTGTTCCTGTACAAGGACGCGCAGGCGCGCCCGATCGCCACGCGCCGCATGCCCGCCTTCTCCGTGGGAGAGGCGGCCGTGCTGCCGGTGGCCTCGGTCACGAAGGCCGGCGCCTTTCTCAAATGGGGCCTGATGAAGGACCTGTACCTCCCGCGGCGCGAGATGACCCGCCCCCTGGAGGTGGGAGAGACCGTGGCGGTCCTCCTGACCGTCGACCGCACGGAGCGGCTCTGCGCCACCATGAAGTTTTATTCGCACCTGTCGTCGGAGGCCCCCTATCAGGAGGACGACGACGTCTCCGGCTACCTCTACGAGATCCGCGAGAACCTGGGCGGGCTGGTGGCCGTGGACGGAAAATATCACGGTCTGATCCCGGAGCGCGAGATGCTTCCGGGGCTCCTGACGGGGACGGAAGTCTCCTGCCGGGTGGCCGGCGTGCGCCGCGACGGGAAGCTGGTGCTCTCGCTGCGCCAGCGCGCTGCGGCCCAGCGCGGGAGCGACGCGGCCGTCATTCTGGAGGCCCTCAGAAAGGCTGGCGGCACCCTTCCCGTGGGCGATCACACGGATCCGGAAGAGATCCGCGCGCGCTTTTTCATGAGCAAGGCGGGCTTCAAGCGCGCCTTGGGCATGTTGTATAAAGAGGGAAAGATCGTCTTTACGGACGACGGGATCGCCCTCACGGAGGAAAAGAAATGAACGTGAACAGACCGAAGCGCGCAGGACGCATGTTCCTGTTCCTGGTGGTGTTCCATCTGGCCGGCATCTATGCGCTGCGGTATCTCGTGCCGCGGGAAGCCTTCCCCATGTGGGTGTGGATGATGATGGGAGAGATCATGCTCCTGGTGCCCGCCCTCATCGTGATGCTGGTGCGGCGGGAGAGCCCGTTCCGGGTCTTTCCGTTCCGGCTCCTCCCGGTCAGCTCCCTGCTTCTGCTGCTTGCCTACGCCATCTGCCTGATGCCCGGCGTGAGCCTCCTCAACATGCTGTCGATGCTCGTTGCGCCCAACGCCGCGGCGGACGCGATGGGAACGGTGCTGGGCTACCCCCTGCCCGCGGCTCTGATGATGATCGCCGTCGCGCCGGCCGTGGTGGAGGAGACGATGTTCCGCGGCATGCTCTACGGGGACCTGCGGCGCGAGCGCATCTGGCCCGCGGTGTTCCTGTCCGGCGTATTTTTCGGCGTCATGCACATGAACTTCAACCAGTTCTGCTACGCGACGGCGATGGGCATCGCTTTTGCCCTGCTCGCGGAGGCGACCGGCACCATCCTGGCGCCGATGCTCGTGCACGCCTTCTACAACGGCCAGAGCACGGTGCTCGCCTGGATCCTCGAGAAAGCTTCCGGCGAAGTCCCGGCCGGGATCGGCGAGGGGCAGACCCTGATCGACTACATCCGGGAGGCGATGAACGAGGCAGGCGCCGGGACTGACGGGGCCGCGGTGGTCACGGGCTTTGTGGTGTCCGCCATCCTCCTTCTGGCTCTCGCGTTTGTGGGAATCGCTCTCGCGCGCGTCATCCTGCTGGCGCTGGCGCGGCGCGCCGGACGCGGTGCCCACATGGCGGTGCTTTTCAAAAAGGAGGAGCGCAGGCGTCTCGACGCGATGCGCACCCCGGCCCCGCGCAGCGTGTGGACCTGGGAAGCCGCGGCGGCAGTCGTCATCGGCGGGGCATACATTCTTCTGGACACCATTTTCCCGGGGCTTCTGTGAGGCGGAAACGCCGGAAAAAACTGTACAATACTTCCGCCCGTTCTTTGTGCATTTTCGGCTGAATCGGGAAACGGGCGGCACCTCGTATACAATCCTTACAACGGCGGGAACGGCATTTTGTAAAGTTTACAATATGGCCTTTCCCGCCTTCGTATTGTAAGATTACAAGCAGAAAATCCGGGCTCTGCCCGAATACGAGGGGGAAGAGAGATGGCTGGTCTTTCTTTGCAGAACATTCAGAAAACGTATCCCAACGGTTTTGTCGCCGTCAAGGACTTTACTCTGGATATCGCGGACAAGGAGTTCATCATCTTTGTCGGTCCTTCCGGCTGCGGCAAATCCACCACCCTGCGCATGATCGCGGGTCTGGAGGAGATCACGAGCGGAGATCTCCTGATCGACGGCGTCCGCGTGAATGACATGGAGCCCAAGGACCGCGATATCGCGATGGTGTTCCAGAACTACGCCCTGTATCCGCACATGACCGTGTACGAGAATATGGCCTTCGGCCTGAAGCTCCGCAAGCTTCCCAAAGCCGAGATCGATGCGGCCGTCAAGGAGGCCGCGCACATCCTGGGCATCGAGAACCTCCTGAACCGCAAGCCCAAGGCTCTGTCCGGCGGCCAGCGCCAGCGCGTGGCCATGGGCCGCGCCATCGTCCGTCACCCCAAGGTGTTCCTGATGGACGAGCCGCTGTCCAACCTGGACGCGAAGCTCCGCGTGCAGATGCGAATCGAGATCAGCAAGCTGCATCAGCGCCTGGGCACCACCATCATCTACGTCACGCATGACCAGACCGAGGCCATGACCCTGGGCACCCGCATCGTCGTCATGAAGGACGGCGTCATCCAGCAGGTGGATACGCCCCAGAACCTCTACGACAAGCCCTGCAACGCGTTTGTGGCCGGTTTCATCGGCTCGCCGCAGATGAACATGGTCGACGCCGTAGTGGGAGAGGAGAACGGCAAGGTCACCCTGTCCTTCGGCGGTCACACCGTGGCGGTGCCGATCCGCAAGGCCGAGGCCCTGAAAAACGGCGGCTACATCGGAAAGACCGTGGTCCTGGGCATCCGTCCGGAAGATCTGCACGACGAGGAGATGTTCCTGGAGATGTCTCCCGACAGCATCATCGAGGCGGAGATCCGCGTGTACGAGATGCTGGGCGCAGAGGTCTGCCTGTACTTCGACGTCGACGAGACCAACTTCACGGCCCGTGTGAACCCCCGCACGACGGCCCGTCCCGGCGATACCGTCAAGATCGCCCTGGACATGGAGAAGGTGCACATCTTCGACAAGGAGACGGAGCTGACCATCGTGAACTGACGCGCGCGGCGCGGCAAAAGCGCACCCATGCGGGCGGGCCGGAAAGGCCCGTCCGCTTTTTGTCTATATGAAAACCACGCGATAGTGATATGTACCCTCTTTACTGGACAACCAGTAAGGAGGGTACAATTTTATGCGTTACAGTTACGAGTATAAGAGGAAATGTGTTGAACTGTACAGGGAAGGAAGGTGGCCTG
>JAFRUR010000086.1 GCA_017438775.1 Lachnospiraceae bacterium | reverse complement strand
CTGTTTCATGAGGGTGTAGTTGGTTGTATTCGTGTTGCCCTGGCCTCCGTGCAAGTCAATCGAGTTCGATGCCACAAGTATGCTGTCCTCAGGGACAGGGGTTGTTCTTGGTGCGGCGCGAAAGGATCTGGATGACCCGCTGGATCTCCTGCTCGCGGCCGATCACGGGGTCAAGCTTTCCTTCCTTCGCCAGAGCCGTCAGGTCGCGGGAATACTGGTCCAGGGTGGGCGTACTGCTCTGCTCTCCCCCGGACAGATCCGCCCCGCGGTCCGCCTCGCGTCCCATCGCGGCCAGAATGTCCGCGTACAGGCGCTGCACGTTGACGTGCAGGGTGGTCAGCAGGCGGCTGCCGACGCAGTCGCCGTCCTTGAGCATGGAGATGAGCAGGTGCTCCGTCCCGACGAGCTCCGACTGGAAGCGGTCCGCCTCCACGGAGGCGCGCTCCACCAGGCGTGCGGCCCGGGGCGTGTAGCCCCCGGCGTCGCGGATCTGTGCGCCCGTGTGCGGCGCGATCAGACGGTTGACCATCTCCAGGAGCTTTTCTTCCGTGACCCCGTGCTGACGGAGCACCACGGACGCCACCCCGGTCCCCTCCTTGAGAAGGCCGATCAGGATGTGTTCGCTTCCTACGTAAAGGTGCCCCAGATTCTCCGAGGCCTCTTCCGCGAGGGCCAGGGCCTCCCGCGCTTTATTCGTAAACCGGTCCATATGTTTCCTCCTTTATCCGGCAGTCGTCATTCCAGGTCCGGAAGGGCCGTGCGCACCAGGATCGCGCGCATCTCTTCCGGCGTCTTGCCCCCCATCTGCGGCAGGGCGTCCTCCTGCACCTTGAGCATCAGCCCGTACATGTTGACGGGCTCGCGCAGCGTCAGGTATCCGTCCGCCACCGCGGCTCGCACGCAGGAGAGATAGGTCATGGCCTCCTTGCAGGTCAGGATCCGGGCGTAGCGCAGGACGCCGTAGGCCTTGTAGGCCTGGTCCTCGCGCGATGCCCCGCCTTTCTCGCGCAGGGCCTTGCGGAGTTTGTTTTCCTGCGTCGCCATCTGCCCTGCCATGCGCTGCACGGTGCCGATGATCTCCGCTTCCGAGAGGCCCAGCGTCTTCTGGTTCGAGATCTCGTACAGGGCGCCCATGGCGTCCGCGCCCTCCCCGTACACGGGGCGCACCATGATGCCGAAGCGGTTCATCTCGCTCGTGAGGCGGCGGAAGCTCTTGTCCTGCGAGAGGGCCGGCAGATGCAGGACCTCCGTGGCCCTGAGCCCCGTCCCGACGTTGGTCGGGAAAGCGGTCAGGTATCCGTATTTTTCGTCAAAGGCGTAGGGCAGGACCTCGCCGATGGCGTCGTCCAGTCTGGACAGTTCCTCCCAGGCAGGCAGAAGCGCCGTGCCCGGCAGGGTGTTCTGAAGGCGGAGATGGTCGTCTCCGCACAGCAGGATGCTCTTTTCGTCGTCGTCCGAGACGAAGAGCCCCATGGGATCCTCATGTCCGGCCAGGGTGGAGTTGATGAGCCGCCGCTCCCGCAGGGCCCGGCGCTCCCGCTCCGACAGGATCTCGGTCTGAAGATAGGTGTATCCGTCCTCCGGGAACAGGGGCGAGAGCGCGCCCTGCAGTTCCTCGCGCAAAGTGCGGCGCTCCTTCTCCGACAGACGGTTCGGGAAGAGGTGTCCCTTCACGTTGCGCACCAGACGCACCCGGCTGGCGACGACGGTCTCCCTCTGGTGATTCGCTTTCTCGTACCACTTCACTGCGCGTCACCTCCCGACAGGGACCGGATCTCGTCCCGCAGGCGGGCGGCATCCTCGTACTGCTCCTCCCGCAGCGCTTCCTTCAGTTTGGAGCGCAGAATCTGCAGGGTCTCCTCCCGTGTCTCCTTCGCGCCGGCCCGCGCGGCTTTCGCGGCGGCGGAACCGGCCCGCATGCGCGGCTTCTTGCCCGTGTGCCGCTCCGCGCCGTGGATGTGCTTCATGTTCTCTCCGATCAGGAGATCGAAGACCCCGTAGCAGTCCGCGCAGCCGAAGCGTGAATCCTTCACGAACTGGCTGTAGGTCGTACCGCAGGTGGGGCAGGTGATCTCGAAGCGGGTCTGCGGCGCCTCTTCCTGTTCCGCTCCCTCTCCTCCGCCGATGCCCAGGAGGCCCGACAGGAGCCACTCCATCGGGAAGTTCTCCAGAATGGCCGAATACGGCCCGAAATCCATTTCCCGCGCACAGGCCAGGCAGAAATGATGCTCCGACGACACGCCGTTCACCACCTCGGTAAAGCGCACCGTGGCCTCACGCTGTCTGCATCTCTCGCAAAGCATCACCGCGCCTCCTCTCCGCCGGTCATGTACGCGTCGTACAGCCGGTCCACCATGGCGTGGACCTCTTCCCGGCTCACATTCTTGCAGATGGCCTTGGCCAGCACCACGGAGAGGTCTTCCTTCAATTCCTCCACCGCACGGCGCTTGTCCGCATCCATGCAGATGAACGCGCCGCGCCGGCGGTCCAGTTTTAAGAACCCTTCCTGGCGCAGGATGCCGTAGGCCTTGTTGACTGTGTGCATATTGATCCCGATATCGTCCGCCAGCTGGCGCACGGAGGGCAGGGCATCCCCCTCGCGCAGCCGGTCCATGGCGATGCCAAGGATGATCTGATTGCACAGCTGCACGTAGAGCGCCTCGTCGCTGTTAAAGTCCATTTCGATGTAAAACACCGTTCTCACCCGTCTTTCTGATAGTCTGCAGGGAGTTATATCTGTTATAGTGATAATAGCACACTGTGCGGGCTTGTGCAAGGGCTTTCCCGCGCCCGAACTCCGTGGTTCTTCCTCCTTTATGCGGATCCGTGCGGATGTCGGGGGATGACTTTCCCACACTTGAAAACAGGGGGTCCCGTACCCAAAGAAATGTCCGCCTTGTCCCCAGGGAATACCGCGCATGCAAGGTATTCCTAGGGGGCGGATTTGGAAAAAAACGCTTCCCTTTTTCCGGGTTTCTTGCTATAGTGGGGCTAGAAAGAGATAGAAAATATATCATTGTCATACTTCGTTTTCTGACAATTGCATATTCGGGCACGCTATTATAACAAAAAGGGGACGATTCCAATGAAACCGAAGCTGATCGCCGACCGTCTCTCCGAACGCCGACAGAAGCTTGGCATTTCCAAACTGGAAGCCTCGCGCCGCATGCATCTGACCCAAAGCGGCTACCTGCGATACGAATCCGGAGAGCGCAACCCCACGTACCCCATCATTTTGGTCATGGCACAGGTGCTCGGCACGTCGGCTGATTACCTGACCGGAGACACGGACGACCCGAAGCCTTCCTCTTATGTGGTCGATCGCGAGGAAGACCCCGTTCTCTTCCGCCTTGTGCGGGAGACTCTTGCTATGCCAAAGAGCCGGAAAGAAGAGCTCCTGGCCCACGTCAAGGAACTCAAGAAAGAAAAGAACTGACGATTCCTCCGGCCGGGCACGCAGGGAAGTGCCAGTCAGAAAAGAGCGAAACAAACCTGTTTCGCTCTTTTTTGATTCCTCTCTTCATCACGGTTTCGGCAGTCGCAGTTTCCTGAATAACCTCTCCGAACTGCTGCCGCATCAGATCTTCTCCGAATCACCGAAGAATCTCGACTCCCGGGCCTGCAGGCCCCGGGAGCGCGTTGTCAATAGAGGTTCATGACGTTTTTGCCGGCGAACTCTTCCGCGATGGTGCGGATGCGGGCGATCACCTCTTCGTTCTCCGCCAGCATGTCGTACAGCCCGTCCTGCGAGAGGACGCCGCGTTTTAAGTCCGCGGGGAATTTTCCCGCCTCGTCGTCTTCGTAGTCGCGCTGCCAGCTGCCGGCGATGTAGTCCTGCAGCTCCTCGATTCCGTCCAGCGACGCCTCGTAGGCGTCAAGCGCCTCCTGCATCCGCTTCACCGCCGCGAGGGCATTGTCATACGCCTCTTCCATGTGGCGGACCCTTTCGATCTGTGCCATATCTCTTTCCTTCCTGATTCTGCTTTTTCCGGGACGGTTTTCTTCCGATATCCTCAGAGGATCTCCGGGTTCCCCCCGCTCCCTGCCGTTCTGCCTCCGGTGACTGGTCCGACAGGCGAAGCACCCGCCGGTTCTGTTTGCACCGTTCTGTCTCTGCGACTTTTCCGATCTATCCAAAAAGCCGATCTTCAGAGTCTGCTTTTCCTCACGCCTCAAGCAGCGCGTCGCGGAGAAACGCCGTCAGACGATCCGCGATCTCTTCACTCTCGATATGCGCCAGCATCGTGAGCATGCGGCCGCGCTCCGGGCACAGAATGACCCGCTGGCCGTTGGTGCCCTCCATGACCATGCTGCTGCCGCGCTTCCAGAGATAGTATCCGTAACCCTCGCCGTCTGTCGGCTGCAGGGGCGTGAGCGCGCGCCGGACGTAGGTCTCCGAGACGAAGCGCCGGCCGAAGGCCTCGCCGTATCCCAGATAGATCCGGCCGATTTTCGCGGTCTCCGACGTGTTCAGACGCAGCTTCGAGGCGCCGTAAAAGAGGCCCTCCGGGCTGCGCTCATATTTGGGCGGCGTGATCCCGAGCGGCGCAAACAGTTCCCGCTGCAGGAAGGGGCCCAGGTCCTCGCCCAGCGCCCGCGACACGGCCACGCCCGCGAGGTACGCGGTCTGGTTGCTGTAGCAGAACCCCCGGTCCTGCGCCTCGACGGGCTGGGAGAGCGCGTGCTCCAGCCAGCTGTCTCCCCCGACCTGAAAGTCCATGCCGGGCAGGGACATCGTCAAAAGCCGCTCCAGGGTGACGCCGGCAAAGCGCGCCGCGCGGTCCGGATCCGCCCCGATCTCGGGGAAGAAGTCCGCGACCGGAGAATCCGCCGCGATCACGCCCCGGTCGATGGCCATGCCTGCGGCAAGTCCGGTGACCGCCTTGGTCACGGAATAGATGTTGTGCCGTTTTGTGTCGCGCCGCAGGAGGATCTGCTCCTCCTCTCCGTCCCAGGTCTCGATCCCGTAAACGGTCAGACCCTCTTCCCGGATCCGGTCGAGGACCGGGGCAAATGCCTCCGCCCTCATGCTTTCCCGATCTCCCAGACCACCGTCACGGAGTCGCGCACGGTGATGTCGTCCGGCTGCACGGCCATGTCGTAGGAAGCGGCCTTCATCCTGGGCGCGCCGAAGGCGGCGCTCTCCTCGCGCAGGAACATCGTATCCGTCTCAAAGCGCATGCCGTTCTCCGCATAGTTGATCGAGAGGACATCGCCGAGCGCCACGTCTGCGGCCTGCGTCAGGATCGCGGCCTTCTCCCGCGCATCCTCCACGGCCTTTCCGATCAGGGAGTTCTTGGCCGCTTCCACATCCGCCACGGTATACTGCAGGCTGATCTCCGGCACCGTGTCCGCGTGGGCCACGGCGTAGAGGACCTTGCCAAGGCGGTCGTTGTCCACCGGGAATTCCAGCTTCAGGCGATGCGTGTACTGATAGCCCGCAAACACCTGGCGCCAGTTTCCGTGCTTGTCCTGCTCGCTCTCGTAGCGCGTATCCACACGGAACTCCGTGGTCTTGAGATCCTCTTCGGCAAAGCCGAAGGGCGCGACGGCCTCCCGCAGAGCGCGGGTCTTCTCCTCACAGCGCGTGAGCGCCTGCGCGTACTCCTTTTCGGTCCCGGTCAGCCCGATCATCAGACGGGTCAGATCCGGCGGGAGCTTCAGCTGTCCGTATCCGGTCACCCGGATGACGCGTTTTTCCGCCATCGTTGTCTCCTTTCCGATACTCTTTTTTTCAGAACCTGCTTACATCCGGACGATTCCCGGACGCCGCTTCTTTCAGAACACATTTCGCATCCGGGCCGTTTCCGGGATGCTTTTTTCTTCAGGACGCTCTTCGCATCCGGCCGTTTCCCGGATGTTTTTTCTTCAGAGCTCTCTTCGCATCCGGCCGTTTCCCGGGCCCTGCTCTTTTCGAACCGCTTCGCATCCGACGTTTCCAAACACGTCAGGCCGCAGAACAAACGTCAGACCGCGAAGGCCCTTGTGCAGGTTTCGTACCTCCGAAAGCGGTTTTTCCCGCTTTCGGCGGAGGGCTCTGTTTCAGTATAACACAAAAAAACAGAGACGCACGGGTTTTCGCGCGTCTCTGCATCCCCGGATCGGGGTTTTCTTTCGGTCGATGTCCTCCGGCCGCTTTACAGGTCGAAGAACTCAAAATCGTCCGCAGCCTGGGCGGTCTCTTCCGCAACCGCTTCCGCGGCCTGCAAGGTCTCTTCCGCAGCGGTCTCCGCGGCCTGGGCGGTCTCTTCCGCAGCGGCCTCCGCGGCCTGCGCGGTCTCTTCCGCAGCTGCCTCCGCAGCCTGGACGGTCTCTTCCGCAGCTGCCTCCGTGGCCTGCACGGTCTCTTCCGCAGCGGCCTCCGCGGCCTCGGCGCTCTCTTCCGCAGCTGCCTCCGCGGCCTGCACAGTCTCGGCCGCGGCAGTCTCCGCGATCGCATCCTCGAGGTCCACGAATTCAAACGGATCGTCCTCAGCACCGAGCTGCGCAGCAGTCACGGCCGCCGTTACTTCTTCCGCTTCTTCGGCAGGGTGAGCACCTTCCACTTGAGCGCCCGCTTCAGGAGCTTCCTGCGCCGCTTCGCGTGCTTCTTCTGCACCTTGACCGCGGCCTTCTTCTCCCGCTTCTCCTGCTTCAGCTGATACTTCAGCCCCAGGTTCGCCAGCTTCTGCTCCGCTTCCGGCAGGGCCTTGATCTCCTGCTTCTGCTGCCAGTCCGACAGCCGCTGCGGCAGCGACTCCAGAAAGCTCTTGATCTGCTTGACCTGCTTCGCCTTCATGAGGCGCGCTCCCTTCTGCCGCGGCCGCGGCGGGCGCGGCCTCCTCGGCGATGTTAGTCTCGGTCTTCACGTCAGGGCCGCCGTCCGGGCCGTCCGGGTCGTCGTCGAAGTCCTCCGCATCCGGGTCTCCGCGGTGGAGCAGGCGGATGAGGGCGATCAGGACGATCAGCAGCACCAGTCCGGCCGCGCCGGCCACGATCCAGAGGACGCTCCGGTCGATTCCGAGAAGCTTCTCCAGCCAGCTCTTCGGCTCCGTCTCGGGGGGTGCCTGGGTGGTCGGGGGCTCCGTGGGTGCGGCTTCCGTGGTGATCTCCGCCTCGGTCTTCTCCGGCTCGGAGGAAGTTTCCGGTTCGGAGGAGGTCTCCGGCTCGCTCGAAGTCTCGGGCTCCGTCGTCGCGGGAGCGGTGCTCTCCTGCGTCTGTGCCGGCGTGGTCTCCTCGTCCTTCGGACGAATGATGGTCACGGTGTACTTGGAGGAACCGCTGCCCTCCTTGGCCGTGACGGTCACATAGAGCTTGTTCTCTCCCACCTGCAGGTGATCGTATCCGCTGATGATGACCCGGGTCCCGTCGGGATCCGCCGCGACGGCTTCCGCCACGACGCGCTCCTGCCCGGCCGGCACCTCAAGGGTGTACGCGAAAACGTCCGGGGCAAAGGCCGGCTCCATTTCTCCGGGAGAGATGACGAGCGAGGCCAGGGCCACGTTGTTTTCCGCGGGTTCGCTGACCGCGCCCTGCGTCTCCTCTTCCGTGGTCTGCTCTTCTGTCGTGACCGGATCGGTATCTTCGGGTCCGGTCGTCGCCTCCGCGCCGCGCGCCGATATCGCTCCCAAAAGCAGGAGGATGACCAGCACGAGCGCAAGCGCACGGGCGATCCATTGTCTCTTTTTATCTCTTCGGCGCATCCGTTTCTCCTCTGTATCGGCAGGCCGCCGCGGCCGCGTCAGGGGGCCGCAGGGCGGGATTCTTTTTCCTCATAATCCTGATTATTATAGCCTTTGCGCTTAGCCCTTGTCAACCTTACGGAAACCTGTCACCTCCTTACAAAAACGGGAACTCCCTTGCGTTTTTCGCGGCAAATCGCTATGGTAAAGGCAGGGAGAGACCTTCTCCCGGGCGGAGGGCCTGCCTCCTCCCCGTATCGCTGCGCCGGACACAAAGGTCCGCGCCGCAGCACTGACCTTCACAGAAATGAGGTGGATGATGAAAAAACGCACATTTTCCTTCCTGCTCGCACTCATGCTGACAGCAGCCCTTCTCACCGGCTGCGGCGGCGCGTCTCCGGCAGCCCGCGAAGAGACCGCCAACTACAACTTCACCGACCTGCACGCCGTGGACGGCTGGGCAGCCAAGAGCGAGAACGCCCTGGCACCGGACGAACAGGCTTCGGAAATGCCCGAAAAAACCGACAGCACGCCCTCCATGCCGGTCTCCACGGATACCACCAAGTTCATCTACACCGGCGTCATCGAGGCGGAGACCAAGGACCTGAACGCAGCCGTCTCCGGCATCACCGACATGGTCAAATCCTTCGGCGGCTGGTTCGAGGACTCCCAGGTCCACGAATACAAGGGCGGCCGCTCCGCCTCGCTCGTGGCGCGCATCCCCCACAACTCCTTCGAGGAGTTCATGGGCGCCGTCGCCTCTTATGATCAGTGCCAGGTGATCAACAAGAACGCCTCCGCGGAGAACATCAGCGAGCAGTACTACGACGCGGAGAGCCGCCTGACGACCCTGCGCGCGAAGCAGAAGCGTCTTCTGGAGCTGCTCGAGCAGGCTGAGAACGTGCAGGATCTCCTTACCGTGGAAAGCGAGCTCTCCGAGGTCGAGTACCAGATCGACCGCTTCGCCACCCGGAAGAACCATTACGACAGCGCCATCGACTACTCCACCGTGCGCCTGTCCCTGCGCGAGGTGACCGTCCTCGGCACCGGCACGCAGCCCGTCACCTTCTGGCAGCGCATCTCCAAGGCCTTCTCGGACGGCGTGGCCGCCTTCGGCGAAAGCCTGGCAGACTTCATCGTCTGGTTCGTCGGGAACCTGATCTTCATCGTGGTCTTCGTGGTCATCCTTCTGATCGTGATCGCCATCATCCGCCGCGCCTCCCGGCGCGGACAGAAGAAGCGCGAGGCCCTGGCCGCCGCGGGCTATCCGCCCTACAATGCAAGGCCCGCAGCCCCCGCCCCTCAGGCCCCGGTGCAGAGCGAGGTGCCGGAAAGAAAGATGAGCGAGGAGAAGTAAGCCTCCTTCCTGCCAAGGATCACAATAAAGCGCAGAGCCGCACGGCCTGCGCTTTTATAAGTCCGCACACAAACGGAAGCCTTTCCCGGCTCCGGCAGAACGCTGAATATCTGCCATTTTCAGGTTTTGACAGAAAAAAGAGCCGGCACAGGATGCCGGCTCGCGGTGTTTTTTGCTGTTGGAAGCTGCTGCAGATTAGCGCCGCCCCGGTCCCCTGCCGGACAAACATTCACGGCACGGAAGCGGCTGTGCAGGACATATTTCTGCCTGCTGCCCTCACAGCCTGCAGATCATGTTGAGGGCGTCCGGGACGTCCTCGTCGACGTAGCCCGAGTCGACAAACCCGTGTTTCTCGTACAGGCGGATCGCTTCGGCGTCCGCTTTTTTGACGCAGAGTTCCACGTGGTCGTAATGGCCTTCTTTCCGCAGTTCGTCCAGGATGAGGCCGAGGGCCGCAGAACCGTACCCCCTGCCCTGATATTTCTCCCCGATCATGAACTGCTGCAGGTCGTAGCCGAGCGGCTCATCGGTAAACTCCCGGACGAGCGCCGCGCCGACGACGGTGCCGTCGTCTTCGATGGCCCAGACCCGGCCATTGCAGCCGCGGTAAACATACCCCCGGGCGATGATGCCGACCGCAGGGGCAACAAACGGTTTCTGATCTTCCCTGACCGACAGAGACGCCACGTCAAACCAGTTCTCTTCGGTCACTTCTGCGAGTCTGATCATGCGGTTTCCTTTCGATATGTGTTTCGTGCCGGATGGTCTCCTGCCGTTCAGGGCGCCTCCTCTCCCATGGGGCCTCACTCGCCCCCTGTCGACATCCTCAGATCTCTCTCCCAACGCTGCGAATGGAAGATCAGGTACATGATCAGGCTGCACGTCACCCAGCCGACCGGGAAAGCGAGCGCGACCGGAATGACCGAATCCGTGAATTTGGTAACCACAAACAGATAGATCTGGCGAATGACAACGAAACAGCCGATCATAACGAACATCGGAACGCGGGCGTCGCCCACGCCGCGCAGCGCCCCGGCATGGATCTGATTGCCGCAGTTGATCACCATAAAGGGCAGCGACCAGCGAAGGAACAGCACCGCGAACCGCACCACATCCGGCTCCTGATTGAACAGCCGGCTGACCTGCGGCGCAAAGAGAAAGAGCACAGCAACGATCACCGTCGTGACCAGTGCCGACATCTTCAGGGAAACGCCGACTCCCTCGCGGATACGTTCGGGCTTCCCAGCACCGGCGTTCTGCCCCACAAACGTAGTCGTGGCAAGGCTGATCGACTGAACGGGCAGAAGAATGAAGTTTTCCAATCTCCTCTGGATTCCCCAGCCTGCCATGGCCGCGGCATCAAAGGCGTTGACGTATGCCTGAACAAAAACGTTGGAAAACGCGATGACCGAAAGCTGAAATCCTGCCGGCAGTCCGATCTGCACGATCTTCCCAAGCATCGCTCCGGAGATTTTGAGTTCCGCGGCCCGAAGGCCATAATCCTCTTTGCTGCGAAACAGGATCACGAACACAAGAACTGCGGAAATGGCCTGGGACAGGATGGTCGCATAGCCGACGCCGGCGACCCCCATCCGGAACTGCAGGACGAACAGAAGGTCCAGAAAGATATTCAGGACTGAGGACGTGATCAGAAAATACAGCGGACGCCTCGAATCGCCAACAGCACGCAGGACCGCCGCTCCGATATTGTACATCACCAGGCCTATCACGCCCAGAAAATAGATCCGCAGGTACTGCACAGCCCCCTCGACGACCGACGCCGGCGTATTCATCGCCTGCACCATCCACGAAGACAGGGACGCCCCGACCGCCGTGAGGGCGATGCCGAGAACGGCAGAGAACACGACCGCCGTATGGATCGCCTGCCGCATTTTTTCAGGCTCACGGGCTCCGAAATATCGCGAGATGACAACGCCGGCTCCCGTCGAGAAGCCCATAAACAGACCGATCAGAGCGTTGATGATGACCGATGTGCTTGACACGGCCGCGAGGGCGTCGCTCCCCACATAATTGCCGACAACAAGGCTGTCCACCGTGCTGTAAAACTGCTGGAACAGATTCCCGACCAGAAGAGGAAGCATAAACGTGAGGAGCCGCTTCCAGATCACGCCTGTTGTCATGTCCACGTTTTTCTTTGCGACGGTTCTCATGTCTGCCTCCTTTCCTGCCGTATTTTTTCTTGCTGCATCCGCACGGCCTGGCTCTGATTCTATGGTAGCAGAGCCTTTGTCATTTTTCTACAGGATCTGGCGGGTTTTTTCAGGCCCTGCCGAACCGGGCCCCGTCTGCGTCTTTCCCGGCCGGTTCCCGTTTTTCCAGACATGTTCCAAAGAAAGAAACACGGAGACTCTCCGTGTTTCTGAACTCCGCTGTCGCTGCCGTCTCCCGCGGCACGTCCGGCATTACTTCCGCTCCGCCTCTTTGACTTTTTCCGGAAAATACCCGATACATCCGTCAGAGAAGATCGAAACTGAGGCCCGCTCCGGATACTTTTCCCGCAAAAGCGCCAGCACCTCGTCCCACGTTTTGGCAAAGACCAGTTTTTCAGGCTCGTCACAGGCCAGTTTCGTGTACATGCTCGGATGCGGCGTGTAAAAGATCACGCGTCCAAAAGGGAGCTTCTTCCGTTTCTCGTGCGGCTTGTAAAGCGGTCCGCCGTACCAGGGCGAAGACTGCCCCTTCAGCTGATGAAACAGTTCTCCGGCGGGATTGTGGGCGATAATGACCCAGTCTCCTCCCGGCTTTGCCGACATCGAAGAAACTCGCTTCGAGGAGAACGGCTCGTCGCTCTTGGTATTACTGTTGGAGATCACGATATCCCTCGCCCCGGCGTATTCCATCGCGTGAGCCCGGGAGGAGGCCTCCATGGCCGCACGATGCTCCAGGAGCGGGTCGCCGCAGAACAGGTCCACGATCTCATGCCGGGCATTCAGAATCGCATCGATCACAAAAAACTGTCCCGCCAGCCGTGTTCCGGCGTTGATGTCTTCCCGCAGACCGCAGGTCTCCTGCGATCCCAGAAAGCCGTACTCGAGCCTCCCGTGGTTGGCAGCCGTCGTGCGCAGGGATGCGAGTCCCGGAAACAGGAGCTTTCCTCCGCCGCCGTAACCGTTCATCGGATGAGGGGAAACCGATCCGATCCCGATCCGAACGTCGCACGCCAGAAACGCCTCGTTGATCTCGATCGGCTTTCCTTCCCTGTCTTTCCCGATCTCTTTGCAGTGGCTGTGACAGTCATGGTTGTACACGGGAAAGCGCTCCACCAGATCCCAGCCTAGTTTAACCGCGAAATCCGCCTGCGTGAGGGGCGCGTGTGTCCCAAGCGCACACAGGAAAAAAATGTTTTCTTCCCGAATCCCGCCTGCCAGCAGTTCCCCGATCACGATTTCTGCGATCTCCTGCGTAGGCGTCCCGCGGCTCAGATCGTCGAATACGATGACCGCATGATGCCCTTTCTCCGCCATCCCGCGGATGGTCTCCGCGCCGATGGGCGCGGCCAGCTTCTCCCGGATCTGTTCCTGTGTCATCGCCGGCATGTGATTCGCCGGCATATCATGAAATACCACGTCCCAGGAATCCGGGAGTTCGATGGAAACGGGCTCCTGCGTCCTGTCCCAGGAGTTCTGCCAAAGTTCGTATCGTTTCAAATCCGAACCTCCTCGCCAGCCCTGTTTGGGCAAAGCAGCACCGCTCTGCGCGATCTCTTTTTGAACCTTCGGATTCCGCAGAGCGCTCAGTCGTCGGTTTGTCTCAGATATTCTCCGTCTCTCTCCAGAACGGCGAAGCCCCTTCCCTCGCTGTCCATGAGGAGAATCCTCTCCAAGCCATAGTCTCCGTAGACCACGCGGTCCCAGTCAAAGACGGCGCCGGCAAGACTCAGCAGAATCATGGAGCGGCGCGGGTTACGGCTTCGAAACGTCCGCTTCTGACGGTCCGCGCCGTCCTCCTGCAGGACCTCGCCCAGAGAAAAGCCGTGCACCAGGGCCAGTTCCTCCAAAATCGCCTGTTCCGCTTCCTCCGGCGTGCCGACTCCCCGGAGCATCCAGTCCCCGTACACCGGCGCGCAATCGTCGTTCGGGAACATATCCCTTAGGTTGACGGGGCGCTCGTCAAAAGCCGAGCTTTTCTCCTCCCCCGAACGGACCGCGCAGATACCGCGGGCCGCGAGTTCCGAAAGAAGCGCTTCCCCCCAAGGAAAGCGCTCCGTATCGATCACGGGAATCGCAAATTGTCCGTCTGCTGCTTCCGGTGAAACACGCATATGCTGCCGTCTCCTCAAAGTTTGGGCGGGACAACGGGAGTCAGATGCCGCCAGAAAGCAATGGGGCCGCCGTACCCGTTCTTCTCGCAGACCGTAAGCTGTCCGTTGGCCGTCGCCAGGAAATAATCGATCAGCTTCTGCCCCAGCTCGTCCATGCTCATGCCCTCGCTCACCACCGCACCCGCGTTGACGTCGATGTCCGACGACATCGCCGCATAAGTCAGGGGATTGGAGGACAGTTTGATCACGGGGCAGGACGCAAAGCCCAGGAGCGATCCGCGGCCGGAACTGAAGGTCACGATCTGAGCTCCCACGGAAAAGAGTCCGCAGATGGACTCGTGATCGCTGTTGACGCCGTCAAGGATATAGAGACCCTTGCGGTCTCCGATGACCTCATCAAAGCCGAAGATTCCGCACACGGGACTGGTTCCGCCCTTTGTGACGCAGCCCAGGCTCTTCTCCTGGATGCTGGACAGTCCGCCCGCCATATTGCCCTGTGCCACGCCGGAAGAGACCTTGGCCATCTGGCCCTTGGCCGCCCCCACAGCATGTCCGCCGAAGATGCCTGCCACCCGGTCCACCATCTCGGTGTTGGCGGAAATGCGACGCCATACGTCTCTCGCCACCTGCGGACTGACCGCGCGGTCCGCCAGGATCTGTTCGCAGCCGACCAGCTCTGTCGTTTCTGTCAGAATGGACGTGCCGCCGTTGGCGATCAGCCAGTCCGACAGGTATCCCTGTGCGGGATTGGCCGTCACGCCGGAAAGCGCATCGGACCCGCCGCACTCGGTGCCCAGACACAGCGTGCTCACGGGCTGCGGCGTGCGCTCCATCGCCCTCGCTTCGGCAACAAACCTGCGGGCCGCTTCGCAGGCGATCTCCACCGCGCGCCGGCGCCCGCCGTCCCTGTGAATGTTCACCACGCAGACGGGCTTGCCCTGTGCGCGCAGAACCTCCGCGATTGCCTCCGGATCGCAGGACTCACACCCGAGGCCGACCAAAATCACCGCGTAGTGGTTGGGGTTGGAGCAGAGATTCGTCAGCATCGGGAAGAAATGCGGGGCCTTCTGCGCGTCGCCGCACCCCTCCTTGTGCCGGAGGGCGATGACGCCGGGAACCTCGCGTGCGATCTGGCTGACCACGGCATTCACACAGTTCGCCGTGCCCACACAGATCACATTGTTTCTGACGCCCACCTTTCCATCGGGACGCAGATATCCGTTAAAAGTGACCATGCTGCATCCTCCTCAAGTCCCAAGGTTGTGGATATGGACGTGATCTCCGGTCCTGATATCTTCCGTCGCAAATCCGATAAAGAAGCCGTATTTGTAGATCGTCTCGCCCTTTTTGATGTCCTGGACCGCCATCTTGTGGGGCACGGCGATATCCTGGCGCGCCACGATCACCCGGTCGCCCACCTGGACCTCGTCCCCGGCCTTCACACCCGTCCCGCTCACGATGATGCAGACGTTGTCGCGGGGGTTCATCATGATGCCTCTGCCTCTGTTCATGGGCGCCTCCTAGTACCAGTTGCTGCGCCGGAGCGTACTGATCATATCGTCCGAACCGTTCACGATCTCCGCCTCGGTCTTCCCGCCGTTCAGCACGTCCAGAAGCCGGGCGAAGCACTGCTCACCCAGCGCCTCGTCAAAACGTCCGGTGATGTCTGTATCCTCCACGGACTCGCCGGCGCTGTAAGCCTCGGAGCTGCAGTACTTGAGAACGGGAGCCGTGGGGAACCCCAAAGGAAGCGTCTTGCCGGAGGCAAAGAACAGCGCCTGCGCCCCGGAGGTGACCTGACTCAAAAACGTCTCCGCGGGATCGAGAGTGAAGAACCCGTGCGCGGGTCCCTTGAAGCGCGGGCCGTTCTGTTCCGTCACAAAGAGACCTCTCCGGTCCCCGATCTGCTCGGAAAAGCCGACCGTCTGAATGGGCTCGCGGCCGTTCCGCATATGCTCATAGAACCGGTAAAAGGTGGGAAGAATCACCGAAGCACCCTCCGCGCGAAGGCGCGCGGCCAGATACTCCGTGCTGCGCAGCGCGTCCTCCTCTTCGTCCTGGTTGCCGGCACAGGCGGACCTGCGGTCCTCTCTCTTCATTTCGAAGGGAGTCTCCAGTCCGATCACCGCCTTGGAAAGAGGAACGTCCACACGCTCCTGAAGCGCTGCCTCCGCAAGATATTCCTGCGCTCTTTCACAGCAGGCCTCGATCACCTTTTCTCCGCCGCCGTCCTGCTGCAGGACCATGCCAAAAGCATTGAGTCCCTCTGCGCGCAGCTGTGCGGCAATGTCCTTCGCGTTGTCCGGTTCGCATCCCAGCGTCACGATGATGGACGCGTAGACGTTGGGATTGCGGCACAGATTCATGAGTGACCGCGTGAAATACGGGGTGCGCACGCGCTTGGTGTCGCACCCGTCGCTGTGGGAAAGCCCCACAACGCCGGGCGTGCGCGCGGCGATGTTGTCGATTGCGCCATTGGCACAGAAAACCGTGGGAATCGCGATCACATGATTTCGAATCCCGACCGTTCCGTTCGGCCGGACATATCCTTTAAACGTCATTTTCTGCTCTCTTTTCGCGCTTCTTCAAGCCTGGTTTCGGTTATACGCTTCCACGATCGGCGGAATCTCATCCAGCCGCCTCACAGCCGCATCAGGTTCGTATCCGCAGGATTCAAATCCCGCGTCGCGAGGGGCGCTCTCCGCGTTTTCGATCCGAATCGAAAGTTCCCATCCGGCACGTCTGGTGCCGATCACGTCCCGTGAGATGGTGTCCCCAACGTAAGCCAGCTGTTCCGGAGGCATCCCCATCGCCTTTTCCGCGATCCGGAAGATCCGGACGTCCGGTTTTCGAATTCCGGTCTGCGCGGACGTGATCACACAGTCCATATATCCGGAGATCTCATACTCCTCCAGATAATGCCGGACCGCTGTTTTTGAAATGATGTTGCTGATCACGCCGAGC
Source organism: Lachnospiraceae bacterium (assembly GCA_017438775.1). Lineage (GTDB taxonomy): Bacteria > Bacillota > Clostridia > Lachnospirales > Lachnospiraceae > RUG11204. Next base: position 44,811 of record JAFRUR010000086.1, on the reverse strand, counting down.
CGCAGCCCCATGGAACGAAGGGTCTCCATCGTCTCCCGCAGCGCAGGCCGGGGCATGGCATTCGGTCTTCCGCAGTCATAGAGGAAGCTCAGTTCCTCCGCAAACGGCTCCAGACAGGACTCCTCCACCCCGTAAGGGGCAAAGATGTATTTCGCCCAGATCCGGGAGGACGGAAGCTCGGTAAGCGACTCCGCCGCAAAGCGGTTGTACGCCTTCATGCCTTCTTTGATCTGCCTTGCGAGTTCTTCCGCCGACACAGGCAGTATCATGCCGTGCTCCCCAAGGCGCCTTGCTATTCCTTCCGAGACCCACAGGTCCCGCTCCGGGGAGAAGCTCTTGGTGTGCAGCGTTCCCCCCAGATCGAACAGGACAGCCCGAATCATGTCAGATTCCTCAGGCAGTCAGTTCCTGCGCCAGTTCCGCGCCGCGGGCAAAAGCCTTCAGGTTCATCTCGAGAAGATCCGCACGTTTGCCCAGACGCTGCCGGACCACGCGCTCTGCTGCCTCGGGAGAGAGACCGTCCACGTACTGCGCGAGGAAGCCCAGCAAAATCACATTCAGGGTGAGCGGGGAACCCGCTTCAGCCGCCAGGTCGTTCAGGGGAAGATTCACCAGCCTGCGTCCCGCTCTCTCCTGCGCCCCTTCGATCAGGTTGCTGTTGACGATCAGCGTCCCGCCGTCTTTCACGGCTCCGCCGAACGCGGTATAGGACGGGGCGTTCAATACCGCCACGCAGTCCACGCTGCTCCGGTAAGGCGCCGCGATCTCGCTGTCGCTGATGACCACGGTGCAGTTGGAAGTACCTCCGCGCATCTCCGCGCCGTAGGAGGGATAGAAGGTCACCTGCAGGCCGCTCTCGTTGGCCACATAAGCAAGAAGCTTGCCCAGCGTCTGCACGCCCTGTCCGCCGAAACCGGCGATCATGATGCTCTGTTCCATCTTACGCCTCCTTTGTGCAGTCGCGCAGCACGCCCAGCGGGAACTCCGGAAGGACACGTTCCTCTATGACCTTCGGGCCGTCCTCCGGTTTGATGTGCCAGTTGACCGGGCAGGCCGAGAGAATCTCGATAAAGGAGTACTTTCCCTCGTTCATCTGCAGCTCGATGGCCTTTTTGATGGCCGCCTTCGTCTGCAGGACATGCTTCGGCGTATGGACGGAAAAGCGCCCGCAAAAGCCCACAGCCGGCAGCTGGGCGATCATTTCCGCGCAGTGCACGGGATATCCCATGTGCTGGGCCAGGCGTTCTCCCGTGGTCGTCTGTTGCCCCACCAGGGTGCAGGGAGACATCTGTCCGCCGGTCATGCCGAAAATCTGATTGTTGACCATGATGGCCGTGAAGGCCTCTCCGCGGTTGGCGGCGTAAAAGGTCTCCAGGCCGCCGATGGCCGCCGCGTCGCCGTCGCCCTGATACGTGATCACGACCTTGTCGGGACGCACGCGTTTGAAGCCCGTCGCCACCGCACCGGCGCGCCCATGCAGGCCGCGCACCATGTCCACGTCCATGTAGCGGATGGTGTTGCATCCACAGCCGATGGGCATCACCATGACGGTGTTTTCGAGATATCCGTTTTCCGTGAGGACCTCGCCCAGAATCTTGTTGATCAGAGGATGCATGCACCCGGGGCAGAAGCCGCTGTCGTGGTTAAACAGGGCCTTGTTGAGTTCTTTTCCGTAAGTCAGTTCCATTGCCATGCCCTCCTCACAGAAGCTTGCGGCACGCGTCCGCGATCTCGTCCGGCGACAGAAGGACACCGGAGGAATGCGTGCAGCTGGTAAGCGGGATCCTTCCCTGCACCGCGTGGTCCACATCGAACATGAGCTGCGGAGGCAGGGCATGCTCGGCCACGACGATGTTCTTCACCTTTGCGGGATCGAGGGAACGGAAGGCCTGCGTCGGGAACGGATAAAGACTGATGGGACGGATCATTCCCACGCGGTAACCTTCCTCGCGCAGCTCCTTAAGGGCAGTCTTCGCGACGCGCGCGACAGACCCCCACGCCGCGATGATCAGTTCCGCGTCCTCCGTCTCCACTTCTTCATAGAGCGGATCCTGCTCCCACTCTTCGTACATGGGCACGAAGATGTCGCGCAGGCGGTTCTCCTGAGCGATCGGAGGCTTGACGTTGTCGCCCGTCATCATCTTCGGGCGCAGGCCCTCGCGGCCTTCGATCTTCCACTCGCGGTCCGGAATGTCTTCCTTGAACTCCGGAAGCGTGACGGCTTCCATCATGAGGCCCAGTACGCCGTCGGTCAGGATGAGCACCGGGGTGCGGTATTCGTCTGCAATGTCAAAAGCGCGGCCGGTAACGTCCACGATCTCCTGGACTGTGGAGGGGCCGAACACATACGCGTGCAGCCCGCCGTGGCCGAGGCTGCGCGTCACAAAGCTGTAGTCGCACTGGGACGGCAGAATGGCGCCTGTCCCGGCGCCGCCTCGCTGGACGTCCACGATCACGCCCGGGATGCGGCCGGCGGCCAGAGAACTCATGCCCTCGGCCATCAGGGAAAGACCCTGGCAGGAGGTTGCCGTCATTGCACGTGCGCCGGCTGCGGACGCGCCCAGCACCATGTTGATGGCAGCGACCTCACTCTCTGCCTGAACGAACACGCCGCCGGTCTCTGCCATGCGCTCGGACAGATACTCCGTGATGGCGGTCTGCGGTGTGATGGGATATCCGGCATAAAACTTGCAGCCTGCCCGCACCGCCGCTTCCGCGAGCGCAGTGTTGCCGGAGAGAATCTGTCTCTTGCCTTCCGATAAAGTCTCTTTCTTGCTCATCTTCTCTCCTCGCTCACCGATAGACGCTTATGGCGGAATCCGGACACATGATGGCGCAGAGTTTGCACCCGGTGCATTCCTCTTCCCGCACCTGCACGACAGGGCGCACGCCCTTGGCATTGTACTTTTCTCCCACGACCAGAAGATGCTTCGGACACGCGGCCAGACACAGTTTGCAGCCCTTGCAGCTATCTTCCGTAACGACGATCTTCGGCATGATTAACTCCTTTCGTCAATGGAGACGATCTCTCCCCGGGTGACGCCGCGCAGGCCCGCCGCATTGCCTTCCTCCACGTCGATGTGGAATTTGCACCGGTCGCTGCGGCCGGAGCGCACGATCACATTGTTGAAGATGACGCCGCGTTCTCCGCCGACGCGCACACTCACGATGTCGCCCACCTTGACCTCATACTGATCCGCTACCACCTGGCCCAGGTGAAGGTGGCGGCGCGCCACGATCCCGCAGTGCGGAACGGCGACCTTGCCGGCCGGTCCCTCAAGCACCAGATCCGCGGCGTTGTCCACATGTCCGGAATCGCAAAGGACTGCCTCGATGCCCAGTTTGTAGGTATCTCCCATCAGCAGTTCGATCTGGCAGTAGCTGCGGGGCGGCCCCATGACACGGATATCCGCGACTTTTCCCTTGGGGCCGTATGCTGTGATCGTCTCCTGGGAAGCGAATTCACGCACGCCCACCTTTCTCATCTCATGCAGTTCATAGCCCTCGCCGAACAGGGCTTCCACCAGTTCCGCCGTCAGATGTGCATGGCGGTTCGACATCGAAACTTCAACATCCGTTCTCACGGTCATATCCTCCTAAAACAGATCCGTTACAACCTGCGCGCTTCTTCCTCGCCGCTGAGCACGCGCAGCACACCGAAGGCGAGAGCTTCCATCTCAAATGTGCCCGGGAGAACGGTGACAGGCGCGAGCTTTTTCACACGCTCCACAACCATCGACATCAACTCCTCGAAATACGCCAGGCCGCCGGTCAGAACGATTCCGTCCACCTGCGGTCCCGCCACGGCAAAGAGTGCGCCGATGTCGCGGCTGATCCGGTATCCCATGCCGCGACAGACCATCAGGGCTTTTTCGTCCCCCTCGCGCATCCGGCGGGCCACTTCCCGCGCATCGTTGGTCCCGAGATGGGCCACAAAACCTCCGGTTCCGGTAAAGAACGCAGCCACTTCGCGCTGCGTGTATTTTCCGCTGAAGCAGAGCTTCGTAAAGCCCCGCATGGGGAGTCCTCCCGCACGCTCGGGAGAGAACGTCCCCTCTTCCCCGCCGATCACGTCGATGATCCGCCCGCAGTTATGCAGGGAGGTGGTGCAGCCGCCTCCAAGATGCGCAACGATATAAACGCCGTCCTCGTACCGTTTTCCGGCCTTCTCTGCCGCCTTCCTGGCCGCCGCGCGGCTGTTGAGGACGTGGCCGCCCGCGCGCCGCTGCAGCTCCGGAAGACCTGTCATCTGAACGTAAGGCTCCATGGTGACGGCGCTCTGACAGTCATAGACAAAGCCGGGGATCCCGTACGTCTTTACAAATTCGTATCCGATAACAGTGGCCAGAAAAGAGGCGTGTCTGACGTTTGTGTGGCAGGCCTTTTCCAGCGCTTCGTCAATAACATAGGCCCCCGACTCCATCGGCCCAAAGCCGGAGCCGCGGGCCGCGACAGCTGTGATATCCTCCGGAGCATAGCCTGTGTCTTTCAGAAAGTCGAAGACCGTCTGGCGCCGCATATCGTACTGGTCCTCGAAGGACGCAAACGAAGCCATCTGCTCTGCGGTATAGGTGATGTTTTTCTCCACTTTCTTTTCGCGGTCCTCGAAGACGGCCAGTTTGAAAGAGGTGGAGCCGGGATTGATGACCAGGATTCTTTCCATCTTTGTGTCCTTTGATGCGCGCCGCAGACACCGCATTTCTCCGGCTTACTTTACCTCAAGGAGGCTGTCCGGGCAGCGGATCAGGCGCGGTTCGATCTTGATTCTCATAGGCATATCCGCCTTGTCCCCCTCGATGCGGGAGATCAGCAGATCCACAGCCTGTTTTGCCATCTGGTTCAGAGGGTACTGCAGCAGAAGCGCACCGGGCACGAGGCTGTCCTCGTTTCCGCCGCCCAACTCATACCCGCACAGACCGAGATCGCGGGGAATGCTTTTTTCCATCTCGATGGCGGTCATGACTCTCCGCAGGGTGCTGTTGCTCGAGGCAAAGACTGCCTTTTTCTTTCCGGGACGGCTCTTTCCGAAATCCGCCAGAATCTTCGCGAACTCATGGATGGAGCCGGTCTCCGCCGTGTACTTCGGGAAAAGGTCCTCCAGACCGTTTTCCGCGACATAGTCATCGAACGCTTTCTCACGGATGATCTTATTGCTGAGAGGCGTGACGCGTGTGGTCACATAAGCGATGCTCTCATAGCCGTCTTTGCGAAGCGTTTCCAGCGCCGTCTTGACGATGTCGTAGTTTTCGATGATGACCATGTCCAGAGGGCAGTCCTCCTGGTAGCGGTTGGTCACCACCACAGGAACTCCCGCATCGCGGTATCTGCGGTTCACGCCTCCGCTGTAGCACAGAATACCGTCCACGCGCTGGTCGATCAGGCGGTTGATGCACTCCGTCTCCTGCGCGGGGGAATCCTCCGCGCTGCAGATGATAACGGCGTAACCGTTCTTTGCGCACTCCGCGCAGACGCTCTGAATGCTGTGCGCGATGGCCATGGACCAGACATGCGGCATCACGACGCCGATCAGACGGCTGTGCCTGGCCTTGAGGCTGCGCGCCGTCATGCTGGGGCGGTAGTCCAGCTCCCGGATGACGCCGGCAATGCGCGCAGCGGTCTCCTTGGACATGAACTGATACTGCCGATTCAGGTATTTGGAAACCGTAGCCTTGGAGACCCCGCTTCTGTCCGCCACGTCCTGGATCGTGATTTTCTTCTCTCTCATCGCTTCTCTTCCGTCTCTCATTCTATTGCTGTTTCTTCATATTTTGCTCGAAATGGACAATAGAATATTTTACCAGAGAGGTAATGTCTTTGCCAATAACTCTGTATCAAAAATACATCTTTTTGATGCGTTTTTGACGCTCCGAGAGCCTCATCAGGCATAAAAAGGGCGGGGCGGACCTATCGGCATAGGATTTCGCCCGTCCCGCACCTCTTCTGAGCGCAAAAGCGTGCCGAAGTTATACGAGCCCGAGGTTCTTCAGGATCTCCTTCAGCTCGGCGCGCTCGTCATCTTCCAGACCCACCAGGGGCAGACGCATAAAGCCGCCGTGAAGCCCCATCAGGTTCATGGCTTCCTTGAGGACGCCGAAGCGGAGGTTGCCCTCGCCGTAGATGGAGCCGCCGGGCTTGCCGATCACGCCGGTGTCGCCGCGCTTCGCGGCGCAGCGGCCCACAAAGCTGTAATACGGCTGCATCTTCGCGAGCTGGGCGCGGATGCCGTCAAAGTCATACTTCTGAGCAGCGGCGTACAGAGCGATGGGATACTCCGGGAAGAAGTTGCCGAACGGAGACACCATGCCGGCCGCGCCGTACGGGAATTCATAGGCGTACCACTGCTCGCCGAAACCGGAGTGAACGCCGACGCCCAGGGGTTTCATGGCCTTGACCATGGCGTCAAAGAGCATCAGATGCGGGGTGTTCTCCTTGATGGCGATGATCTTGCCGTCGCACTCGTTCACGATCTCCTTCATCAGCGCGGGGTTGATCCAGGAGCCGGAAAATGCGGGGTTGTTGTAGACGACGATGCCGATGTCCAGAGCCTTGGCGAGCTCGACATAGTGGCGCTTCATGCCGTCCTTCGTGGGAACGAAATAGTACGGATGGATGATCTGCACCGCGTCCGCGCCGTTCTCCTGCGCGAACTTCGCGATCTCGATCGTGTTGTAGGTGCTGGCGCGGCCCGCTCCGGCAACGACCGGATGCGCTCCGTTCACCTCTTCCAGACAAACCTGCAGGACGGCCTTATGTTCTTCCTCGCTCATGGCAGCGAATTCGCCGTTGGAGCCGCAGGGAGTGATGGTGCACTCGACACCTTTGACCTTGTCCAGCAGGAAGCGGACGTTCTCACGATACCAGTCCAGGCGCAGTTTGCCGTTCTCATCGAAGGGGGTGAGTGTCACGAAGCACAGGCCGGGCATGTTCTTCCGAAGTTCTTCGGGCTTTGTCATTCTGATCTCCTTTCAAAGGGGGCAGGACGCACCCTGCCCCCGATCCGTTGGTTTTTACTTACTTGCCGAGAGAGGCAACATAGTCCTCAAGGGAGATGTACTCTTCCGGATACAGCTCCTTCGGGATCTGCACGCCTTGCTCCTCGTAGAACCAGATCGCGCCGGTCTTGAGCGGAAGCACGCAGTTGGTGATCTGCTCGGGCTTCAGGGTCTTGAAGGAGTCAAGGGTCACAGCGAGATCCTGAGTGTTCTCGAACAGAGCCTTGCAGATCAGGTAGCAGGCCAGATCATCCTGCTTCTTGTCGCAGAACACGAAGGCCCAGCAGCCGTAGGTCGGATAATCCGCGGTCAGGGACTTGTAGGTCTCTTTCGCGATGACATCCTTGGAGTAGAAAGGATACTTCTCAAGGATCTGATCGATCAGAGCGTCGGACAGCCAGGGGTGATACAGAGGAGGGTTCGCGGCGTTGGTCGCGTACTCGGTGATGTTGGTGTTCGGCTGGCCCTGCACGCCCATGGACATGTCGACACGGCCTTCGGCCATCTGGCTGAAGGTATCGCCGGTGGTCAGCTCGCGGAACTCGATCTTGCTCATGTCAAAGACTTCCTGCAGCTTCAGCACGGAGATCCAGACGGAACCCGTGACCTTGCCGGTACCGCAGACCATGCCGTCCATCTCGTGGATGTCCTTGATCTCGTTGTTGCCGAGCTTCTCGCTGGTCGTGGCAATGAAGAACTGCTGGGTATAGCAGGGGAACACGGCACGAAGGTCCGGATAGGCTTCGTCGAAATCGCCCACGCCGTTGACGGCCTCATAGGCCGTATCCTGCTGCACAAAGCCCATGTCGAAGGTGCCTTCCTTCATCTGGTTCACGTTGTCCACGCCGCCGTTGGAGGACTCCATGTTCCAGGTCAGGTTGTTGATCTTCTCATTGACGACGCCGCCGATGGAAGACATGAAGACGTACTGCTTGCCGGTGCCGGTGCCGGTCGCGACCGACCAGGTGAGGGGCTTCTCAAGTCCCTTCGCCAGGAATTCGTCCACAGCCGCCTTGGCATCCGCAGTGGTGCCGGGGGCCTGGGACTCGGGAGCCTTGGTCTCCGGAGCCTTCGTGGTGGTCGGAGCCGCAGTGGTGGAAGGGGTGTTGTTGCCGCAGCCGAAAAGTGCAAACACCATGGTAAGTGCGAGCACAAGGGCCAGGATACGACGGGTCTTCATTGATGCTTTCCTCCTTTTATGTTTGGTATTATGCCCGGGGACCATTCCCTCAGGCGTTCCCACGTCTTTTGCCCATGCCGATGAGTTTCTCACGGATAGGGGGATGCAGCAGCACGAAAGCAACCAGGCAGGCGATGCCGATGAAGTCCGTCTTCGTGGACGGGATGATCATCAGCAGACCGCCGGCAAGCGTCACCAGGCGCAGCAGCGGGTTGACCTTTTTCTCTCCGAACCAGCCGTACATCGCGATGGCGAAGAAGTACACGCCGATGAAGGACGTGAGGGCCACGCGGATGCAGCTGAGAACGCCGCCTTCGAGCATCAGCGCGTTGTCGTAGATGAACACGAAAGGCACGACGAACGCGATGAGCGCCAGTTTCACTCCGTTAAAGCCCACCTTGGACGGCGAGGCATTCGCCACGTTGGCCGCGGCAAAGGACGCCATACAGACCGGCGGAGTGATGCAGGACAGGCAGGAGAAGTAGAACAGGAACATGTTGACGGCGGGGATCGTGAAGCCCAGCTTCACGAGACCGCTCGTCAGGACCGACGCGGTCACGAGGTACGCGCAGACCGTCGGCAGACCCATGCCCAGGACCAGGCAGGCAGCCGCGGCAAGCACGAGGGCCAGGAAACCGCTGTTTCCGGCAATGGAGGTCACGATATACGTGAACTTGTTTCCGAGACCCGTCAGCATGATGGTGGAGATCACGATGCCGGCCACGGAGCAGGAGGAGATGATGGAAACCGCTCTCACGGCGCCCAGGCTCATGGCCTCCAGGATCTGCTTCGGACCCATGCGGGTCTCTTTGTTGTACCAGCTCGCGACTACACAGGACATAATGGCCCAGGCGGAGGCGCGGATGACGGACCAGCGCAGGAATCCGAGGGTCACGATCAGCACGAGCAGCGGGAGCAGGAGCGGCCATCCGCTCTTCAGAACGGCCTTGAAGTTTTCCAGATCTTCCTTCGGCACGCCCTTCAGCTTCAGGCGCTGCGCCTCCAGGTCAATGGAGACGAACAGGCTGATGAAGTACAGCAGGGCCGGGATCAGGGCGAAGCGGATGATGTCCGCGTAAGGAATGCCCGTGATCTCCGCCATCAGGAAAGCTCCGGTGCCCATGACGGGAGGCATGATGGTGCCTCCGGTGGAGGCGACCGCTTCCACGGCGCCGGCGAACTCCTTCTTGTATCCCGTCTTTCTCATGAGCGGGATGGTGAAGGTACCGGTGCCGATGACGTTGGACACGGCCGAACCGGACACAGAACCGAACAGGGCGGACGAGATGACCGCCACCTTGGCGGGACCGCCGCGCTTATGTCCCGTCAGGGACATGGCGAAGCGGATGAAGAATTTTCCGGCGCCGGATACGTGCAGGAATGCGCCGAATGTGATCATCATGTACAGCAGGTCCGCACTGGTCGTGATCGAAGATCCGAACACGCCCTCCTGGCTGATCATGATGCTCAGGATGCGCTTGATGGGATATCCCTTGCTTCCGAGGAAGCCCGGAATGATATTGCCCTTCCAGGCGTAAAGCAGGAACACCACGGCCACGGCCGGAAGACCGATGCCTACCGCGCGTCTGGCCGCCTCCAGAGAGACGATCGCGAGGCTCGCCGCGGCGATGTAGTCCAGCGTGGTCAGTTTGTTGTACGAGACGCGCATGGCCAGCGCTGTCGAATCCTTGCAGATATCGATACAGACCAGTATGGCCGCGGCCATGAAGATCATGTCGATCACCGAAGGCCTCTGCTTGGGGCTGTGACGGCGCATCGGGTACAGCGTGTAGACCAGGATCATGCCCATGGTCCAGTGCAGGGCATAGAACGAAAAGTTGGGCACGTAGCCGATATATCTGGCGTAGATGTGGAACAGGGTCATGAGGATTCCGTAAACATACACGAAATACTTCATGAACTTGTTCTTGTCGAACGTGCGCTTCTTGACGCCCTCCTCGTCCTTTTCTTCGATATAGGACTCTTTCTTCACTTCCGTGGAGGAAGCGATCGCGGCGTCGATCTCGTCTTTGCTGAAGTCTTCCGCGGCGGCCCCGGCTTCCTCCGGAGCTTCCGCCCCGGCTGACTCTGCGGCCCGGACAGCCTCCGCCGCTGCGGACGCAGCTTCCTCTGTCAGAGCGTCCGCCTTTTCCAGAGTCTCTTCCGGAACGACGGATTTCTTGTTATCTTCCATAATTACGATCTCTCTTTCGGTTTTGTCTGAATGCGGCGTTCCGAAACTTCAATCTTCGACCACGTAGTCGATAACAGCACGCTCTCCGCGGATTTCCTTGTTGAAGGCGTGGGCCTTCTGGTGGATGGGACTCGCCAGGAACTCCTCGAGATCCTCCTTGCTGTCGAAGGTCAGGATCTTGCAGATATCGTAGTCGTTGGGACCGCTCTTGAAGCCGCGGCCGATCTCCACGCTGCGCAGCTTCGGGAAATCCTTCTGCAGTTCCAGGGTCTGCTGCTTGCTCAGCTCGAAGTTGGTGGCCTTGTCATTGCCCAGAGCAAAATCCTTTAATTTCCAGAGTGTGATGTGCTTGACCAAGGTGCTTTCCTCCTTCTTCAGTCCAAAACCGGATAGTCTTCCTTGCAGGGGTACTCCACCAGCACGGAAGGACTGTTGTAAGCAGCGGACACCTCACGGAACGCCTGCTTCTCCAGCGCTTCCACGTCGATGTCAATGCCGAGGCCGGGCTCGGTCGGGATCTCCGCGAAACCGTCCTTCACCACGATGTTCTTGCTCGCGATGCTGTCGCAGCCGGGCTTGATGTTCACGAAGACTTCCGCAATGTTGAAGTTCGGGACCGCCGCGGACAGGTGCACGGTGGCGGCCAGGCCGACCACGGTGGAGTTGTAGTTGTGCGGCGAGAGAATGACCGCGTACGGATCCGCCATATGAGCGATCTCCATCATCGCGCTGATGCCGCCGGTGGCGCAGGTGTCGGGGTTGATGATCTCGGCAGCGTGCTTTTCGAACACTTCCTTGAACTCACCCTTGCTGTGCATGGTCTCGCCGGTCACAACGGGAACGTGGATACCCTGTTTGGCCTGGACCACGAGATCGAGGTTGTCGCTGCAGCAGGGCTCCTCGTACAGGGAGGGGTTGTACTGCGCGATCTTATCATAGAAATGAATAGCGTTATACGGAGACAGTCTGCGGTGTCCCTCCACCATCAGTTCCATGTCGGGGCCCACCGCCTCACGGATGACACGCACATTCTCGACGGCCCTGTCGATGAACTTCTCGCTGACATACTCTCTCCAGGGACCGCGGAACGGATCCCATTTGACGGCGCTCCAGCCCTGCTCCTTGAGCCTGACTGCGCGGGCCGCCAGTTCTTCATCGGAGGGATTTCCCTTCCACCAGCCGTTCGCGTAGCAGCGGATGGCGCTGCGGTAAGGACCTCCCAGAAGATTGACCACCGGCTGTCCGGCATACTTGCCGACGATATCCCACATGGCGATCTCGATGCCGCTGATGGCAGACATGATCTCGATGGACGTACGTTTAATATTGAAATCCTTGAGGATTCCGTCGCGGATGTGACGGATCTCAAACACGCTGCGCCCGACGAGAGACGGGGCTACGAGATCGATGAGCATCTTCGGGATCATTTCCTTGCGGGGCTGCACATAAGCTTCTCCCCAGCCATAGACGCCGTCATCCGTCGTGATCTTGCAGAGCAGCAGGTTCTTGGCCGTACCGGGATAAAACAGGAAGGTTTCGATCTTTGCGATTTTCTGGCTCATAGATGTACTATTCATCCTTTCGTTATGCTGCGTAAGGCCGGTGGGCGATTGATAAACCGGTTTACTAAATCGGTTTATATCATGTTCCCCGGTTTTATGCAACTTCTTTTTCCTGTTTTTCTGCAAATCTTCTGTTTTATCCAAAACAAGCCCAAAGTTTTTGTGCATTCCGACGACACCCTTTCTGTTGACAGCAAAGATTTGCGCGCCTATAATGTGATTGTTATAAACCGGTTTCCTAAATCGGCACGGCGGAAGGGCGATCTGCCGGAGCACATTCATTATTAAATGGAGGCAATTCTCATGAAACTGATCAACCGTGATTACAAGCGTCCTTCCAAAGAGCTGGTCGAGGCTTACCGCGAAGTCGCCGTTGCGACCGCGCATGAGGCCATGGGCCGCAAGTATTATATCGACAGCAGCATCCGTCCCCTTTACGACGGTATGAAGGTTTGCGGCCCCGCCCTGACCTGCCAGTGCCCCGAAATGGACAACCTGACCCTCCACGCCGCGCTCCACATCGCGGAGCCGGGCGACGTCATCGTCTGCACCCTGGGCGACTACAAGGAGCAGGGCCCCTTCGGCGACTGCCTTGCCACTTCCGCCATGACCCGCGGAGTCGAAGGCCTTGTTGTCAACACCTGCGTGCGTGACGGCGAGACCATCCACGAAATGGGCTTCAACGTCTTCTGCAAGGGTCACTGTGTGAACGGGACCGTCAAGAGCGTGTTCGGCAAAATCGGCTACCCTCTGGCCATCGGCGGCCAGGTCGTGAACCCCGGCGATATCATCCTGGGCGATGACGACGGCGTGGTCGTGATCCCGCTGGAGATCGCAGAGGAACTCCTTCCCAAGTGCCTGGCCAAACAGGAAAAGGAAGAACAGGTCCGCGAAATGTTCCGCAGCGGCATCACCTCCTGGGAAAAGAACAAATTTTCCGAGCTCTGCAAAGCCAAGGGATACGATCTCGACATCTGAAAACGCACCGGCCTGCGCCGGGGCCGGAGATGCGCTCCCGGTCCCGGCGCAGCATGCCTTTCAGGCCTCCGGCCTGATCTGAACAGAAACACACATCTCGTTTATAATAAGAAAAGAGGTATTGCATCATGGATCTGAACGGAAAAGAGATCGCCTTTATCGGTCTGGGCGATGTCGGCAGCCGCTACTCGAGCGGTATCACCAAGAATCACGGCGCCAAGACGCGCGGCTATGACCTCAAGTTCGGTCTTGAGGAGTTCGCGGAAAAAGAAAACCGCTGCCGCGAAGCCGGCGTGCGCCTTGTGTCCGGAACGAAGGAAGTCGTGGAGGACGCCCCTCTGGTCCTTGCCATCACCACCGTCGGCCAGGCCATCGAGACCGCAGAAGGAGCGGCCAAATATCTGAAGCCCGGCCAGATCTACGTGGACTTCAACTCCGCCATCCCTTCCGTCAAGGCGAAGGTCCAGGAGATCATCGAAGCCACCGGCGCGGATTTCTGCGATGCCTGCACCATGGTCTCCCCCATCCGCGACTGGGAGCGCACCAAGGTCGTCATCTCCGGCAAGCGCGCCCCCGAAGTTCAGGAAGTCCTGAACAGCTGGGGCATGAACCTGACCTATCTCGGACCGAACATCGGCCAGGCTTCCGCCTACAAGGTCCTGCGCAGCATCTACACCAAGGGACTGGAGGCTGTCCTGATCGAAGCTCTGAGCTCCGCCTATGCCTACGGCATTTTTGACCAGGTGTGGGATTCCATCAAGACGATGATGGCCGAGGACGCCGAAACCCTGTACAGCCGCATGGTCCGCACCAACGTTGTGCATTCCAAGCGCCGCGCGGACGAGATCGAGGCCATCACCGGCATGCTCTCCGCCGATCACCGCGACTGCACCATGGCCGCTGCCGCCTACAAGAAGCTCGTGTGGTCCGCAAACTGCGGAATCAAGGAGCACTTCAACAACGCCATCCCTGAAAACCTTGAAGATGCCCTTGCCTACTGGGCCTCTGTTAAGGAGGAGTAAGCATGGTCCTCGGCATCATCGGACTTGGAGTCGTCGGCAGCATCTATGCCTGCGGCCTGGCCGAAAAAGGTCAGGAGGTTCTGGGCTATGACGTCTGCATCGGCCAGCCGTTTTTTGCCGGGAAAGAAAAGCTTTGTAAAGAAGCCGGAGTGGAACTTGTCTCCGGTCTCCCGGAGCTGGTCTGCCGCGCGGACTGGGTCCTTGCCGTCACGACATGTGCCCATGCGGAAGATCTGGCCCGCGACGCGGCCGTTCTGCTCAGGCCGGGACAGCTCTATGCGGACCTCAGTTCCTCCATCCCGGCCGCGAAACTGCGCATGCGGGATATCGTCGAAGCTTCCGGAGCCGACTTCGTGGATGCCTGTTCCATGGGATCCCCCCTGGGATACGGCCTCAGAAACGAAGTGGCCGTCTCCGGGCCCCGCGCCCGCGAAATGGCCTACGGCTTAAACTCCCGCGGTATGAACCTCACCATCAAGGGGCCCGAAGTCGGACAGGCCGCGGCGTTCAAAGTCCTGCGCAGCATCTACACCAAGGGACTGGAGGCCATTCTGGTCGAGTGCCTGAGCACCGCCTATGCTTTCGGAATCTTTGACCAGGTCTTTTCCTCCATCTGCCACATGATGACAGAGGACGTGGACGCGCTGTACAGCCGCATGGTTCGCACCAATGTGGTACAGTCCATGAACCGTGCGGAAGAGATCGGCGATGTAACGGGAATGCTCCGGGAACGGCACCTGAATTCCATCATGGCTGACGCAGCGTACAGGAAACTGCTCTGGTCCGCCAACTGCGGAATCAAAGAGCACTTTCACTCCGCAACGCCGGAGCATCTGGAAGAGCCGCTGGCCTACTGGGCGTCTCTCCTCAGTGCCGGCCAGACGCCGGAATGAACCCTGACCGAAAAACATTTTTAGTTTCTGCCCGGCCCGGAAGACCGCGGCAGAACGCAGCATTTACTCAAAGGAGCTCAACATGTCTGTAGGAGCCAAGATCTATACCAAAATCAACCGCCCCGATCCGGCGCTCGTCGCGCGTTTTGCCGACAAGCCCGTCGCCAACATCAATGACGTGATCGGCCGCAACAACTGCCTCGGTTCAAAGCTTCACCGCTACAACTCCACGGAGCTCATCGGAACGGCCTTCACCATCAAGGCCCCCATCGGAGAAGGCATGCTCATGCACTACGCCCTGGACATCGCGCAGGCAGGCGACGTCATCATTTTTGATGCCGGCGGCTGCGAGGAGCGCGCCATGTGCGGCGAGGGCATGATGCTCTTCGCCCGTCAGAAAGGCATCAAGGGCTTCATCGTGAACGGCGCCATCCGTGACAGCGAAGCCGCCATGCAGTTTGACGATTTCGGCATCTGGGCCCTGGGCGCGAACCCCAACGCGCAGCGCCAGGCCAACGCAGGCTGCATCAACGTCCCGATCAGCATCGGCGGCGTGGTCATCTATCCGGGCGATATCGTCCGCGGCGATGCTGACGGCATCGTGGTGATCCGTCCCGATGAGGCCGCGCAGATCATCGACAAGCTCGATGAGTTTGCTGCCAAGGACCGCGAAAAGATGCGCTGCTCCGCGGACGGCACCGTGGACCGCACCTGGGTGCAGAAGTTCTTTGAAGGCAAGCCCTTCGAAGTGATCGACGGCACCTGGGACGGACAGTAAGCCGTCTCCCGTCCTGACACCACCTTCCGGGGCGGCCCGCGCCTCAGGCAAAGACCGCCCCGCCCAATACCGATCCAAAAAGGAGAAACACTATGGTCAAGCACGTTGTGATGTGGAAACTGAAACCCGAAGCCGCCGCCACGCCGGAGATTCTCGATGCCAACATCGCCCGCATGGAAAAACGCTATCAGGAGATGAAAGAAGCCGTTCCGGAAATGATCAGCTATGAGCTGTACCGGAACTTCAAGCACGGCAACCCGGATTTCTGCGAGTTTATGGTCGTGATGACCTTCGCCTCCCGCGAAGACCTGAAGACCTTCCAGGAATCCCCGTCCCACACGGATCCCGTCGCCCGCGAGTTCGGTCGTTCCATCCGCGAGCGCCGCGCCGTCGTCGACTACGAGATCTGACCGCTGCGGACAAGCGCGGCCGGCCGTTCTGCGTTTTCCTCCTAAATGCCCCCGCCGGCCGCCATTCTTCGCAGCAGAAAAAGAGCCGCCTCCGCAGGAACTGTCGTTCCCTGCGCCGGCGGCTCTCCCTGTATTCCGATCTCACGTCCCGCATTACGGAGAATCCATTTATGAATAATTTCACGCTCTGTCTGGGAGCGGTCCTCCCCACCTTCCTCATCATGGCCGTGGGATATGCCGCGCGAAAGGCGGGAATCATCCGAGAGGAGAGCATCCCCGCCATGAACACGCTGGCGTTCAAGATCTTTCTTCCAGTACTCGGCTTTTACAACATCTACAAGTGCGACCTGTCCACCTCGTTTCGGCCCAGACTCATGTTCTGGACCGCCGTGATCATCCTCTGCACGTTCACGCTCTGCGCGGTCTTCGTGCACTTCTTCGAAAAGGAGCGCATCAAACGAGGCGTGATGATCCAGGCCCTTTTCCGCTCCAACTATATGGTGATCGGCCTGCCCATCGCGGGCAGCCTCGTGCCGGACGGCGATATCGGCGTCATCGGGGTCCTGGCCGTGGTCACGGTCCCTCTCTTCAACGTCCTGTCCGTCATCGTGCTTGACTACTACCGGGGAGAAAAAACGCCGATCGGCAAGGTCCTGCTGAACTGCCTGAAGGCGCCTCTCGTGATTGCCTGCGCTCTGGGCATCCTCTGCCTCGTCCTGCGTTTCCGCTTCCCGGCCCCCATCGACACCGCACTTCGCGACATCGGACGCGTCGGGAGCCCGCTGACCCTCTTCCTGCTGGGCGCCTTCTTCCGCGTCGATAAGATCGCGGATGACAGAAGATCCCTCATCGCTGCGCTTTTGGGGCGTCTCGTGGTCATTCCGGCCCTCGTGCTTCCCGTCGCGGTCCTTCTAGGCTTTCGCGATATGGATCTCGCAGCCCTTCTCTCCGTCTCCGGCTCCGCCACAGCCATCACGTCTTTCGCCATGACGCAGCACATGGGCGGCGACGTCGATCTGGCCGGGAATATCGTGGTTTTTTCCAGCGCTGCCTGCACCTTCACCCTGTTCTGCTGGAGCCTTCTGCTCAAGACGCTGGGATACTTCTGATCAGATCTCTCTCCCACCTCTTCGAGTGGAAGATCAGGAACATGATCACGCTGCAGACCGTCCACCCGAGCGGGAACACAAGCGTCACGGCGATCACCGAATCCGTCAGTTTCGTGACTACATACAGATAGGCCTGCCGAAGCAGCACGTAGCTGCCGATCATGACCAGCATCGGGAGCCGGGCGTCACCCACGCCGCGCAGGGCGCCGGCATAGATCTGATTGCCGCAGACGACCAGCGCAAAGGGGATGGACCAGCGCAGAAACAGCACGGCATAGCCCACCACCTCCGGTTCCTGATTGAACACGCGGCAGACCTGCGGCGCAAAGGCAAAGAGCACGGTGACGATGACAAACGTGATCAAAGCCGACATTTTCAGGGAGACCGACACCCCTTCGCGGATCCGGTCGGGCTTTCCCGCGCCGGCATTCTGTCCCACAAACGTCGTCGTGGCCAGGCTGATGGACTGCACCGGCAGGAAGATGAACGCCTCCAGACGAAGGCGAATCCCCCAGCCGGCCGTCGCCGCCGCGTCAAAGGCGTTCACATACGACAGCACAAAGACGTTCGAGAACGCGATGATCGACTGCTGGAATCCCGTGGGGAGGCCGACGCCCACGATCTTTTTCAGCATCGCCCAGTGAATCTTCATCTCGGAAAGACGCAGGCCGTAATCGTCCTGCGTGCGGAAAAGCAGGGCAAAGATGGCCAGGGCCGAAATGAGCTGTGACAGAATCGTCGCATAGCCGACGCCCGCCACGCCCAGCCGGAAGGCGATCACGAAGACCAGGTCAAGGATGACGTTCAGGACAGAAGACAGGACCAGGAAATACAGAGGCCGGCGCGAATCGCCCACCGCGCGCAGGATCGACGCGCCCATGTTGTAAAACACCAGGCCGACGCCTCCCGCGAAGTAGATCCGCAGGTAAGTGACCGCCTCCGGGGCGATGGCGGCCGGCGTTTTCATGGCGCGCACCATCCACGGGGTGAAACACACGCCGAGGGCCGTCATCACCACGCTGAGGAACACCGAGAACACGACCGCCGTGTGGATGGCCCGGCGCATCGATTCGATGCTGCGGGCACCGTAATACTGCGAGATCACCACGCCCGCACCGGTGGTGAAGCCCATGAAGAGACCGATCAGCGCGTTGATGATCTGCGCCGTTGCGGCAACGGCCCCCAGAGCATTCGCGCCGACAAAATCGCCCACCACGATGCTGTCCACGGTGCTGTAAAACTGTTGGAAGAGATTTCCTACCAGAAGAGGCAGAGTGAAAGAGAGAATCCGCTTCCAGATGGTGCCGGTCGTCATGTCGACGTCGCTTTTGCTGTGCACGGAATCCCCTCCCTTCTCTTCTTTCCCGGGCCGGCTTCCGGAAAACACGTTTTCCGGAGTCTGCGGCAAACGCCTTTTCTCTGCGGCTGTTCACGATTCACCGCAGACCTTCGAACAACAAAAAAACAGAAAGGCCGCCCGCCGGACAGCGGACGGCCCTTTTTTCTATTGTACAGCCCGATTCCCGCGGCGGCAAGAGCGATCATGCCTTCCTGTCCCGCTTTTTTGTCTGAACGCAGGCCTTCCTCATCACGCGGCCGTAATGGATTCGCGCTTACTTCACGGCCTCCAGCGCCTGCGCGAGGTCGGCGATCAGGTCGTCCTTGTCCTCGAGACCGCAGGACATGCGGATCATGCCGGCGGGGATGCCCGCCGCCGCGAGCTGCTCGTCCGTCATCTGGCGGTGCGTGGAAGTGGCCGGGTTCAGGCAGCAGGTCCGCGCGTCGGCCACGTGGGTCTCGATGGCCGCGAGACGCAGGGCTGCCATGAACTTCTCGGCCGCCTT
The DNA here is from genome assembly GCA_017438775.1 of Lachnospiraceae bacterium. Classification (GTDB taxonomy): domain Bacteria; phylum Bacillota; class Clostridia; order Lachnospirales; family Lachnospiraceae; genus RUG11204. The sequence goes on along the minus strand of JAFRUR010000086.1, from coordinate 25,849 downwards.
GCGGCCGCCGGCAAGCTCAAAGGAAACGACGCCGCAGGTGCCGTTCGGCATATACTTCTTCGCGAGGGCGTAGTAAGGGTCGGACTCCAGTCCCGGGTAGCGGACCGCCTTGACTTCCGGGCGGCTCTCCAGGAACTTCGCGACGGCCAGACCGTTCTCCACGTGGCGCGGCATGCGCACGTGCAGGCTCTCGAGGCCGAGGTTGAGATAGAACGCGTTCTGCGGCGACTGGATGGAGCCGAAGTCGCGCATCAGCTGCGCGGTCGCCTTGGTGATGAAGGCGCCGCCCATGCCGAACTTTTCCGCATAGACGATGCCGTGATAGGATTCGTCGGGCGTGCACAGGCCCGGATACTTGTCCGCATGGGCCATCCAGTCAAAGGTCCCGGCATCCACGATGGCGCCGCCCACGGCCACGCCATGGCCGTCCATGTACTTCGTGGTGGAGTGGGTCACGATGTTCGCACCCCACTCGATGGGCCGGCAGTTCACCGGGGTCGGGAAGGTGTTGTCCACAATGAGCGGGACGCCGTGGCGCTTCGCCGCTGCCGCGAATTTCTCGATATCAAGCACCGTCAGCGCAGGGTTCGCCAGGGTCTCGCCGAAGACCGCGCGGGTGTTCTCGCGGAAGGCCGCCTCAAGTTCTTCCTCCGTGCAGTCAGGAGAGACGAAGGTGGCTTCGATCCCCATCTTGCGCATGGTCACGTCGATCAGGTTGAAGGTGCCGCCGTAGATGGAGGACGAGGCCACGATGTGGCTGCCGCACTCGCAGATATTGAACAGGGAGAAAAAGCTGGCCGCCTGTCCGGACGAAGTGAGCATGGCCGCGGTACCGCCCTCGAGCGCCGCGATCTTCGCGGCGACGTGATCGTTGGTCGGGTTCTGCAGACGCGTGTAGAAATATCCGCTGGCTTCCAGATCAAAAAGTTTGCCCATGTCCTCGCTGGTGTCGTACTTGAAGGTCGTGGACTGGATGATCGGGATCTGGCGCGGTTCTCCGTTGCCGGGCGTATAGCCCTCCTGCACACACTTGGTTCCGAGTTTCATATGCTCTCCCTCCTCTTTGCGCGCCGCCTCTTCCGCGGCCCGCACATTCCCTGATTTACTTATTATAGCAATTTGACAGGGCCTATCAAGTCAAAACTCGCCGGGCCGGGCCTGCTCTTCTCTTCGGATCATTCCCTCTTCGGATCGATCCTGTCGGCAGGCCCCCTGTCCGGCTTCGGCTGCAGCCAGACAGAGCCGTCTCCGTTCCGCGCCCGAAAGCTCCCGGGACTGTCAAACTTCAGATCCCGGACGCCCCTCCGGAGCGCTCCTCTTCCGCGGCCTCCCGCAGCGCCCGCCTCGCCTCCTCGGACAGGGCGTCGGCCACGGTGACGCGGCCCGCGGCGTGTTTGTCCAGATGCTCCTCCCGGAGCCTGTCTTTGGCGCGGGCGATCTCCTCGGCGAGGTCCCGCGCGGAAAGCAGGGCGCAGCCCGCCCCGCGGATGATCACCTGCTCCACCCCGTCGGAGGTGGCCACGGTCACACGGTAGCGGTGCCCGATCTCGTGCGCGGTGCGCTCGATGTAGCGGTCCGCGGTCTCCGCCTCCCGGGTATAGACCACGTAGACGTCATGCCGGGAAAACACCTCCTCCGCATGCCCCTGCACGCGGTAGGCATCAAAGACCAGGATGATCTCGCACCCGCGCATCCCGCGGTAATCCGCCAGGATGTCCAGCAGCTTCCCGCGCGCCGCCCCCAGATCCTGCGCGGCCAGAGCGTTGAGGTCGGGCCAGGCAAAGATCACGTTGTAGCCGTCCACCAGGAGATACTCTTTGACAGGCTTTCGCTCTTTGTAGACGTAGGGTTTTTCCGGGCGAGGCGGCGCCGGCGGGCGGTCCCAGTCGCCCACGCGGACCTTTACGGGCCCGTAGGTCCGCTCGAAGATCGCCTTCAGCTCCTCGTTCTCCGCGGCGTAGGACGCGTAGCTCCTCTCCGGCTCCGCAGGGGCGCCGGCATCCGCAAATTCGTCCTGTGCCGGGCGCCTGCGGTAATAGCCCAGGCCGCTGTCCACATGCATAAAGGAGGGCACCTCATCCCAGGGGACGTAATAGCCCGCGCCGTGCGAACAGAAGATGGAGCCGCAGGGGTTGTCCGTGTCGGCCTCCGCGTCGTACCCGGTCTGCTCCGCGACCTCCTCCGCGTTCCGGCAGGGCTCGTAGCCTGCGAAACTCACGGAAAAATGGCCCTCGCCTCCGGTGTAGGCACTCACCTCGGCCTGATAGTTCTGCAGCGTCGCGGCCGGCCCCTTCCCCTCGAGGACAGCCTCGCCGCCGCGCACGTGCGGCGCGGAAAAGCTCCCACCCCGGCGCTCGATGTCGGTCATGGCACGCCCGACGCACCGCTCCGGCACGGCCAGGGTAAAGGCGTAAACGGGCTCCAGAAGAACGGTGCCGGCCTCCATGAGGCCCTGGCGCACAGCGCGGTAGGTCGCCTGCCGGAAATCCCCGCCCTCGGTGTGCTTCTCGTGGGCGCGGCCCGCGATCAGCGTGATCCGCATATCGGTGACGGGTGCGCCGGTCAGCACGCCCAGATGCTCCTTCTCCTTCAGATGCGTGAGGATGAGCCGCTGCCAGCGCTCCTCCAGGTCGTCCGTGCGCACGGCGGCCCCGAAGACGAGGCCGCTCCCGGGCGCGCCGGGCTCCAGCAGGAGGTGGACCTCCGCGTAATGGCGCAGGGGCTCGTAGTGACCCACGCCCTCCGCGGGGGCCGCGATGGTCTCGCGGTAGGCGACGCCCGCATCGGCGAAGCCGATCTCCCAGCCGAACCGCGAGAGCGCCTCGTCACGCAGCACCTCGCACTGAATCTTTCCCATCAGCAGGGCGCGGATGCGGCCGGAGCGCTCGTCAAAGGAAACGGCCATCTCCGGCTGCTCCTCCCCGATCTCGCGCAGTTTCGGCCAGGCCTGCGCCGCGTCGAGCCCCTCCGGAAGGAGGATGTCGAAGCGCAGGACCGGTGTAAGCGCGGGGGTGATTCCCTCCGGCGCGCTCCCGAAGGCCTGTCCGGCCCGGGTATCCGAAAGACCGGGGATACCGCAGATCTCTCCCGCGGCAGCCTCGGTCACAAGTTCATATTTCCCTCCGGCGTAGCGCCGGATCTGTCCGATCTTTTCCTGGGTGCCGGGGAAGACGTCCCGCACCTTCAGGGTCCCGCCCAGAACCTTGAGGTGCGTCACGCGCACCCCGTCCTCGTGGGTGATCTTGTAGACGCGGCCGCCGGGTTCCGCCTCATAGGCCGGCTCCGGCCCGTACGCGTCCAGTCCCGCCAGAAGGGCATCGGCGCCCTCGCAGCGCGTGGCGCTCCCGAAATAGCAGGGGAAGATCTCGCGGCGCGTGACGGCCCGGCGCAGCATCGCCGCATCGGGAGTTTTCCCGGCGAGGACGGTCTCCATGAGTTCCTCGCCGCACAGGGCGGCCTCCTCGGCGAACTCCGCTCCGTCCGTTCCGCGGGAGAAATCCACGATTCCGTCTCCGAGGATCTCGCGCATCTGCGCCAGGACCTCCTCCGCGGACACGTCCGGGGAATCCATCTTGTTGACGAACACGAAGGTCGGCACGCCGTAGCGCGCAAGAAGCCGCCACAGGGTCCTGGTGTGGCTCTGCACCCCGGCCGGGCCGGACACGATAAGGACCGCAGCGTCCAGCACCTGCATGGCGCGCTCCGTCTCCGCGGAAAAGTCCGTGTGCCCGGGCGTGTCCAGAAGCGTGAACTGCGTGTCCCCGAACGCAAACCGCGCCTGTCCGAGGAAGATGGTGATGCCGCGGGACCGCTCCAGCGCATGGGTATCCAGGAAGGCGTCCTGTTTGTCCACCCTCCCCAGGGCCCTGCGCGCGCCGGACGTGTACAGCATGGCCTCGGCCAGGCTGGTCTTGCCGGCGTCGACATGGGCGAAAAGTCCCAGCGTCAGTTTCCGCATCGCTTCCTCTTCCGTCCCTTTCCGGCGCATCCCTGCGCCGCGCAGGGTCCTTGGCATCCCGGTCCCCGCGGTATATAGTTGAGGCAGACATATCTGCCCTTCGTTCTTACCCTGCAGTCAAGCCTCAGGTTTTCCCGACGTTTTGAGCAGAGTCTCCGGCTTCTGGCGGATCCGTTTCTGTCCGGCCGCGGGCCTCTTTCGCTCCGGTCCCGTTTTCATCCGCCATTCTTGCCGCAAACTCTTCCGGCTCCAGATAGGCTTCTTCCGGTCCGCGGTCCGGCGTCAGCGCCGTGCGCACAACGCCCGCGGTCTCGCGGACGCGCCGGGTCAGGCGCTCAAACAGCGCCTGCGCGCTCTGCTTCGCGCTCTCCCCGGAGGACATGCTCTCCAGACGCAGGCCCTTCACGCGCTTTAAGGCGCTGCGGTAGGCCGCGTTCGCGTGGCCGGCCATGTGCGACACGGTCTTCTCGAAGAAGCGCTCGCGCTCCTCGTCGAAGCGCGCGGCCGCGTTCTGGGCTGCATCCGCCGCGGTCGCGACGTAGCGCTCCATGTGGGCGTTCAGGGCATCCTGCGCCGACTGCACCATGTTCTCAAAATTGGTGAGCGCAGCCACCGTCAGCGCCGCATCCGCGGCGATCACCGCCATACCGATCAGAGCCAGGAGCTCCATCACGATGGGGGAGATTCCCGCCGTGACAGCCTCCGCCGCGGGATAGAGCACGTAGACCACCAGAAGTCCCGCCAGGCCGAAGGCGATCGACGCGGGCACGCACACGCGCCCGTTGATGTTGAGCGGCATATCGCGGTAGTCCCACCAGTACGCGTGAAACAGTTTTTCCAAAGTCCAGTGCGTGCTGTACTCCAGCACGACGCTCCCCAGGTACGAGATCAGGAAGATCTGCCACCAGGTGTAGCCGTCCTTCAGAACGAACTCCACGACCGCGCAGATCAGGGCCGCGCCGACCCCGTAGATCGGGAGCACCGGTCCGAACAGGAACCCCCGGTTCGACCACTTCTTTTCCTTGATGGTCACATAGGACGTCTCATAGATCCAACCCAAAAGGCCGAAGCCCAGAAACCAGAGAAAATACCGGCTCAGCCACATATCTTGCTTCTCCTTTTCCCCCTGCATACCGTTTCTTTCAGGGAGCAGGCCTTGTCCGCCAGGCACACGATCCAGGCCTCGCGGGAGCGCGGCACGGTCCGCAGCGTCAGCGGCCACATGTGCGACAGGATCACCTGCTGCTCACGCTCGCCGATGTCAAAAGCCTCCACCGCCGTCACACAGGCCGCGCGCGGGTGCGTGTAGCCGTGAAGGCCGCGCCGGCTCCTGTCCGGAACGTGCCAGTCATACAGATAAAAGTCGTGCAGGAGCGCGCCCGTCGTCAGGACGGATTCGTCCGCGCCCAGGTGAAGGCGCCGGTTCCAGAGATACGAAAGCCGCGTCACGTGCCACACGTGGGTCAGGGTGTCCGTCCCTCCGTGCTGCGCGAACACCCGCATGCTCTGCACGCGCTCATCCTGCAGATATGGTGCAAGAAGCGCCTTAAGACGCCTCTCTTCTTTCTTCGTCAGATGAAACCAGCTGTACAAATATCAACCTCTTGTGCTGTTTCCCGGCCTGTGTTCAAAAGGCCTGTCCGGCCGCGGGGGTCAGACAGGCCTCCTGTGAAGCGGGACAGACGCCCGCACAGGCATTTCTGCAGAACTTACTCTTCCTTGGCGAACTCGTCCTTGCCGACGCCGCAGAGCGGGCAGACCCATCCGTCAGGCAGATCCTCAAAAGGCGTGCCGGGATCGATGCCGTTCTCGGGATCTCCGTTTTCCGGCTCGTAGACGTATCCGCAGACAGTGCAGACATAGTTATCCATTCGCATTTCCTCCTCCCCGCTCAGCGGGAGACCGCCCGCCGGCGCGCGGCCGGCAGGATGGTTCAGAATGTTCCGGGCTTACTTGTGGAACGCAAAAGCGGCCTTGCCGGGATAAACAGCGGACTCGCCCAGCTCTTCCTCGATGCGGAGCAGCTGGTTGTACTTGGCGACGCGCTCGGAACGGGACGGGGCACCGGTCTTGATCTGACGGGTGTTCAGGGCCACGGCCAGATCCGCGATGGTGGTGTCCTCGGTCTCGCCGGAGCGATGGCTCGTCACGGCGGTGTAACCGGCCTTATGGGCCATCTTGATGGCCTCCAGGGTCTCGGAGACGGAACCGATCTGGTTGAGCTTGATGAGGATAGAGTTCGCGCAGCCGAGCTCGATGCCCTTCGCAAGGCGCTCGGTGTTGGTCACGAACAGATCGTCGCCGACGAGCTGCACGCGGCCGCCCAGGCGATCGGTCATCTTCTTCCAGCCTTCCCAGTCCTCTTCGTCCAGACCGTCCTCGATGGAGTAGACCGGATACTTCTCGATCAGGCTCTCCCAGTGGTCGATCAGCTCGTCAGAGGTGAAGTCCTTGCCGGACTTGGGCTGATGATAGAAACCCTTGCCCTTCTCGCTCTTCCACTCGGAAGCGGCGGCGTCCATGGCCAGGACGAAGTCCTTGCCGGGCTCGTAGCCGGCCTCGCGGATGGCGCGGAGGATGTGCTCGATGGTGTCCTCGTCAGAAGCAAGGTTGGGGGCGAAGCCGCCCTCGTCGCCGACAGCCGTGGTCTGTCCCTCGGCCTTCAGGATCTTGGCCAGGGCGTGGAAGACCTCGGTGCACCAACGCAGACCTTCACGGAAGGAAGGGGCGCCGGCGGGCATGATCATGAACTCCTGAACATCCACGGAGTTGGAGGCATGCGCGCCGCCGTTCAGGATGTTCATCATGGGCACGGGCAGGTTGTTGCCGGCCAGGCCGCCCAGGAAGCGGAACAGGGAGACATCCTCGGACTGGGCCGCCGCCTTGGCAGCCGCGATGGACACGGCCAGGATGGCGTTCGCGCCGAGACCGGACTTGTCCTTGGTGCCGTCCAGATCCAGCATGATCCGGTCGACCTTGTAGATGTCGGAAGCGTCCACACCCACCAGGGCGGGAGCGATGCGCTCGTTGATGTTGGCAACAGCCTTGGAAACGCCCTTGCCGCCGAAGCGGGACTTGTCGCCGTCGCGAAGCTCAAGAGCCTCGAACTCTCCGGTGGAAGCGCCGGAAGGGGCAGCGCCGCGGCCGACGGTGCCGTCCGCCAGAACGACCTCGGCCTCAACGGTGGGGTTGCCGCGGGAATCGATGATCTCACGGCCGATGACCTTTTCGATCTGAAGATACTCGTGCATGGGTTTTTACCTCCTAATAAGATAAGACTTGCGTATTTGCGGGGCGGCCGGTCTGAAAGCCGTCCGGACCCGTGTCTATTTTACCTGCGCCGGACGTTCTTGTCCATCGCAAGTTATGACCAAAACCAAGCTGCGAACGGGACGGTTTTTATGCACCCAGACGACGGATGCGTTCCACCGCCTCCACGGTCTTCTGATAGTCGCCGAAGGCCGTCAGGCGCACGTAGCCTTCTCCGCTCGGACCGAAGCCGCTGCCCGGGGTGCAGACCACGCCGGCCTTCTCAAGCAGGTAATCGAAGTAGCCCCAGCTGGTCATGCCCTCCGGCACCGCGTACCAGACGTAGGGGGAGTTGGTCCCGCCCACGGCGTAGTAGCCGGCCGCCCTGACGCCGTCCAGGATGACCTGCGCGTTGCGCTTGTAGTAGCCGATGGTCTCGAAGATCTGGCGCTGTCCCTCCGGCGTGTAGACCGCCGCGCCCGCCTTCTGAACGATATAGGGAGCCCCGTTGTACTTGGTGCCGTGGCGGCGCGCCCACATGTCGTGCAGTTCCTTCAGATCCTTCGGGATGACGGTGTATCCGAGGCGCAGGCCGGTAAAGCCCGCGGTCTTCGAGAAGGAGCGGAACTCGATCGCGCAGCCGCGCGCCCCCTCGCACTCGTAGATGCTGTGCGGGATGCCCTCCTCGCCGATGAAGGCCTCGTACGCGGAATCGTACAGGATGATGGCGCCGACGCGCAGGGCGTAGTCCACCCATCCCTGAAGTTCCTCTTTGGTCAGGACCCCGCCGATGGGGTTGTTCGGGAAGCACAGATAAATGAGGTCCGGCGTCTCCTTCGGGAACTCCGGCTTGAAGCCGTTTTCGCGCGTGCAGGGCATGTAGATGACGCCCTCGTAGCGGCCCGTCTTCGGGTCGCACACGCCGGTGCGTCCCGCCATGACGTTGGAGTCCACATAGACGGGATAGACCGGGTCGCAGACCGCGATCCGGCTCTCCGGCACGAAGAGCTCCTGGATGTTGCCGCAGTCGCATTTCGCGCCGTCGCTGACGAAGACCTCGTCCGCCTCGACGTGGCAGCCGCGGGCCTTGTAATCGTGCTCCACGATGGTCTCGCGCAGGAAGGCGTAGCCCAGATCCGGCGCGTAGCCCTTGAACGTCTCGGCACGGCTCATCTCGTCCACGCCCTCATGCAGGGCGGCGATGACGGCGGGCGCCAGCGGCTGGGTCACGTCGCCGATGGACAGGCGGATGACTTCCACTTCCGGATGGGCGTCCTGGAATGCGTGCTGTTTCTGCGCCACCGTAGAGAACAGGTAGCTTCCGGTCAGTTTCGCGTAGTGCGGGTTGATCCTGTACATAGGCTTATACCTCCCCCGTGAAGACCTCTGCGGCCTCTCCGGTCATTAAGATCTCTCCCAGGTCTGTCTTTTCGATCTTCAGTTCCCCGCCCAGAAGTTCCACGGTGACGGGGAATTTCACAAGGCCCGCGCAGACGCAGGCCAGGGCCGCTGCGCAGGCGCCGGTCCCGCAGGCCAGCGTCTCTCCGCTGCCGCGTTCCCAGACGCGCATGCGGATGCGGTGATCGTCCTTCACCTCCACGAATTCCGTGTTGGTGCGGTCCGGGAAGCGCTCGTGGTTCTCGAACTGCGGGCCGACGTCCGTGATGCGCAGGCGCTCCAGATCCTTCCAGAGCACCACGGCATGGGGATTGCCCACGTCCACCGCGATCATCTGGAAGGTGCGGCCCGAGATCTCGATGGGCTCCCAGACGTCGCCGGGGTCCAGCTCCGACGCGGGTCTGCCCTCGCAGCCGCGGGAGACGATGTGCGCCTCCCCCATGTTCACGGTCAGCAGAACGGCCTTTCCGTCCTTTTCCCCGGCCACGTGGATGATCTTCACGCCGGCGTCCGTCGCGATCCGCAGCACGCTCTTATGCGCGATGCCGTGGTCGAAGACGTACTTCGCGACGCAGCGCACCCCGTTGCCGCACATGGCCCCGCGGGAGCCGTCAGCGTTGTACATCTCCATGCGGGCGTCCGCCTCCGGGTCCGGGCAGATCAGGATGAGCCCGTCCCCGCCGATGCCGAAGTGACGGTCCGAGAGCCGCACGGCCAGCGGGCCGGGGTCCTGCACCGTCTCCTCGAAGCAGTTCACGTAGATGTAGTCGTTGCCGATGCCGTGCATTTTTGTGAATCTCATAATGGCACCGTCCTCCGTTGTCTGCCGCGGCACGGGGCCGCGCAGTTCTGGTGCTGCCGCCGCGCGGGACTTACTCGTCCCAGTTGTGGTAGACGGCCTGCACGTCGTCGTCCTCGTCCAGAAGGTCGAGGATGCGGTTCATCTTGCGGATCTCCTCTTCCGAGGAAAGCGTGGCCCAGGTCTGCGGGATCATGGTGACCTCCGCCTCGGCCATCGGCACGCCCGCGGCCTCGAGCGCCTCGCGCACGCCGGAGAAGGCGTCGGGATCCGTCAGGACCTCGAAGCTGTCCTCTTCCTCGGAGAAGTCCTCCGCGCCGGCATCCAGCGCCATCATCATGAGTTCGTCGGGGTCTCCCTCGTACTCCTCTTTGTCGATGATGATCTGGCCCTTGCGGTCGAACATGAAGGAGACGCAGCCCTGCGTTCCGACGTTGCCGCCGCCCTTGGTGAAGGCCGCGCGCACGTTGGAAGCGGTGCGGTTGCGGTTGTCGGTCAGGGCGTCCACGATGATGGCGACGCCGGCCGGGCCGTAGCCTTCGTAGGTGACGACCTCGTAGTTGACGCTGTTCGCGTCGCCGGCGGCCTTCTTGATGCCCCGGTCGATGGTGTCGTTGGGCATGTTGTTGGCCTTGGCCTTCGCGATGACGTCGCGCAGCTTGGAGTTGTTGGCCGGATCGGGCCCGCCCTCCTTGACCGCCACGGCCAGCTCGCGGCCGATCACGGTGAAGATCTTGCCGCGCGCGGCGTCGTTCTTCTCTTTCTTGTGCTTGATGTTGGCAAATTTGGAATGTCCAGACATGGTTACCTCCGCAGCGGGCCCCGCGGCCCGGTTCGTTCTCTTGTTATTATATCATATCGCGCCCGCGGCGCGAAACATTCTTTTGTGATGCACAGGCCCCGTCAGAACAGCGTCCGCAGGCTGCGCTTTCCGGCCTCTGCTCCCGGTCTTCCCTCGCTGTCCGATCCCGGGTGTCCGGGGCGGGATGCGGCGTCCGGCGCCTCAGAACACGTCCCGCGTCCCGACGATGCTGCCGCCCTCCACGTAGACGCGCGGGATGCGCGCGCCCAGGCCGCAGAGCAGTTCGTAGGAGATGGTCCCGGCCAGGCCGGCCGCCTCGTCCGCGGTGATCTCCTCGTCGCCGTCGCGCCCGATCAGGGTGACGATATCGCCCACCTGCGTCTCCGGGATCCTGGTCACGTCGATCATCAGCTGGTCCATGCAGACGCGTCCCAGGATCGGGGCGCGGCGGCCGCGCACCAGGACGCTTCCGCAGCCCGAGAGCCGGCGCGGGTAGCCGTCGCCGTAGCCGATCGGGACCGTCGCCACCCGGGTCTCGCGGTCGGTCACATAGGTGGCGTTATAGCTGACGCCCCAGCCGGCCGGCAGGGTCTTGACGTAGATGACGCGCGCGTGAAGCGAGAGCATCGGCCGCAGCGGCACGTCGCGGCTGACCTCGTCGGAGGGGTAGCAGCCGTAGGCCGCGATGCCGGCGCGCACGAGGGACAGGCCCGCCTGCGGCAGGTCCAGGATGCCCGCGCTGTTGTCGCAGTGCCAGAGGGCGGGGTGCACGCCCCGGTCCTCCAGGAGTTTCTTCATGGTCAGGAAGGTCTCGAGCTGATCCAGCACCGGTCCCTTGTCCGCCTCGTCCGCGCGGGAAAAGTGGGTGAACACGCCCTCCAGGCTCACGCCCGGAAGCGCGCAGATGCGCGCGATGGCATCTGCCGATTCCTCCCCGGGGAGGAAACCGATCCGCCCCATGCCGCAGTCCAGCTTGATCTGGAAGCGGCCCGTCTTTCCGAGGGCGCAGGCCGTCTCGGAGAAGACGCGCGCGTCCTCTTCGCGGTAGAACACCGGCCAGATGTTGTTCTGGATCAGGCGCCCAAAGACCGAGGGCTGGCTGTGGCCCAGGATCATCACGGGCTTGTTGATTCCCGCCCGCCGCAGCGTCAGGGCCTCCTCCGGCGTGGCCGCCGCGAAGCAGTCGGCCAGGTCTCCGGCCGCGCGGGCCGTCTGCGCCGCGCCGTGGCCGTAGCCGTCGGCCTTGACCACCAGGCAGAGCTTCACGCCTTCCGCCACATTGGCGCGCAGGGCGGTCAGATTCTCCCGCAGCGCGTCCAGATCGATCCGCGCCTCCGCGCGGTCATATATCATTTCCATGTCTCTTCCGCCTCCCGGAATACTCTCGCGAGCCCGTCCAGCTGGTCCGAAGCCAGCATCGCCCGCTCTCCGACGGTCTGCGCGGCGGCCTCTCCGGCCAGGCCGCAGGCCATGGCGCCCAGACACGCCCCGTCAAACAGATCCGCGCCCCCGGCCACCAGTCCGCCGATGACGCCGGTGAGCACGTCGCCGCTCCCGCCGGAGGCCATGCCGGAATTCCCCGTCAGGTTCACGCAGACCGGCCCGGACGGCCGGGCGATCAGGCTGCGCGCCCCCTTGAGGAGCAGGACCACGCCGTTCTCGCGGGCAAAACTCTCCGCCAGCACGGCGCGCTTCTCCGTGACCGTCTTCGCGTCCAGCCCGCAAAGCCTTGCCATCTCCCCCGGGTGGGGCGTCAGGACCGCACGCCCTGCGGCCAGAGCCAGAAGCCCGGGCTCGCGCGCGATCGCATTCAGGGCGTCCGCGTCCAGAACGAGGGGAACTTTCGTGTACTGCAGAACATAGTTCAGGAGGGCGCGCACGTGGCCGCCGCTCCCGAGGCCGGGCCCCATCACGATGACGTCGGCCCAGGCCAGCATTTCCTTCACATCTTCCACCGAGAAGGTCTCCGGCACATACGTGCCGACGACCGCCTCCGGCAGGGCCGTCTGCAGAATCAGACGGTTGTCTTCCGGCGCGAGGACCCGCACCAGACCGGCGCCGGCGCGCATGGCAGCCCGTGCGCACAGGACGCTCGCCCCGGCCATGTTCTTCTGGCCGGCGATCACCAGGACCCGCCCGAAGGTGCCCTTGTGGCCGCCCTGCGGCCGCGCGGGAAGCGCCTTCAGATCCTCTTTTTCCAGACAGAAATACCCGGGCTGCGCGGCGGAGATCATCTCCGCGGTGTAGCACAGCGGCGCCCGGACGATGCTTCCGGCCAGTTCCGCCCCGGGATACTGCAGAAGGCCGATCTTCTCCGGCCCGAAGGTCACGGTCTTCGCGGCCCGGACCGCGCAGCCGAGCACGGCGCCGGTCGAGCCGTCCACCCCTGAGGGGATGTCCGCGGCCAGAACGGGAACGTCTCCCGCATTCATCAGTTCCACGGCGCGGCGCTGCTCCCCCTCGACGGGGCGCGTCAGGCCGATTCCGAAGACGGCGTCGATGACGAGGTCCGCCCCGGACACGTCCTCCGGCGCAAGGCCGGTCTTCACTTCCGTGCCCATGGCGGGCAGGCAGGCGAGCTGCGCCTCGAATTCCGCGCTTCCGGTCACGCCGGACACCAGCGCGGCACAGGTCCGGTATCCGCGGGCCGCGAGGATCCGCAGCGCGGCCAGGCCGTCAGCTCTGTTGTTGCCGTTTCCGCAGACGGCGAGCGCGCGGCCCCCGGCCGGGAGCATCGCCTCCGCCTCCTGTGCGAGGGCCATGGCGGCCTCCTCCATCAGGGCGAGGGACGGCACGCCGGCGGTCTGCATCGCGAAGGCGTCCAGCGCCTTCGCCTGCTCACGGCTCAAAACGTAACGCATCGCATCCTCCTTGCTGCGGGCGCTCTTTCGATGCGCTCAAGAAAAAAGGCCCGCACTGACGGGCCCTCGTGAGGTCACTCTGCTTCGGGATGCCGGCTGTGGTATTTGTAGGAGAGTTCCATCAGGCTCTCCGAGAGGTGGACGTTCTCCACCACCACGTCGTCCGGCACCTCCAGGTCGATGTGCGCGAAGTTCCAGATGGCCTTCACGCCGCTTTTGATCAGGCGCTCCGCCACTTCCGGGGCGCCGGTCTTCGGGATGGCGATGGCCGCCATGCGCACCGGGTGCTCCGCGAGGTACTGCTCCAGATCCGCCGCGTTCCGCACCGTGAGGCCGTTCCCCAGGTCCATGCCGATGAGGTCCGCGCGGCGGTCGAACATCGCGACGATGTGGAAGCCACGGCGCTCAAAGTTGCCGTAGTTGGCGATGGCGCGCCCCAGGTTGCCCGCCCCGATGACGATGAGATCGTTCCGGCGGTCGATGCCCAGAATCTTGCCGATCTCCGTGTACAGATAGGCCACGTTGTAGCCGTAACCCTGCTGCCCGAACCCGCCGAAGTGGTTCAGGTCCTGACGAATCTGCGACGCCGTCACGCTCATGATCTGCGACAGCTCTGCCGAGGAGATGCGCTCGACCCCGTTTTCCTTCAGTTCTCCCAGATAGCGGTAATACCGCGGGAGACGGTGGATGACTGCACTTGAGATCGACTTTTCTGCCATGGTCTCCAACACTTCCCTTTCCCTTGAACACGCGGTTTTTTCCGCGTGAATCTTGCAATTAATTATACAGATAGGAAAAAGAACTGTCAACTTTTTCACACAGCAAAGTGTGCCGATCGGGGGCCGGAATCCTCCCCGATGATCCGGCCGGCACGCCTCCTACAGCAGGAAAAACCTCCACTCGGCGAGTCCCTCCAGCGCCTCCCTGCGCTGCAGATCCTCGGGCGGGTCCAGGGCCGGGGCGGACGCCTCGGGAAAGAGGCGGTGACACAGGTCCGCGCGCACGATGGCCTCCCCGCCGAAGAGCCGGAACAGCTGCGCCTCCTCTTCGCGTTCCACGACCAGGGGGCGGGTGAAGACCGCGCGGCACAGACCGTCCGCCACCCGCGGCGGCACGGGAGAAAGCTCATACACGGTGTTCCCGTCGCGGTCCGTGCCGGAAGGTCTCCGGTGCCCGCCGATTCGTCCCCCGCCGGCATACAGCCAGTAGTACTCCCCGTCGCCGGCGCGCACGCTCTCGCGCAGGCGGTGATACTCGCGCCGGGCCTCTCCCGCGTCGGGCAGCCCCAGAAGGCCGTCGGCCGATGTCTCCAGCTCCTGCGCAAGCCGCGCCAGGACGAAGGAATCCGGCGCCTTCTCGTTTCTTTCGTAGCGCCGCAGCGTCCGTCCGCTCACCTCGATTCTGTCTGCCAGCTCTTCCTGCGTCAGACCCTTCGCGATCCGAAGATCGCGGATGCGGGCCCCCAGTGTTTCCATACGTTCCTCCTCCGTGTGCATGGCGAGAACGCCAAAGTGTTCCTTTTAGGTACATTATAAGGCATTCTTTTCGCTTTTGCATCAGCAAATCCTGTCCGCTTTCCTCCGGAGGGCACCGGACGGCCCTCACAGCTTCTGAAAGCGTGCGAAGCGAGGCAAAATGCACCTTTTTGCTTCTGACAGCGTGCAGAACAGCCAAAAAATGACCGCTTCGGGAAACAGGCCGTTTCCCCGGTTTTCATATAATGAAAGCAGCCGCGGGTCCCGCGCTGCGGGCCCTGCGGCTCTTATATCCCCTGTCTGGAAAGGAGTCATGCCATGAACACATCGTCTGCGGCCGGCGGCAGTGTTCCACGCCGCATCGACCTCGACTGGATCCGTCACCGCTGTGCGTACCTTCGCTCTCAGAAGGGCCTTTCCGCGCGGCGCATGAGCGCCGAGATGGAGGTCGCGGAGTCCTTCGTCACCAATTTCGAAAACGGCGAAAAGGGCATCTCCGTGGAGCGTCTCCTGGAAATGATCGCGGTCCTGGAGATCTCCCCGTCGGACTTTTTCCGCACCGAGGAAGATTCCGAGCTCTTTCTGCGGCTCACGACCTATCTGCGTGCCCTTTCCCCGCAGAAGTGGCAGGCCATTCTGGACCTGCTGGGCGCGGAGATCGGCGCGCAGGGCACGCCCTGAAGGACCGCCCCTCACGCCCCGGCCGCTTCCAGCTCCTCCGAGAGCGCGCTCCAGGCCGCGTAGGCATCCTCGAGCGCTTCGCTCAGCTCCGCCGCCCGCAGGGACAGTTCCTGCAGGCGCTTCGCGTCGGAGCACACCTCCGGCCGCTGCTGCTCCTCGCCGATTTTCTCCAGTTCCTCTTCGATCTGTCCGATCTTCTGCTCCGCCTTTTCCGTGTCGCTCCGCAGCTTCCGCAGCCGGGCGATGCGGTTTTTTTCTTCCTGCCAGTCCGCGCGCGCCTTCTTCTCCGGCGCAGCCGAATCGGCCGAAACGGCCGCGGCCCTCTCCGCCTCCTGCGCTTTCTTCTCCAGGTAATCGTCGTAATTGCCCAGATACTCCGTGAACTTTCCGTCGGCGAGCTCCAGGATGCGGGTCGCGGTCCGATTGATGAAATAGCGGTCGTGCGAGACGAAGAGCACGGTGCCCTCGTAGCGGGACAGGGCGTCCTCGAGAATCTCCCGCGACGGCATGTCCAGATGGTTGGTCGGCTCGTCGAGCAGGAGGAAGTTGGCCTCGGACAGCATCAGCTTGGCCAGAGACACGCGTCCGCGCTCTCCGCCCGAGAGGTCCCCGATGCGCTTGAACACGTCGTCCCCGGAGAAGAGGAAGGCCGCCAGAAGGCTGCGCACCCGCGTGTCGTTCATGTCCGGATGCTCGTCCTGCAGCTCTTCGAACAGGGTCTTTTCGTCGTTCAAGACCTGCATCTCCTGATCGTAATAGCCCACCGTCACGCCGGTGCCCAGGGTCACGGTCCCGGCCGTGGGCGCCTCGGACCCGCTCACGATGCGCATCAGGGTGCTCTTGCCGGTGCCGTTTTCCCCGACGATGCCCACGCGCTCGCCGCGGCGGACCAGGAGGTCCGTGTCCGTGAAGAGGACCTTGCTCCCGAAGGCCTTCGAAAGGCCGCGCAGCATCAGCACGTCCTTCCCGCTCTCCGAGCCGGCCCGGAGGGTCAGGTTCATGTCGGTCTTCAGTTCCTGCGGCTTCTCCAGGCGCTCGATCTTCTCCAGCGCCTTCTCGCGGCTCTCCGCGCGCTTGATCGACTTCTCGCGGTTGAAGGACCGGAGCTTTTCGATCACGGCCTCCTGATGCCGGATCTCCGCCTGCTGCTTCTCGTAGGCGCGCATCTGCGCCTCGCGCAGCATGGCCTTCTTGGCCGCGAACGCGTCGTAATTGCCCGTATAGGAGCTCACCACGCCGTTCTCGATCTCGAGGACCTTTCCGGCGATCTTGTTCAGGAAATAGCGGTCGTGCGAGACCACCAGCACGGCCCCGGGATAGGAGGTCAGGTACTGCTCCAGCCAGGCGATGGATCTCGTGTCCAGATGGTTCGTGGGCTCGTCCAGAAGCAGAAGGTCCGGCGCCGTCAGCAGGAGCCTGCCCAGGGCCGCCCGCGTCATCTGGCCCCCGGAGAGGTTGCCGACGGGTTTCCCGAAGTCCTCCTCCGCGAAGCCCAGACCCTTCAGGACCCCGGTCACTTCACTCCCCAGGGCGTAGCCGTTCTGCTCCTCGAAGGCGTGGGTGGCAGAGGCGTAGGCGCTCATCAGCGCCTCGAGTTCCTCTCCCTCCGCCTCCTTCATGCGGTGTTCCAGAGAGCGCATGCGCTCCTCGATCTCCACAACAGCGCGTCGGGCCTCGCCGACGTAGTCGCGCAGCTTCTCGCGCCCCGTCAGCTCGTGGGTCTGGGCGAGGTAGCCCAGGGTCGCCCCGCGCGCCAGGATGGCCTGCCCGGAATCCGCGGGCAGGAGTCCAGCCACCATCTTGAGGACCGTGCTCTTGCCGGCCCCGTTGTTTCCCACCAGGGCCGCTTTTTCGCGGTCTTCAAGGAAGAAGGTCGCGTCACGCACGACCTCCTCCCCGGTAAATGCTATGCTCAGATGCTGACAGGACAGGATCACGGAATCAATCCTCCAACTGCGACAGTCTCTTCTGGCCGAAGGCCATCACGAGGAAATAGGCGCCCGCGGCCAGGGCGGCGAGCACCAGGCCGAGAACCAGGCCGACAACGATATAGTTCATGCCCACGCCGATCACGAGGATGCCGTACGCCGCGCAGAGCAGGCCGCCCACGACAAAGCTGATCAGCATGCCGATGATCGGGATGAAATGCTGCTTCACGGCCACCATCTCGTTCTCCCAGTTCAGCTTCGGGAAGGCCAGATCCAGGAACAGGTTGACGCATCCCACCAGCACGTTCATGGCGAGGCTCAAAAGGAGCGCGATCGGAATGGCCGCGGGGGACAGGCCCCGGATGACCAGATAGATCATGGCGATCAGGCCGTATCCGGCCGTGCTGAAGGCCGAGATGCCGACGCCCACGGCCAGCTTGGCCGAAAGCTGCGTGCGGTAACTGACCGGAATGCACTTCATGAAGGTGTAGCTGCGGCCCTCACGCGACATCGCGGTGCCCGCCACCATGCACAGGCCGGCGCCGAAAACGGTCACGCCGAAGATGATCAGCACGACGATCGGAGCCGCCTCAGGCTCTGACAGGAAGTACATCGCCCTTCCCAGAAGGGAAAACAGGCTCTCGCCGTCGCCGGTCAGGGCCGAAAAGATCAGCGGAAGCAGGAAGAACACAGGCCAGATCAGGCCGATCATCGCGGTGTTCATGAAGAAGACCGGGGACCGCATCAGGGTCCGCCACTCCTTGGCGAGGCAGGCCCCGAACGGGCTGCTCCTGCGCAGCATCTTCTCCTGCTGCGCCGCGGTCATGGCGCGGCTCCTGCCGCCGGATTCCTTCATGCTCAGGACGCCCGGCAGATACAGCACGCGCGCCGCGAGGCAGAAGACGCCCACGCAGACCAGGTTGCCCGCGATCACCACCAGGAGCCACAGGATGCTGGGCTGCGAGACGGCCTTCGTCATCGGTCCCAGGAGAGGGATCAGTTTGCCGTATTTTCCGATGACGGAACCCGCGAGGTTCTGCAGCATTTCCGCGATGGCGTTGTCTCCCGTCATCTCGCTCATGCTGCCCATGTAGCCGCCCGCGGAGGAGAACAGCATGACCACCGCCAGCAGGAAGATGGTGGAGATGCCCATCACCATGCCGCGGCTCGCACGTCCGCGCAGCAGGAACATGACGAACATCGAGAAGATGCCGGCCACGGCCAGAGGCATCAGGGGCAGGAAGAAGAACGTCAGGGCCCCAAGCAGCCACTGCAGGACGCTCCAGCGGGCGCCGATGCCGTGTCCGATCAGGATCGGAAGAAGGAGCAGGCCGCTGGTGAAGACCTCGTACAGCCAGGTCACGATCAGCTTGCCGAGGACGATCTCCTCGCTGCGCAGCGGCAGCGGGAGCAGGGTCTGGATGTCCGTGCTCAGGTAGAAGATGCTCAGGATGAAGCTGATGCCGAAGACCAGCGTCATCAGGCTCCCGGCCAGGAAGATGAACTCCAGGACCACCTGGTCCTGCCCCAGCGGATGCAGGGCCTTCGTGATGTTCAGGCCCGAGGTGAAGGCCATCGTGAAGTACGGGATAAGGCAGACCAGAATGACGATGTACAGCACGGCCGTCATCACCGGGTTTTTCTTTTTCGTGCTCGCGCCGACCGTCATGCCGTAGCCCTGAGCGGCGCCCGATTTCAATAATACGCGCGTGAGCGCCCACATTTTACGCATGGCTGATCAGCTCCAGGAAGATGTCTTCGAGATTCTCCTGCGCGGGGTACTGCTCGCGCAGCATGTCCAGGGTGCCGAGGAAGATGATGCGTCCCTTGTTGATGATGATGACCTGGTCGCAGAGCTTTTCCGCCACTTCCAGCACGTGGGTGGAGAAGAGGACGCTCCTGCCCGCGGCGGCGTGCTCGCGCATCATCTCCTTGAGCTCGAAGGCCGCCTTGGGATCGAGTCCGGTCAGCGGCTCATCCAGGATCCAGACGTTCGGGTCATGCAGCAGGGCTCCCATGACCATGATCTTCTGGCGCATGCCGTGGGAGTAGTTGCTGATCTTGTCGCTGAGGGCCTTCTGCATGTCAAAGCGCTGCGCCATATCCGCGATCTTGCTCTTCTCGACGGCGGGATCCACCCCGTAGATGCTCGCACAGAAGTGCAGGTACTCCAGGCCCTTCAGGCGCAGAAAGCTGTCCGGGCTGTCCGCGACGAACCCAAAGCGCTTCTTGGCCTCCAGCGGCTGGGTGCGCATGTCGAGGCCGTCGATGGTGACGGTGCCCTCGTCCGGTTCCAGGATGCCGGTGATGATCTTGAGCGTCGTGGTCTTGCCGGCGCCGTTGGGTCCGATAAAGCCCGTGATCTTGCCGTCGGCAATGTCCATGTTGAGGTTGTCTACGGCCCGCACGCCCTTCTTGTCGTACGTCTTGGAAACGCCGCGCAAACTGATCATGTCCTCTGTTCCTCCTGAATTTTATTATGGTGAATGGATATGCTTCTTATCTCCGGCTGCCAGGAGCTGTTTCCGCCCCGGGGGCGCCTTAGAACGTGCCCCGCATCTCGATCAGGGGAGCGCCCTTTCCTTCCAGATATTCTTCCGTGATCGTGACGCGCCCGATGTTGTCGTCCTTCGGGATCTCGTACATCACGTCCATCATGAACTCTTCGAGGATGGCCCGCAGGGCGCGCGCGCCGGTCTTTTTCTCCATGGCGCGGTGAGCGATCACCTTCAGGGCTCCCTCCGTGAACTCCAGCTTCACCTCGTCCATCGCCAGCAGTTTTTCGTACTGGCGCAGAATGGCGTTTTTGGGCTCCTTCAGGATGCGGACCAGGAACTCCTCGTCCAGTTCCTCCAGGGAGACCACCACCGGCAGGCGCCCCAGGAATTCCGGGATCATACCGAAGCGGCGCAGGTCTTCCACGGTGACCTTCTCAAGCAGCTGTCCCTCGTCCAGTTCCTCGTGCAGCTCCGACCCGAAGCCGATGCCGTTCTTTGAGGAGATCCGCTTGCGGATGATATCCGCCAGGTCCGGGAATGCGCCGCCGCAGATGAAGAGGATGTTGGTGGTGTCCACGGTGGTCATCGGCACCATGGCGTTCTTGCTGCCCGAACCCACGGGCACCTCCACCCGGCTCCCCTCCAGGAGCTTCAGAAGCTCCTGCTGCACGCTCTCGCCGGAAACGTCGCGGGAATTCATGTTCTGCTTCTTCGCGATCTTGTCGATCTCGTCGATGAAGACGATGCCCTGCTCGCACTTTTCCACGTCGTTGTCCGCCGCGGCCAGGAGCTTGGAGAGCACGCTCTCGATATCGTCGCCGATGTAGCCGGCCTCCGTGAGGCTCGTGGCGTCCGCGATGGCCAGCGGCACACCCAGAAGGCGGGCCAGCGTCTGGACCAGGTACGTCTTGCCGGAGCCGGTCGGGCCGATCAGAAGGAGGTTCGACTTGCGGATCTCCACGCCGTCCGAGGGATCCGCGGCGATGCGCTTGTAGTGGTTGTAGACCGCCACGGAGATGGCCTTCTTCGCCCGCTCCTGCCCGACCACGTATTCGTCGAGCTGCGCCTTGAGAACGTGCGGCGCAGGGATCTTTTTGCGGTCGAAGACCGGGCGCTCGGCCGGCTTGTCGCTCTTTTTCTTCACGCGCTGCTTCTCGGGGATTCCGGTGATGCCGGTCATCTCCGCGAGGTTGAGCCCGGAGAGCTTTTCCGAAAGTTTGGAGATGTCCTCCATCTTGAGGCCGGAGAAGGCCGGCACGTTCCCGCTCTGGAAGGCGTCAAAGGTCTTCTGCATGCAGTCGCGGCAGATGCACAGGCCATGGCCCATCCGGATCAGGGGGCCCGCCGTGCGCTCCGAGCGCCGGCACATGTAACAGACGTCCTCATATTCCGTATTGTCGGAACCGTTCCCGGACGCGCTGTGAGGCGCGCCGCTCCCCGCCGTGTCCGACCCCTGCGCAGGGGGATCGCCGGGCGTTCCGCTGCCGTCCTCCAGGGCAAAGGCCGCGGCGGCCGGGCTGTCGATGATATCGTATGTTCTCATGTGATTTCCAGCTTTCCAGAAAAATGAAAAATGGTCGGTTGTATATGCGGCGCCGGCCTGCTCCCGTGCTTCCGGCGAACGTTCTTTCCGCCGCGCCCGGTGCACAGACCGCGTCAGTATATCTTAGCATATTCCGCGCAAACACTCAAGCGCATGCGCTTTGGTTCATCCTTGCTCTTGTGAACGATCTCCACGGTACACTTCTGCTTCTACTCATAATTTATCATGCCTGCGCCCGCGTTTCCACGTGCGCCGCGGCGGATTATCCCCCGCGCGGGCCGCGGTTTCGGAGAATTATCCCCCGCGCGCGGCGGAGCCGTCCCCGCCCCGGGCCCCCGCCGCACCCGTTGCGGCCTGCCACGTCCAAAGCCGACCTCCCGCAGGACACGGGGTGACCTGCCGCGTCTGAACCCGTTCTTTTTCGCGCCGCCCCCCGCGGCCTCATCCGGGCTTCTTTTTTTCTTCACGCTTTCCGCGCGTTGTGCTATGATAGGGATGACCCGTCCACCCACACACTGCAGTGAGGAAACGCCATGTTCATCTGTCCTTCCTGCGGAGGCCGGCTCGCCTGGTCCCCCGAAAAACGCATGCTCCTCTGCACGTCATGCCATAACGCCTACACCGCTTCCCAGGTCAAAGACGACCGGGAGGCGTTTCGCGATCCTGACGCGGGCACCTATGTCCCCAGGCACGGAATCGACCCCCTCGCGGAAAAGAAAGATTCTTTCCGACCCTCTTCCGGAGATTCCTTCGAACCTTCCCTCGAAGACTCCTTCGAGGATTCCTCCGAGACCATCGTCCGGCCCGAACCCTCCGGCGCCACCTTCGCGGCCCGCGTCCACACCTGCCCCGCCTGCGGTGCGGAGCTCCTGACCTCGGACGAGACCGCGGTCACGTTCTGCCACTACTGCGGCACGCAGACGATCATCCCCGGGCGCCTTGAGCGCCTCGCCAGCCCGGACCGGATCCTGCCCTTCACGGTGCCCCGCGCCGAGGCCGAGGACATCTGCCGCAAGCGCTTCTCCCGCGCCTTCCTGGCCCCCTCGGGCCGCGCCCGCGAGGCCGCCCTGGAGCAGATGCACGGCATCTACATGCCCTACTGGATCTACGACTTCCACCGCGACAGCGCCCAGACGGTCACCGGAGAGAAGAGCGCGGGCCGCGACGGCGACTACACGCTCACGGACGACTTCTCCCTGCGGCGCCAGGTCAAGTTCGACTACACCGGCCTGTCCTACGACAGCGCCTCCTCGTTCTACGACGAGCTCTCCCACTCCATCTCTCCCTACAACGTCTCCGAGGCGGTCCCCTTCGACCCCTCCTACATGAGTGGATTTTACGCGGACGCCGGCGACGTCTCCAGCGACGTCTATCTCGACATGGCCCGCGACATCGTCCGCGACGACGTGGCGGACAAGCTCCTGGGCTTCGACAAGTCCCACGAGTACTCCCGCTACCACGTGGACAAGGACAGCCTGCGCTACGCCGTCACCGCGAAGCACGTGAAGATCAGCAAGGCTTTCTTCCCCGTGTGGTTCCTCGCCTTCCGCGACCGGGACCGCATCAGCTACAGCGTCGTCAATGGCCAGACCGGAGAGAGCGCGGTCGAAGCGCCCGTCTCCCTCCCCAAGTATCTGCTGCTCAACCTCGCGCTGGCCGTCCCGCTCTTCCTGCTGCTCGCCTTCGCGACCCCGCTGTCCCTGACGCCCGGCAGGCTCATCGTGCTGACGGTGTTCCTGGCAGCCCTCTCCGCATGGATGCTGAACCGCGAGCTCAACGCCCTGCACATCAAGGAGGGCCACCTCGCGGACTTCGGCCTGCAGTCGGTGCTGAATTCCGGCTGGACCCCGCCCAAAGCGAAGACCTCGTCCTCAAGGACATTGTCCTCCGGCGCGGGCGGCCTTTTCCTCAAGGTCTTCTTCCTGGTCTGGGCCCTGCCGTGGCTCTTTGTGGGTCTCGCCTTCCTGTTCTCCTTCTCCGGCCTCTCCGTCATCGGGATCCTTCTGCTGGGCATGGCCGGCTTCGGCATCTATATGGCCTTCCGGAGCGGGGGGAAGAAGTCCACTCCGGATCCGGAGCCCGCAGTGCGTGAAAAGCCGCCCATGAACCAGAAAGTCCCGCACCTCCTTAAGCCCGCGGCCGCCGTCCTCGTGGCTCTGGGCGTGCGCATCTTCGCCCCGGTCGACGACCTGTGGTACTACATC
This sequence comes from Lachnospiraceae bacterium, assembly GCA_017438775.1. GTDB lineage: Bacteria > Bacillota > Clostridia > Lachnospirales > Lachnospiraceae > RUG11204. Next base: position 2,453 of record JAFRUR010000086.1, on the reverse strand, counting down.
GGCGCCCTGATCGGCATCGCCCTCGTGGTCTGGTCCTTCACGGATGCCATCCGCATCCGCAACCGTCTGCTCTCGCAGCCCCTGCCGCAGTTCCGCTCGAGGAACCGCGCCCGGACCGGCGCCTCCGCCCTGGCCCTCTTCCTGGCCGCGGGCCTGGCCCTGCTGGCCCTCTCACCGGCCGTCCGCGCCCTGGCCGCGCCGCAGAAGACCGTGTACACGAACCCGTCGACCGGCTATACGGCCGTCATCCGCGATGAGGCGGACCTGCTGTCGGCTTCCGAAGAGACGCAGCTTCTGGAGACGATGAAGCCCATCACGCAGAAGGGCCACGTCCTCTTCATCTCCAACACCGACAGCTACTCCGGCACGACCAACGCCTTCGCCAAGAGCGTCCTGCACGACACCTTTGCGTTCGAGAGCGCAACCCTCTTCCTGGTCGACATGCACAAGCGCCAGCTTTACGTCTTCTCCTACGGCGATCTCTGGGACGTCATCACCAACCGGAAGGCCGAGACCATCACCGACAACGTCTACCGCATGGCCTCGAAGGGCGACTACTACAGCTGCGCGAAAAAGGTCTTTGAACAGGAGAACGCCCTTCTGCGCGGCGCCCGGATCGCGGAGCCCATGCGCTACATCACCGACGCCCTTCTCGCGCTCTACGCCTCCTGCCTCATCACTTTCCTGATCGTCAGGAGCCGCACGAAGGTCCGGAAGTCCTCGCGCAAGGAGCTCCTCACCTTCATGGACAAGACCGTGGTGGCGGGCCCCATCGAAGTCACCTACAAGGGACAGACGCGCACCTATTCGCCGCGCACGAGCTCGTCCTCGTCCGGCGGATCGTCCTGTTCCTCCTGTTCTTCCTCCTCCTGCTCGTCCTGCTCTTCGGGCGGTTCTTCCTGCTCGTCCTGCGGCGGCGGAGGCGGACACAGCTTCTGATGGCCGGGGGCACCTTCGGTCTGCAGTGGCATCTGACCGACGCCTGCGACCAGCGCTGCGGCCACTGCTATCTCTTCGCCGACGGGGCGCGTCACACGGATTCCGTCTCCTGGACGGAGATCCGCGACGTGCTCGCGAACGCGCAGGACCTGTGCGATGTCCTGGACGTATCCCCGGTCTTTTTCCTGACCGGGGGAGACCCGCTTCTGCACCCGCGCTTCTGGGATCTGGCCGCCCTGCTGCATGAGCGCGGAATCGCCTTTCACGTCCTGGGGAACCCCTTCCACCTGACGACGGGGCAGGCGAAGATCCTCGCGGCCCTCGGCTGCGAGGGCTACCAGGTCTCGCTGGACGGCCTCAAAGAAACGCACGACGCGCTGCGCCGTCCCGGCTCATACGACGCGACCCTGGCCGCCCTGGAGCGCCTGAAGGCGGCCGGTCTCCCGTCACACGTCATGGTCACCGTCTCCGGCACGAACGCGGCCGAACTTCCCGACCTTCTCCGCGTCATCGCGCAGGCCGGCGCCGACCACGCCGCCTTCGCTCGCTGGTGCCCCGCGGACGGCCCCGGGGACAACGGTCTGACCCCGCGGGGCTACCGGGAACTTCTCGTCCGGTGCCGTGAGGTCATTCTGGACCTGAAGGCGCAGGGCTTTCCCACCGTGTTCCACAAGAAGGACCACCTCTGGACCCTTCTGGACTTCGAGGAGGGGCGTCTGCCCGCGCCGGAGCCCGGCGCGCCGGTCTCGGACGGCTGCCACTGCGGCCTCTCGCACCTCACCATCCTCCCGAACGGCGATGTCATGGCCTGCCGCCGCGTGCCGGGAAGCGTGATCGGAAATGCGTTTGAGACCCGCCTTCTGGACCTCTGGAAACAGGCGATGCGGCCCTACCGCCAGTACGACCGCTTCAAGGCCTGCGCCTCCTGCCCGCTTCTTTCCGTCTGCCGCGGCTGCCCCGCTGCGGCCGCCGCCGCGCACGGTTCCTTCTATGCCCCGGACCCCCAGTGCTGGCGGGCCGCGGAATCTGCAAGGAGTTAGTCGACGCTAATTTTTTGCCTCATCTATTGCAATTCGAAAAACCGCATATTATAATTTCCGCGAATGAAAGATCCCCGGTCATCGGGGCTCAGGAAAGGAGGACTATCTAATGGCATATGTTATCACCGATGCTTGCGTGAAGTGCGGAGCTTGCTCGGAAGGATGTCCCGTGGGCGCGATCTCCGAGGGAGAAGACAAGTACGTCATCGATCCCGATGTCTGCATCTCTTGCGGTGCCTGTGAGGCGACCTGCCCGATGGGCGCGATCGAAGAAGCATAAGCGCAGTCAGCCAAAAGAGCTGTGCACGAAAGTGCACAGCTCTTTTTTTGTTTCGGTGAATTATACTATCAAGAGCAACAGTTAACGGAATAAAAAAGAAGTTCATACAAACCTCGTGTAGAATGAAGCTACCACACACCAAAGCTACAGAGGAGGAGCGTATGAACTACAAACATCTTAGCATAGAAGAGCGG
>JAFRUR010000085.1 GCA_017438775.1 Lachnospiraceae bacterium | reverse complement strand
CATTTGATGACTCCTGTCGAATACCATGAGAACTATCATTTGGCAGCATAAGAATACCGCCAGCCGATTGCTCGACTGGCGGCACAAAACTTTTTAATTATTCACTGTCCTCTTGACGGGTAGCACACCAGATCGCCTGCCCGAGGTGTCTTTTTCGTTCTCCGAAGAGGCGGTTTTCTATTCGAACATCTCCGTGGCCTTCTTCAGGTGCTCCGTGACCGGCAGGTGCTGCGGGCAGGCGCCCTCGCACCGGCCGCAGCCGATGCAGTCGGAGGCGCGGTGCCCTTCCGCGGCCGCTGCGGCGTAGGCCGCGCGGGTCTCCTCGGCCTGGCCGTTCCCGAGCTGTTTGTTCATCGCCGCGAAGATCTCGGGGATCGGGATCTCCATCGGGCAGCCGGGGACGCAGTAGCGGCAGGCTGTGCAGGGGACCGCGGCGGAATTCCCGATGATCCGCTGCGCCTCCTGAATGATCTTCTGCTCCTCTTCGTTCAGGGGCTTAAAGGCCTTCATGTAGGAGAGATTGTCGCGCATCTGCTCCAGGTTCGACATGCCGGAGAGCACGGTGATGACGCCGTCCAGGGACGCGGCAAAGCGGATGGCCCAGGAGGCGCAGGACATATCGGGATGATACGCCTGAAACAGCTCTTTGACCTCCCGCGGCGGATCCGCGAGCCTTCCGCCCTTGACCGGCTCCATGATGACGATCGACTTGCCGTGCCGGCGCGCCGTCTCGTAGTTGGCCCGGGACGTGACCGACCGGTTCTCCCAGTCCGCGTAGTTGATCTGCAGCTGGACGAGATCCACCTCGGAGTGCTCGGTCAGGAGCTGATCCAGGAGTTCCGGTCCCGCATGGAAGGAGAAACCGACGTGCCGGATCAGGCCCTTCTCCTTCTGCTCCTTCACGAAGTCCCACAGGTGATACTTCTCGTACTTCTTATAGTTGCTCTCCATCAGCGAATGGAGAAGGTAAAAGTCGAAGTATCCCGCGCCGGTGCGCTCCAGACTCGTAAAGAACTGCTGTTTCGCGAGTTTTTCCGTGGGCGCGAGCATGGTGTTCAGCTTGGTGCACAGGGTGTAGCTCTCGCGCGGATAACGGTCCACCAGCGCCTTTTTTGCCGCGGCCTCCGAACCAGGATAGACAAAGGCCGTGTCGTAATACGTGAAGCCGGCCTCCATGAACAGATCGACCATCTGCTTCACCTGCTCGATGTCCGTGAACACGCCTCTCCGCGGCAGGCGCATCAGGCCGAAGCCCAGTTTAGGAACGTCCTTCCCGAAATAGTCCGACACGATCCTCTCCTTTCTCTCAAGCCGCGCGGACCGGAGCATCCCCATGGAACGCTCCGGTCCTTTTTTGCGGCGCCGTTTCTGCGCGGCGTCCGGCCATGCGGCTGTTCGCAGGCACCGTGTGCTGCAGCCGTCTTCCCCTCACAACGCGTAATATCTCCAGGTCCCGTCCGTCAGTTCGCGGCGCACCCGGCCCGCGGCGCACAGATAGTCCAGATGGGCCAGGCCCTCGCCGAACGCGAACCACTTGTGGCGGTCCGGAACGTCCTTCCAGGCCGCCGCGCGCACGCGCCAGTGCATCTGCCGCGTCACCTCAAAGGCGCTCAGGCCGGGTTCCTCCTGCAGGATGCTCTCGACTTCCGCGAGCCGCATGCGGTGGCTCTCCAGAAGCTCGTCCACGCGCGCCCGGTAGTCCCCGCTCTCCCGGTGCCCCGGAAGGGCCAGGCGCACAGGGATGTCCCGCACCCTGCGAAGGCTCTCCAGATAGTCCCGCAGCGGGTTTTCCTGCCCGGGCCAGTAGGTGATGTTCGGGGTGATGTCGAAGAGGACGTGATCCCCGGTAAAAAGGATCTGCTCCTCCTCGATGTAGTACATGGAATTCCCGGGCGTGTGGCCGGGCACCAGAATCAACCGGAGCTCCCGGTCTCCCGCGCGCACGGAACCGCCCTCCGGGACGCCGGTCAGGCGCGCATCGTCCGTGGACATCGACAGGGGATAGGCCCCGCCGGTCCGCCCCAGACGGTTTAAGATGTCCTCCGGCATGCCTTCCGTCGCGTAGCGGGCCGCGCGGTCCGTCTGCAGCGTCCCGGTGCGGAAATCCTTCCAGAAGACCAGGTCCCGCGCGCTCATGTAGATCGGCCCCTCCGGACCGGCGAACTCGTCCGCCAGGCCGCAGTGGTCCGCGTGCATATGGGTGCACAGCACGCGCAGACGGGTCCGGTCCGCACCGAGCTGCGTCAGGGCCTTCTCCAGGACCTCACGGCACTCCGGCATTTTAAATCCCGTGTCCACCAGCAGGTCTCCGTGCGCGGCGTTCCCGCGCAGGAAGTACGCATTTCCCTCGCGCAGAGGGTTATGGGGGATGGGGATATGGATCTGAAAAATGCCCGGTGCGGGCTCGGTGATGATCTCGCTCACGTGCTTACCAAACCTTGTAGTTAATGTTCTTCTGCTTGCAGAACCAGATCAGGCGCTCGGAGACATCGCCGTCCACAACATGCATGTGGTTCGAACCGAAGGTCTCGATGAACCCGTCCAGAGGCGCCGTCTTCATGTAGGCTGTCGGGAACTGGGCCGGGGACTGCGCGCGGATCTCGGGGCTCATGGCGACGCTTTCTCCGCGCACGATGGCCATCCAGTGTCTGCCGTTCTTCACGCACAGACGGGCCATGGTCACGGGACCGGTCTTCCTCTCGCCGGTGCAGCACGCCGCGCAGGATTCGCCGAAGGCATGGCGCATCATGCGGACGCCGCACTTTCCGCAGCAGTCCTGATAGTGGGACAGCGGGATGGCGCCGCAGTTGGCGATCAGGAGGGTGCCCTCCGCCTCGTGCACCTGGCGGATGTCCATCAGGGAGGCGGGACGGCCCGAGAGCAGGCGCAGGATGTGCATCGTCAGGGCGCCGTTCGCGTCAGATTCGCAGGACGTGGTCACGCCGCGCTTCTCTCCGAAGGCGTCCACCTCATCGTTGATCAGGGTGATGGCCAGGCACTGGTTCGCGTAGCCGTTGGACAGATCCGGCTGGCAACGGATGCCCATGATCTGGGCACCGCTCTCCTCCGCCATATCCTTGAGGGCGAGGTAGGAACGCACCTGCTTCTCCAGAATTTCGGGGGTGAAGCCGTCGCCGAACTCGATGGAAGCGAAGGTCTCCTCCAGCCATTTTGTCATGACCTCGACACGTTCCGCGTCCACCTTCTCCGCATCCGCGACGATCTTCATCTCGTCCACCTGACGGACCTTCACGCCGAAGTCTTTGAGCCAGAGCAGGGGGTCCGGGGCCGCCGTGACAATGCCAAGCGGACTGTCGCCGAAGCGCAGCATCTCCGAGCCGCAGAGTTCATCCGCGGCCGCAGCGGCGTCCACGAAGGCGCGCACGGTCTCCTCGCCGCCATTCTCCAGTCCAAGGAGGCGGAAGTGCTTGCGGCCGACCTGATCCATGGCGCCGCCCGCGCCCAGAAGGCCCACCAGGGACGAGGTGGCCGGATGGGTGTTGCCCAGCAGAAGGATCGGGGCGTCCGTCTCCAGAGAGGCCTCCATCGGCATGACCGGATCCGCCCAGATGGGGAGGTTCAGGATGACGGCCTGCGGCCGGAATTCCTTCACCTTGCCCATCTCCTCCTTGACCTTGCGGGGATCGCGGATGATGGGGGTGAAATAGCAGGTGGCGTGGTTCTCAAGAAACTTCAGGGCCTCGGTGTACTGATTCGCGAGGGCCTCGCGGACGGCGAAGTAGTCGTCGCGGCTGTCCGCGAAACTAAGGATCGCAACTCTCTTTTCCATGTTTTTTCTCCTGCGTTTGTGATGTGGAGCAAGAAGGCGATACTCTGTGAAGAAGCCGGTCCCGGCACGCGGCGCGGGCAGCCCGCGAAAGGAAAGCCGGGTGCTGCCGCGGTCACCGCTTTAGTCCAACAGACACCGTCCGGTCGGGCGGTGTCTGCGTTTTCTCTGTGTGTCGGCAGGCCGGAAGGCCCGCTTCTCTCCTGTGACTCAGTCGAACTTCGCGTCGTTCAGCCAGAGGTAGCGGTCATCCTCGAAGCGGCTGGTCTGCAGCCAGGGATCCCCGGGCAGATGACGAATCATCCAGCAGGTGTACATGCGGTAGCCGGGAGCCACAGCCTGGGGATGGAGCTCTCCTCCGGGGATGGCGGAAAAGCTGCCGTCCACGCTCTTGAAGACCTGATCGCCCACGAAGCTGGCGCCGAATCCTTCCGGATGATCAAACTTGAAGTAGTAGGTCTCGGGCTGCGGATGACGGTGAGGCAGATAGCCGGACCAGTTGCCCGGATCGTTCATGACCTCGCCCAGCACCATGTTGGAGCTCGGGTTGATGTCGATGTCGATGATGGTGTTGACCTGACGCTTGGCGACGTTGCCGTACTTGCCGACGGCGGAGTAATGCCAGGGGGCATCGTCCGGGGAATAGAGCTTGCCGGCAAATTCCTTATCGTTGTGGGTGCGCTGCACCAGGATCTCGGACGGCTCCTCCGCCGTGACACAGACCTCGCGGCCGGTGCACACATGCACGGCCCACGGCCCTTCGGTGAAGACATCCTTGCGGGAAACGGTCTCGCGGCCGCCCTCGAACGCGAACGTCACACGGCCGGACAGAAGCAGAACGGCGCACTCCTCTCCCTCATAGCAGAAGGTGCGGGTCTGTCCCGCAGCCATGCGGAACACGCGGATGTCCATCATCATGGCGGAATATTCATTGTCATACGTGGTCAGGATCTGCTGGCCCTCTTCGTCAAACTGCGGGTAACCGAAAACCTTGGACATGTTTCTCCTCCACTCGTCTTTCGTGCCGGGCGCCTCTCCGGCGCCCATGTGTGTGTTCGGGCCTCCGCCCCGCGGCTTCCGGCCATTGCCGGCGCAAAAAGCCGCATCCTGCGGCGGTCATTCTCGCGAAAACCGCGGCGGACGGCGATGATCTCCGTCCGCCGCAGCGATCGTTGCTGATTCGTTCCGTCCGGGCCGGGGACTCAGTCGTAGTAGCCCTGGTCGGACAGCGTCAGAGTATGGAACTGCTTCGCGTCATGGCTGAACCAGATCGTGGCGTTGTACTGCTTCTCGAGACGGTGCACATACTTCACGCACTGGACAAAGCCCTGGGAGTCGTAGCAGATGCCCGGATACTTGAAGTTGTAGTTGTCCGTGCAGTTGATGGCGTCCGAGGTGTAGATCACGATGCCGGTGTTCTTCAGGTGCATCATCAGGCCCAGGAGGCCGGCGGTGTGGCCGGAGTGTTTGCGGGAGAACTCCCGCTGTGAAACCAAATCCAGTGTACAGAATAACCATGTTTTTGTCAACAATCGTTCAACAAATGGCAAACATTTTTTGAAGTTTATCAAAAGATACTCATTTTTTGAAAGAAACCTCCTCATAAATGGGGGGATTCGTTCAAATTGTCCAAAAACATTGTCATGCGCCCGCCAAAACTGTCAGATTTGCCCTCTTGCAAAATTCCGCCGCCGGAGAAAAATGAACAGTTTGGAGCTCTCGGGCCCGTTTTCTATTCTTCGGAGGAATAAATGATCTGTGTTCTATTCTGTTTGGCGCCCTTCCGACCGCCTCACGCCGGCGAATCCTGCCGTCTGGCGCTCTCCAGCGCCCGGCGCGCGTGTTCGACCAGGCCCAGCTGCTTAAGCCGCACGAGATTCGGCACCTCGACACCGCGGACGGCCTCCGGAAGACCGGCGAGAACCGGGGCAAAATCGATGGCTCCCTCCCCGGGATACAGGCGGGCATCCCGCCCCGTATGGATGAGTCCGGCGCGGTCCGTCGGGATCTCCGCCCCCGCGTCGCACAGATGGACGATCCGGAACATCGTTTTCGGAAGCGCCTCGATCTCCTCAAAGCGCACGCGGGAGCGGGAATAGTGCAGAGCGTCCACGACGATGCCGGCGTCCGGGCGGCCCGCGGCGCGAATCATCTGAAGCGCCTGCGCCAGATCAGCGACCTTCGCCCAGGCCACAAATTCCACCTCGACGGTCTGGCCATAGGTGTCCGCCAGCTCGCACAGCCGGGCGAGCTGCTCCGTGTAAAACCCCGGCTCCCCGCTGTAGACGTTGCACTGGATGTGCTTTACGCCCAGCTCCGCCGCGGCACAGAGCCCCGGCTCGTGCGCGCGGACGTCCAGACCCTCCGCGATCCGGGCGTTCTCCACGTCGTTGACATACAGCCCGGTCTCCTCCATCGCCCGGCGCGTCTCCCGCAGGAGGGCCCGGTCCGCGGCGATGTCGAAGCGGCTCTCCCCGGGAAGCCCCAGGGGGATGGTGCGCAGGCTCACGGCGTCATAGCCGGCCTGCGCGGCCGCGCGGATGAAGTCCGGCGGCGGGCAATGGATGTCGGTCAGGTGGACCAGGGAGTATATCTTTTTCATGGGGACCCCTCCTCGCGGCGGAAGTGCCGGGAATCATTCTGACGCCGGCATTCTTCCGGCGATTGGCTGCTTCTGATATTTCCGGCTGTCTGCCGGATAAAAATTCTGCCCCGCAGGCAGAGCTGTGGGGCAGAAAAAGAAGGAGATGGCGGGGGATCACCAGATACAGTAACCCCCGTCCACAAGAAGATCGGCGCCGGTGGTGTAGGCAGAGAGGTCGGAGGCGTAGTAGACGACCGCGCCCACGATCTCGTCCAGCGTCCCGTAGCGCTTCATCGGCACGTTGGCGCTGGTGTAGTCAAAGTATTCCTGCGTGCGTCCGTCGTGGATCCCGGACAGGATGTAGCCGGGGCTCACGGAGTTGACGCGGATCCCGTACTGGGCGTAGTCCGCGGCCAGGGCGCGCGTCAGATGGATGGCGGCCGCCTTCGCGGCCGGGTAGGCCACGCCGTAGCGTTCCCCGTCCTCGCGGCGGTTGATGTGATGGCCGGTCATGGAACCGTTCATGATCAGGGAGCCGCCGTGGCCCTTCTCGATCATCAGGTTCGCAGCCGCACGGGCGCACAGAAGGGCACCGGTCACGTCCACGGAGAGGCAGCGCTCGAATTCGCTCACGGGGCCGTCGGCCAGGTCGCCGCGCGGGAAAAAGCCCGCGTTCATGAAGGCCGCGTGCAGGTCCCCGAACTCTTTGCGGATGGCGTCAAACAGGGCGTTCACATCCTCCTCTCTGGAGACATCGCAGACAACGGAGACGGCGCGCACGCCGAACTTCTCCTCGATGTACTGCGTGTAGCCCTTCATCTTCTCGCGGCTGCGCTCCGTGCCGGTGATGACAACGTTCGAGCCCATTTCGGCCAGGGCGCGCGCGCTCGCGCGTCCGATGCCGCCGGAGCCCCCGGTGATCAGCGAAGTGCGGCCGGTCATGTCCAGCATGTCCTTCACGGACCGCTGTTCATCCAGCTGCAGTGCAGTCCAGCGCATGGCTCAGTCCTCCTTTTCCAGGAGAACGACGCGGCAGGGAGAGGCATCCAGGCCCTCGAGCTTTAAGGGCAGGGCGATGAACTCATATGTCTTGGCGGGGTCGATCAGATCCGTGTGAGCGAGCGCCTCCACGAAGATGACCTCGTTCTTCAGCATCAGGTGATGGATCTCGAACTTGCGCTCGGGCGGCGCCATGGAGGCGGGCTGATCCGGGGACGGGATGTCCATCGCGATCAGCTTCACACCGTGGTCCGGGCAGTACTGCGCGGCCTCGAGGCTCAGGAACGGATACTGGGTGTTGTAGCGCTGTGTATCGGTGCGGAAATAGCGGCTCCAGCCGGTCAGGAGCAGAATGCGCTCCTTCAGCTCGTACTTCGCCAGGTCCGCGGCCGTGATCTCGGAGCGCTCGGGCTTGTCGCGCAGATCCACGATGGTCACGTCGCCGATGCACTTCTCCAGAGGCGTCTGGTCGATGGTGTACATGTCGTCGTAGAAGTGCTTCGCGGCGTCCATATGCGTGGCGATGTGGCTGCCGAGCAGAAGGCTGCTCGTGTTCATGCCGACCTCCGGGATGGTCGCGAACTTCTCGAAGGTGACCACCGGATGCCACTTGCTCATGCCGGTCATGCCAGCCTTGTACGTGAAGGTGAGATCAAGAACTTTCATGTTTATCTCCTCTCCGGTTTTCCCGGCAGACGGAACCGCTCCGCCCGCGGGAAACCCACAGTTTCTCTCGGAATCAGGCTGCGGCGGACGGCGCACAGGCGTCTGTCCGCCGCAGAAAAGCTTCTGTTGATGATGTTATGAAGCCGCGGCGGTGCTTAGAAGAACAGCATGACGACCTGCGGCAGGAAGCAGAGCACCAGCAGTACGGCGAAGGCCGCGACGATAAAGCGGGCCGCGCCCTTGCAGACTTCCGCGAACGGGATCTTCGCGATCGGGGTGACGGCAAACAGCGTCACGCCGAACGGAGGCGTGATGGCGCCCATGCAGAAGATGCAGCAGAACATGACGCCGACGTACACCGGGGACAGGCCCAGGGCGACACCGATCGGCGAAATGATCGGGGCAAGGATCATGATGCCGGGGCCGGAGTCCATGACGGCGCCGACGATCAGCAGGAACAGGAACATGATGACCATGAACATCGCCTGCGAGGACATGTACGGAAGCAGCATCGCCGCGATCTTCTGCGGGATCTGCTCGATGGTCAGGATATACGCGAACGCACCCGACACGCAGATGATGCACATGATGGATCCAGCCGAGGAGATCGTCTTGCGGCAGAGCTCCAGGAACTTTTTGGGAGTCATCTGGCCGTACACGATGGTCAGGATCAGGGAGTAGATGGCCGCGATGGTGCCGGCTTCGGTGGGGGTGAATTTACCGGAGTAGATGCCGCCCAGGATGATGACCGGCAGGAACAGGACGCCCAGGCTCTTCCAGAAGGCCTTCAGGGTCTCCTTGAGGTTGAAGGGCTCCGTGCTGCGCGGCACCTTGTGCTTGATCGCGTACACCAGGTTGATGACGATGAAGGACAGACCCATCAGGATGCCCGGGATGACGCCGCCCAGGAACAGGTCGGCGACGGAGACGTTCATGGCCGATCCGTAGATGACCATGGGGACGCTCGGCGGGATGATGGGGCCCAGCGCACCGGCCGAACATACCAGGCCGGCGGCGAATTTCGCGTCATAGCCGTGATCCACCATCATCGGGACCATGATGGAACCGATGGCGACGGTCGTCGCGACGGCGGAACCGGTCAGAGCGGCAAACACCATACAGGTCAGAACGGCCACGGTGCCCAGGGCGCCGGGCTGACGGCCGACCAGATGGTAGATGAAGTCAACAAGTCGTTTGGATATACCGCCGGCTTCCATGATCATACCGCAGAAAACGAACAGCGGAATGGCCAGCAGCACGTATGAGTCGTTCTGCGCGTAGATCTTGGTCGGGATCTGGATCAGGTCGCCCACGTTGAAGATCAGCATGTACAGGGCGACGTCCAGACCGATCGAATACACGACCGGGATGCCAAGGAACAGCAGGACGAACAGCATGACAAAGAAAAAAATAATATTGGTACTCATGCTTTGTTACCCTCCTGTTCTTCCGCGGCGATGGCGAGCGCCTCCTCGATCTCGTCGGGAGCCTTGGTCTGCGCGGCAGCCTCGGCCTCCTCCGGATACTTCAGGAAATAGAAGCGCTGGAACATGTTGTTCAGCGTGTTCAGGATGCCGCCGAAGGCGCCGACGACCATGGCGAGGTACAGCCACACCAGACGGATCTCGAACACGATGGTCACCTGACGATGCACGCGCATGCACTTGACGATGCTGTAGTAGAACAGGATGACCAGATAGAACAGGACGATAATATCGATGACCGTGTCGTACCACGGCTTAATTTTCTTGGGAACTTTGTTGGCCAGGACGTCGATCTGCAGGTGGGACTTATATGCCACGCACAGACCGAGTGCCAGGGACACCATCCACACAAATCCAAGTCGCGCCAGTTCCTCCATGCCGATGATGCGCACGAAGGTGATGTAACGGCTGGCGACCTGCAGGGCGCAGGTCACGACCAGGAACACCAGCGCGGCAGTAGCGATCACGAGATAGAGGCCGTTGAACCACTTAAAGAAACGGTCAAGGCCCTTTTTCACTGCCTTCATACTCTTCTTTTCCTCTCTCCTTCGGGTCGGTGACCCACGAATCAAAATGTAACTGTGCAGCTTCGGAAAAGGCTGCCGCAGAAATACTCTGCTGATTCTGCGGCAGCCCGTGTTGCAGGTTTCCGTGAATTACATTCCGGAGAGAATTACTTCTTGGAGTAGTTCGTCCAGGTCGCAAGATCCTTCCACAGCGGATAACCCTTGGCCTTGTTGTCCTCGTCGAGCTTCTCATAAGCCCAGTCGAAGTAGTCGGGGCCGCCGATCTTCTCATCGTTGTAGTAGGACTCATGGACAGACAGGCAGGCCTTCTGGAACTCGGCGCGGTCGATATCGCAGCGCTCCAGCTTCGCGACGGTGCCATCGGTCATCTCGGCGCCGGCCAGCTCGATGTTCTTGATCTCATTCTCACGCTCGGCCTTGACGCCGTACTCGAACGCTTCGTCCAGAGCCTTCTGCAGCTCGGGGCTGAAGGACTCGTACAGCTTCTTGTTCATCAGCGGGATGGACAGAACGTCGTACTCGTCGGTGTAGTTCAGATACTTGCCGATCTCATAGAAGTTGCAGATGTGCTGCGTGGTGACCGGGCAGTCGATGGCTTCGCAGACGCCCTGGGAGAACGCAGTGTAGCACTCGGAGAACGCGATAACGGTGGGGTTGGCGCCGATGGCGGTCCAGGTCGCGGTCGCGATCGGGTTGGTGGTCGTACGGACGATCATGCCCTTCGCATCAGCCAGGGTGCGGATGGGCTTCGTGGCGCACAGCATGCGGGGGCCGTTGTACATGTAGCCGCCCATCACCTGGATGCCCCAGTTGTTGGCGAACTCGTCGCGGGTCTTCTGCATGAATTCCGGATCATCCAGAAGCAGGAAGCTCTGGCCGTAGTAGTTGAACATATACGGCATGGAGAACAGATGCAGCATCGGGACCTGGCTGGAGAAAGTGTCGCAGGAGATCATGCAGGCATCCATGGAGCCTTCGGACACGCCGTTCAGCATATCGGTCTCGGTACCCAGCTGGCCGTTCGGGACGGACAGGAACTGGATCGCGCCGTTGCAGTTCTCCTTCAGCTTCTCGTTGATCTTGTCGATCGCGAAGTCGAAGCGGGAATACTTTCCGGAAGGATCGGGATGACCGATCTGGATGACCTTCGCTTCGGGGTTGGTCGCCTGCGTCGTTCCGGGCGCAGCCGTGGTGGTGGGAGCCTTCGTGGTGGACGGAGTGTTGCCGCCGCCGCAGGCAGCCAGGGACAGGACCATGACTGCACACAGAACAAGGGCTACGATTCTCTTTTTCATTGTTTTCCTCCTAGTTTTTTAGAAAAAGAAAGTTGACGGGTTACAATTCTTCAATCCGTCCAGCCCTTCGCGGCCCCCCGCCGTTTCCCGTGCCTGACGGTCGAATTCCATGTCGTTTCCGGCCTGTTCTGCTGCCCTCTCCGGCGCCGGAGTCTCCGAAGGGGCCGATTTATCGAACCGCCGCCTTCTCTCTCTCCTGGCGGTCAAACTCGTCCAGCAGGAGTTTTTCGACAAAGGCGTAATCCGCGGCAAAGTCGCACTTCACGTCGTTGACGATCTCGAAGGTGAGCAGCGCCTGGTAGATCAGCATGTCCAGTCCCTTCACGATGGGCAGCCCGCGCTTTTCCGCCTCCAGAAGCAGCGTCGTCTTGAGCGGGTAGTAGACCACCTCGACAACGGGGCAGTGCGCGCGGTCCAGGAAGGCAAAGTCCGTGTAATCCGCGCCGGTGCCGGCCATGCCGAGGGACGTCGTGTTGACGATCAGGTCCGCTGCCGCGGCCTCCTGCGCCATCCGCTCCGGCTCCATGGGCCCGAACGAGAACGCCTCGCGCCCCGCGCAGAGCTCTTCCGCCTTCTCCGGCGTGCGGTTCAGGATGCAGATGCTCCCGACCTTATGGTCCAGCATCTCCTCCACCAGGGAACGGGCCGCTCCGCCCGCGCCCAGAAGGAGGACGCGCTTTCCGGTCACGGAAATGCCGTTCTGCTCCAGACCGATCATGAAACCCGCAGCATCCACGTTGTAGCCGGTCAGATGGCCGTTCACGTTCTTGACCAGGTTCACGGCGCCGCAGCGCGCGGCCATGCCGTCGACCTCATCCAGGAACGGGATGATGGCCTGCTTGTTGGGCATCGTGATGTTGACGCCCAGAATCCCCAGCGTGCGCATGGCCTGCGCGAAGTCTCCCGCCTTGTCCGCGGTGATGTCGTAGGCCAGATACACGAGATCCTTGTTGTATTTGATGCCCAGCGCCGTGTGGATGAGCGGCGACAGGCTGTGCACGATCGGATGTCCGACGGTGCCCATCATTTTGGTATGTCCCGATACTTCCTTCAGCATGGCTCTTCTCCTTTTTGAATGAGGGCAGCACTGTTTGGAAATCCCAAGAACAAAACTGTGCGGTCAGCGGTTGATGATCGCGCCCTCCGCCCCGGACGAAACGGCTTTTCCGTAGCGTCTCAGGTATCCCTTGAAGGGAATCTCGCGGGGCTTCCACTCCGCAAGGCGCGCCTCGATCTCTTCGTCCGAGAGCTCCACGTTGATCGTGCGCTCGTTCACGTCGTAGGCGATCATGTCGCCGTCGCGGACGATGGCGATCACGCCGCCCTCCTGGGCCTCCGGCGAGCAGTGGCCGAACACGGCGCCGCTCGAATAGCCGGAGAAACGGCCGTCGGTGATCAGGGCGATCTTGTCCTCGCAGTTGATGGAGCTCAAGGTGCGGGTGATGTCGATCATCTCGCGCATGCCCGGGCCGCCCTTGGGGCCCTCGTAGCGGATCACGATGACGGAGCCCTCCGCCACCTTGCCGGCGCGGATCGCGTCCATCGCGTCCTCGCAGCTGTCGAACACGCGGGCAGGACCGCGGTGCTTCAGCATCCTCTCGGGGCAGGCCGCCTTCTTGATCACGGTGCCGTTCTTCGCGATATTGCCGGTCAGGACCGCGTGCGCCCCGGTCGGGCGGATCGGGTCCTCCATGGTGTGGATGACCGACGTGTCGTAGTTGACGGTTTTTTCAATATTCTCTCCCAGGGTCTTTCCGGTCACGGTCATGACCGACAGATCCAGCAGGGAGGACAGTTCCTTCTGCACGGCCGGGATGCCGCCCGCGAACTGGAAGTCGCGCATGTCGTGCGGTCCCGAGGGCATCACGCCCACCAGCTGCGGCGTCTGCGAGCCGATCTCGTCGAATTTGGTCATCGGGAGCTTGAAGCCCAGCTCGTTTGCGATGGAAGGCAGGTGGATGAAGGTGTTCGTGGAGCCGCCGATGGCCTCGTTCACGATCATCATGTTCTTAAAGGCCGCCTTCGTCATGATGTCCGAAGGACGGATGTTCTTTTTGACCAGATCCACGACGGCCATGCCGCTCTTCTTGGCAAGGCGCATCTTCTGGGCGTCGACCGCGTGCATCGCGGCCTGCTCCGGAAGGGTCAGGCCGATGGCCTCGGCCAGGCAGCTCATCGTGTTCGCGGTGCCCATGCCCCAGCAGCCGCCGACAGAGCCGCAGATGTTCTCGGTCAGCTCGTGCATCTCTTCGGGGGTGAGCTTCACGCCGTTGCGGTAGCCGCTGCCGGCGTCGTTCATGTCCTGGTTCACGACCTTGCGGCCCTGGAGCCGTCCGGCCAGCATCGGGCCGCCCGTGACGATCACAGTGGGGATGTTGACGCGGGCCGCCGCCATCATGCAGGCGGGGACGATCTTGTCGCACGCAGCCAGGAGGACCATGCCGTCCGCCTGGAAGACCTCTGCCGTGAGTTCGATGGAGTCCGCGATGATCTCGCGGCTCGGCAGGATGTATTTGTTGGAAGCGGGCGTGCGGATGCCGTCGCACATCGCGATGGTATTGGATTCGAAGGGGGTGCCTCCCGCGAGCCTCACGCCGGCCTTGACGGCCTCCGCGAGGTTCCTGAGATGCGCATGGCCCGGATGCAGCTCGTTCCAGGAATTCATGACAAGGATCAGGGGCTGATCGAACTCCTCGTCCACCATGCCGGCCGCCTTCATGAAGGCTTCCGTGAGTCCCCGGTTTTTGAGTGCGTGACTTCTGTATTCCATGACCGATCTCCTGTTTGTGTGTGTCAAAATATCCTCTGCCGAAACCCGGCGAATGCAGTTCTTTTTCAGAAGCCTTTCTGTTCCGACGCGGTCCGCCGTTCTATTCTTCGCTGAAAAAATAAGGTCTGACGGCGATCCGTCCGCGGATCATTCCTGTTTTCCCTTGCGTCCGGCCTGGATGAAGAACCGGCCCAGGATGGTCCCGTAGTGGGCGTCCATCAGCTCGTGGACCTTTTTCTTATCCCGCTGCAGGAGCGCCTCGAAGATCTGGCGGTGCATCTCCTTGGAGTGATCGAAGCTTTCCTTCTCGTGCAGGATCCGCATGATCTGCTCCCGCAGGCACGGCTCCAGGATCTCCCAGAAGCACATCAGAAACTCGTTTTTGGAGGCGCGGAAGATCTCCCGGTGGAAGCGGCAGTCCAGTTCCGCGTACTTTTCTCCCACGCAGTCCGGATTGTACTGCTCCGCCACGATCTCGTTCAGGCGGTACAGGTTGTCGTTGTCCATGGTGACCAGCGCGAGGTCGATCGCGGCCAGTTCCACCGCCCGGCGGGCGTCCAGATACTGCGTGACCTGGAAGTTGTTCACATTGAAGGTAAAAGCACCGCTCAGGACATCCTTCCCGGCCGGTGCGCTCCCTTCCTCCGGTGCGTTCTTTCTGTCATACATTACGTACGTGCCGCTCCCCTGCCGCGCCTTGATGGCGCCCTGTTCCTCCAGCTTCTTGAATGCCTGGCGCAGGGTCACGCGGCTGACCTGGAAATGCTCGGAAAGCACTTTCTCCGACGGCAGCTTGCTGCCCGTCTCGAATTCCCCGCTGACGATGGAGTCCATCAGCTTTTTGGCGACGATCTCGCTCTGAGAAGGCCTCTTGTGCTTCCGCTCAGTCTGGATTCTGTTCTCTTGATCGCTCATCACGCGTCTCCTTTCGTCCTCTTTATGTTTTGGAACGAACTGCTGTGACAATTGTATCTTTCGTCACCAGACAAGTCAAACCGACAGGAGGCTTTCAGGTGAATAAGTTGTCTAAAGTTGACTGGTTGTCTGCTTTTTTGCGCTTTGATAATAGCAGAGTCGTTTCGGATTGGCAAGCGCATTGTTCACAAAAAATCAGACAGGATTCTGTGTAAAACAGACAATTTTAGACATATGATGTCTTTTCTCTTGTCTTTCACGCCGCAATGTTGTATTATTTTGCAAAGCATACCGCGAACAAGTTGTTAATAAAACGTCAAAGTTGTATTTTTGTATGCTTTCAGACGACTTCCCGGCATTTCCGCGGCATTTCGGATGCAGAAGCACGGAGAAAGGTGTTCGGAAACGCTTCAATGGCGGCGCCGGCCGGGAGATCGCATACAGCTTGGGGTGCCGGCTGCAGAACGCACCTGTACC
The DNA here is from genome assembly GCA_017438775.1 of Lachnospiraceae bacterium. Classification (GTDB taxonomy): domain Bacteria; phylum Bacillota; class Clostridia; order Lachnospirales; family Lachnospiraceae; genus RUG11204. Next base: position 26,501 of record JAFRUR010000085.1, on the reverse strand, counting down.
GGGAGCGTGTCCGGCGGAAGGATGTCTGTCTGACCAAAATCATGAGAAAAGAGGGAGCAAATGCTCCCTCTTTTCCTGTATGGCGGCGGGTGGCCGCGAAACCGAAGATCTGCGCCGGTCTCAAAGGCAGGACGGGGCGCATCCCCGGTTTCTTACTTGTTTTCTTCCGCAGCCGCTTCGGCCGCTTTCTCTTCCCGGGACTTTCTCGTCCGGCGGATCTCGAAGAACATGACCACAATCAGGAGGGCGATGATCGCCAGCCCCAGAGGGCGCCTGAACAGGTCCATCGGATTGGCCCCGTACTGCATCATGGCGCGGCGGAAGCTCGTGTCCATGATCTTGCCGACCAGAATCCCCAGGACCATCGGGGCGATCGGGTACTCGTAGATCTTCATGAACAGGCCGACCACGCCGAAAACGAGCGCCAGCACCACACCGAACATGGTGTAGGTCGTTCCGTACGCGCCCACCAGGCAGAAGACCGCCACAAAAGGCATCAGGATCGCGCGCGGGATGGACAGGAAATAGATCGCGAACCGGGAGAGCACGAAGCCGACCACCAGCATCAGCAGCGCGCCCAGGACAAACAGGAAGGTGATCCGGCAAAGGATGCCGGGCGACGTCAGCAGCAGGGTGGGACCCGGACGGTAGCCGATCATCATCATCGCGGCGATGAACAGGGCCGCGCTCCCGCTTCCGGGAACGCCCAGCGCCAGGGCGGGAATGAGTGCGCCGATCGTGGAGGCGTTGTTGGCCGTCTCCGCGGCGATGACGCCCTCCTCGGAGCCCTTGCCGAACTTTTCCTTATGTTTGGAAGATCGCTTGGCGATATCGTAGGAGAACCAGCAGGCCGCCACCTCGCCCACACCGGGGATGAAGCCGACCCAGATGCCGGCCAGGGCGGAGCGGATGATATTCCACTTGTTTCTCAGAAACGTGGCGATGTCCACCTTCGGCCAGCTGCCCTTTCCCTCGATCTTCACGACCTTTTCCGTGCGCAGGATGTAAAAAACCTCGCTCAGACCGAACAGGCCGATCAGGACCACGGTGGAATCCACACCGCCCAGGAGATAAGGGTTGCCGAAGGTGTATCGCATGACCGACTGGATGCCCTCGGCGCCGCAGCAGGCGACCATAACACCCAGCATGGCCGAGACCCATCCTTTCACCAGATTTCCGCCGGTCAGCGATCCGCACACGATCAGTCCGAAAATGCAGAACAGGAACACTTCCCAGTCTCCGAACGACAGTGCGATCTTTGTGACGAACGGCTGGATCAGGAAAATAAAGACCGCAGCCAGGAGCGTTCCGATGATGGAGGAGACGTAGGAATAGCCGACCGCCTCCCGCCCCTTGCCCTGCAGCGTGAGGGGATATCCGTCCAGACAGGTCGCGGCTGCTGCCGCGGTACCGGGGATATTGGCCAGGCACGCCGTGATGCCGCCCGCGGCCAGCGAAGAGACCAGGATGCCGATCAGCAGGGTCAGGCCGTAGACCGGGGGCATTTTAAAGATGATGCCCAGGCACAGGGCCATGCCCATGGTCGTTCCCAGTCCGGGGACCACGCCGATAAAGTATCCGTAGACCAGTCCTCCCAGGAGGATCAGAATCAGGATGGGATTGGAGAAGAACTCCCCGATCACGGAAGGAAGGTGCGACCATTCGCTTAAAAGGATGCCCATGTTCTCTCCTCCTTCCTTACGGCAGCCGCAGGTTGATGGCCAGCGGGACCAGATACGCCCCGATCACGGTAAACGCCGCGGTCAGGGCCAGAATAACATACCACTTGCGCTCTTTATAATTATAGTAAAACAGTGTCGCGCCCAGATACAGGAACGTGGAAATCAGGAACCCGATCTTGTGAATCAGCACGACATAGATAACCGTCGCAGCCAGCAGAATCAGCGTCCGAACGAGCTCCCCTTTCGAAAACGGGGGGGCTTTTCTGTTTTTGACCAGATCGGAACCCGTCATCACGATTCCCAGAATCGTGATCACACAGGAGGCGATCAGCGGAAAGAGCTTTGCCTCCGCCATAAAGCCGACGAAGCCCTCGGCGCGCTTGACCGGATTGTTGGGGATGGTCAGGGCCAGATACAGGCACACGAGCCCGATCAGGGTGATCACAACACCTTCGATCCAGCCCCTGTTCTTTTTGGCGTCCATTTCGTTTTCTCCTTCACATCAATGACGCGGCAGCAGCCAGACAAGCGGATCAGGCGGCACCCGCAGGGATGCCACCCGACCCGCATTTGACCCGCTCAACAGGTCATCCGAACCGGAAGGTTACAGTTCCGGCCAGGGGATGGCGTTCTTCGCCTTGTCGTTGGCGGGGAACTTGAAGTCCTCAACTCTCGGGATATCGAAGTCGGCCGGGGAGACACCCTCGGCGGCCATGCCCAGATCGGCAAGCCCCCAGGAGACGAACGCTTCCAGGAAGGAGGTCAGTTCGTCGGAGGCCTGTCCGTAGCGGCAGGCGGGCGTCACGTTGATGCTGGCCAGGTAGTCGATGTAGCGCTGGTCCTCAGTCGCCTTGATGAAGGAGCGGACGAGTTTCGCCACGATCTGAGGATCGGTATCTCTCTTGATGTGCAGACCCCAGCTCAGGATACCCTGCAGGGGCTCGGTCGCGGGATAGGCCTTCGGGAAGGAAGGAACGGTGTAGGAACCGGTCACGGCGTCGACCGTCACATCCTCGGGGCGCATGATGGCCAGGGCGCGAAGATCGCCGGAGGCGATGAAGTCAGGGCACTCGTTGAAGGCAAGCCAGGTGAAGTCGATCTCGCCGGCCAGCAGCTTCGTGGCGACTTCGGAACCGCCGCCGTAAGGGATGCTCGTGGCCTCAAGGCCGAGGTACTTCAGCATCATATCGCCGGAGGTCTGGTTCATGGAACCAAATCCGGAATGGCCCCACTTCAGTTCGCCGGGATGGGCTTTGCAGTACTCGACGAAGTCCTGAATGGTCTTGAACTGGGAATCCTTGGGAACAAGGACGGCATGCGCGGCCGTGGCGCCGAGGCAGGCGAACCAGTTCTCCCAGCCGAGATCACAGTAATTGCTGGTTCTCCAGGGAGAGGCCATGTTGGCCGGGCCGGCCAGGATCGTGTAACCGTCGGAAGGCGTGGAGTTGACCTGGATGCCGGCCGTGGAGCCGGAACCGCCCGGAACGTTCTGGACGTTGATGGGCTGTCCCAGATCTTCCGACATGATCTCCACCAGCTTGCGGACGATCAGGTCCGTGCCGCCGCCGGCGCCATAACCGACGATGACGGTGATGGGTTTGGTCGGATAGTCGATCTCAGGGACCGTCGGGGCAGGAGCCTCTGTGGTCTGGGGAGCCTGGGTCTCCGGCGCCTTGGTGGTCGTGGGCGCAGCGGTGGTCGTCGGCGTGCTGCTTCCGCAGGCTCCCAGCGCAAGGATCAGGCAAAGACACAGGACCAGTGCCAACACTTTAGACAGTTTCTTCTTCATCTTTACTCATCCTTTCTCATTTTATGTATTCTTTCCAAGTGGGACCGTCCCACTGAAAGACGTTATTGGAGGCTGGCCCCCGCGATCGCGGATCTGGCCTGCCGGCTGTACCTGGCAAGATATCCCTTGTAGCTGATCTCCTTCGGCTTCCAGCTCTTTCTGCGCTCCGCGAGTTCCTCGTCGGATACTTCCAGCGTGATCGTGCGCGCCTCGATGTCGTAGGAGATCATGTCGCCGTCGCGCACCAGGGCGATGGGGCCGCCCTCCTGCGCCTCCGGAGACACATGGCCGAACACGGCACCGCTCGAGTATCCGGAGAAGCGTCCGTCGGTGATGAGGCCCACCTTGTCCTCGTAGCCGATCGAGCTGAGCGTGCGGGTGATGTCGACCATCTCGCGCATGCCCGGTCCGCCCTTCGGCCCTTCGTACCGGATCACGACGACGTCACCCGGGACGACGTCCCGGCTGCGGATCGCCTCGATCGCGCCCTCGCAGTCCTCGAAGACCCTGGCCGGTCCGCGGTGCTTCATCATCACGGCGGGCACGGCCGCACGCTTGATCACGGCGCCCTGCGGGGCGATGTTCCCTTTCACGACCACGTGGCTGCCGGTCTTTTTGATCGGATCGGAGATCGGATGGATGATCCCGGTGTCGTAGTTTTCCACGCCTTCCAGGTTCTCTTCCAGCGTTTTCCCCGTGACAGTCATCACGTCTTTGTGGAGAAGGGGCTTCAGCTCCTTCATCACCGCGGGGATCCCGCCGGCATCGCGCAGGTCGCTCATGTAGTACGGCCCCGCGGGCATCACGTTGCAGATCAGGGGGGTCTGCTCGCTGACGGTGTCAAAGGTCTCGATCGGCAGGTCGACGCCCAGTTCGTGAGCGACGGCCGGCAGATGCAGAAACGTGTTCGTGGAGCCGGCGATCGCCTCGTTGACGATCATGCAGTTCTCGAACGCCTCCCGGGTCATGATGTCCGAAGGGCGGATGTTCTTCCGGACCAGATCCACGATCGCGATGCCGCTCCGCTTCGCGATATGCGTCTTCTTGACGTCGACCGCATGCGCACAGGCGCAGTAGGGCAGGCTCATGCCGATGGCCTCGACCAGGCACGCCATCGTGTTGGCCGTTCCCATGCCCCAGCATCCGCCGACCGTGCCGCAGAGATCGTCCGTCAGCGCGCTCATCTCTTCCTTCGTCATCCGCACGCCTTTGCGGAACCCGCTCCCGGCATCGTTCATGTCCTGGTTGCCGACGCGCCTTCCCTTGTGGACGCCCGCCAGCATGGCACCGCCGGTCACGATGATCGCGGGGATGTTCAGCCTTGCCGCCGCGATCAGACACGCCGGCTCTATCTTGTCACAGGTGGAGATCATGACAAGTCCGTCCGCCTGGAAGGCCTCCACCGTGACCTCGATGGAGTCTGCGATCAGCTCGCGGCTCGGAAGGATATACTTGTTGGACTGGGGCGTCCGGATCGCGTCGCACAGGGCGATGGTGTTGGACTCGAACGGCGTCCCTCCGGCCATCCGGATCCCGGCCTTGACCGCGTCCGCGATCCCGCGCAGATGCGCGTGTCCCGGATGCAGCTCATTCCAGGTGTTCATGACGGCGATCAGGGGGCGTTCCAGTTCTTCGTCGATATAGCCGGCAGCCTTCATCATAGCTTCCGTCAGGCCGCGGTCTCTCAGGCGTGCGCTTCTGTACTCCATTTCTTCCTCCACATTGACAAATATCAAACGGAAACGGGCGGGTAATACCTGGTGTGCAACGGATTGTATACAATAGATATACATCAGTTATCACATGACTGTCAAGCAATTTTTTCTCCCGTGCAGATTGACAACGGGTGCCTGATTGTATACAATAGATATACATCAGTTATCACATGACTGTCAAGCAAATTTTCCCGTGCAGATTGACAACGGGTGCCTCCTTGGCTACAATCAAATCAAATCGTGGTATGCAATTTGTATTATCAGAAGGGAGGTCCCACGCACATGTCCCAAAGCGCCAAGGAAAAAGCATACGAATACATCCGGCAGCTCGTTCTGGACAATCCCCTTTCGAACGACATCAATCTCTCCGAAACGGCCATTGCCGAGGCCATCGGCGTCAGCCGGACCCCGGTCCGCGAGGCCATGAGCCTTCTCGCCTCGGAGGGATTCATCGAGATCATCCCCAACAAGGGGCCGGTAAAAATGAAGCCGGACCTCAACAACATCATGATGATCACCCAGATCATGGAGGGCCTCGAAGGAATCGCGGCTCGCGTCGCCTGTAAGAGGGCGGACAAGTCCGTCCTCGAGGATCTCCGGGAGGAGTTCGCCGCCCTGACAGATCTGGACGACCCCGAGCAGATGGACAAGGCGCGGCTCTGCGGCTACCGGCTTCACGACACGATCGTGAAATCGACCGGGAACCCGCGTCTGATCAAAATCGTGGACAACCTGATCCTGCAGCGCCACATGATCAGCCGCCTCGCTCCTCTGACGGCGGAGATCGCCAAAAAGCGGTATGCGCAGCACATGGAGATCCTGGATGCCATCCTCGCCCGAGATTCCGACCTCGCAGAAGGCGCCATGAGAAAGCATGTGGTGGACGTCGCGATCGACGCCGCCAACGCCCTCTACAAAAGTTATCTGTACTGACCGCAGTTCTCGGTCTTAACTATCTACCTAAGGAGGCACATCAATGAACAAACGTCTCATGGTCATCAGCGGCCACGGCGCCGACTGGTGCACCCGCTCCGCCGGCACCCTCATCAAGTTCCACGACGCAGGCTGGGATATCCGACTCCTGGTCCTCACGATGGGCGCACGCGGAGAATCCCCCGAGTACTGGGTCAAGAACCCCAACAGCACCGTCGAGGCCTGCAAGGAGACCCGCCGCAAGGAGGCCCAGGCCGCCGCGGATCTGCTCGGCTTTACCATCGAATTCCTCGATTACAACGATTATCCCCTGGTCATGAACGAGGAGCGCATCCGCGAGGTCGAGCTGCGCGTCCTGGACTACCGCCCCGACATCGTCCTGACCCACTCCCCGGGAGACCCCCTCAACGTGGACCACGAGGAGACCTACAAGGCGGCCATCCGCGCCGTTGCCGGCGCCAGCATGATCGGCGCCCTGCCCAACACGCCCAACCACTTCGTTCCGGACGTGTACCTCTTCGAGAGTTCCCTGCCTCACTCCGAGTTCAACGAGTTCCGCATGGACCACTACGTGGACATCTCCGACGTCATGGACCGCAAGATGGCGGCCGTCGCCTGCTTCGAATGCCAGCCCATCCTGCCGGACTACTACACCCGCTGCGGACAGAGGCGCGCGGAGCAGGCCACCAACTGGCTGCGCGGCCGCGGCACCGTGGAGTATGCGGAAGGCTTCAAGCGCTACACCCCGTACGTCGGCAAGCTTCTGCCCTTCACCTGCTGGGACTGAGGTCCCAAACCGAAAACAGCGGACTGCGATGCAGAGAAACCTGCAGCGCAGTCCGTTGTTTGTGATGCCGGAGACCCGCGTGCACAGGAATGCCTGCGGCGCATGATCTCGTTCATTTTTGCCGGATCCGCGCCGGATGCGAATCTCCCGGCAATTGACAAACGCATGTTCTCTCACTACAATACAAAAAAAGAAAAGACCCCCCGCAATCACGAAGGGAAGGAGATCTTACCATGAAACCTGTCGTATTCCATTCTGATGTCACCGAGCGCCTGAAAAACAAGGGCAAGGTCCTCGCGGCGTGGGCCCAGCTGGGAAGCAACCTCACCGCGGAACTCTTTGCCGAGGCCGGTTTTGACATGGTCGTGATCGATTCCGAGCACTCCCCGACCACCCTGCCCGGTCTCGCCTCCATGATGCAGGCCCTGAAGGGTACCAACTGCTTCCCGATGGTGCGCGTGCCCTGGAACGACATGGTCATGCTCAAACAGACCCTGGACGTTGGCGCCGCGGGCGTGCACATCCCCTACGTCTCCACCGTAGAAGAGGCGGAGAACGCGGTGCGCTTCTGCAAATACCCGCCGGCCGGCGTGCGCGGCATCGCCGGAAGCCAGAGGGCGGTCTGCTTCGGTCTGGACAAAGCCGATTACTATGCCCATGCCAATAAGGACATCCTCGTGATGATCGCCATCGAGACGCCCGAGGGCGTGGCCAACATCGAGAAGATCGCGGCCATCCCCGGCCTGGACGGCATCTTCATCGGACCCGCGGACCTGTCCACCTCCATGGGACATCTGGCCAATCCGGCCCATCCCGAAGTGCAGGCGGCCATCCGCCACATCGAAGAGGTCGTGAACGCCTCGGACAAATTCCTGGGCACTGTCTCCTCCGGAAAGGAAGACACTCTCGCGAAGTTCGAGCGCGGCTACAACCTCCTGTACGCCATCTCCGACACGACCGGCCTCGCCAACCTGGCCGCGAAGACCGTCGCGGACTTCCGCGAGTACATCGGCAAATAACCGCTTTCCGGTCTCGCTTTCGGAGACCGGACCGCCGCGCTGCGTGCGCGGCCGCGCCAGACAAAATATCAGCGCCCCGCAGTGCGGGGCGCATCGTTTTGTTTCATATTCCAAGAAAGGACTGCGGTCCCCATGAACAATTTCCTGATCTCCCTGAACGCGGTGCTCCCCTCTTTCCTCATCATGGCTGCGGGCTACATCGCCCGCCGCGCCGGCATCATCCGCGAGGAAACCATCCCCGCCATGAACCGGGTCGCCTTCCGGGTCTTCCTGCCTGCCCTGACGTTCTTTAACGTCTATTCGGGAGATCTGACCACCTCGTTCCATCCCGGGCTCATGGTCTACGTCGTGGGCGTGATCCTGTTCGCCTTCGCAGCGGCGGCCCTGGTCGTCCCTTTCCTTGAGAAGGACCCGAAGAAGCGGGGCGTCATGATTCAGGGAATCTTCCGCGCCAATTTCCTGGTGGTCGGCCTGCCCGTCGCGACCACGCTCGTCCCGGACGGCGATCCCGGCATCGTCACCGTGCTCTCCGTCGCCACGATCCCCCTGGTCAACATCCTGGCCGTGATCATTCTGGAATACTACCGCGGCAGGGGAGAAAAGGTCTCCGTACCGCATCTTCTTCTCGACTGCCTGAAGACGCCTCTGGTCGTCAGCTGCATCCTCGGCATGGTATGTCTTTTCCTGAAGATCCGGCTCCCGGGCCCCCTTCACACCGCCGTGCGCGATCTCTCCCGCGTCGCCAGCCCGTTTACGCTCTTCCTTCTGGGCGCGTTCTTCCACTTCGAGAAGGTCGGGGAAAACCGGCGCCCGCTCATCGCCGCCCTGCTCGGCCGGCTCGTGATCGTCCCGGCCATCGCACTTTTCGTCGGCGTCCTGCTGGGGTTCCGCGGCATGCATCTGGCCGCCATCCTGGTCTGTTCCGGCACCGGCACGGCCGTGTCCTCCTTTGCGATGACTCAGTCCATGGGCGGCGATGCCGCCCTGGCCGGCAACATCGTGGTCTTCTCCAGCCTCGCCTGCACCTTCACGCTGTTCTGCTGGAGTTTCCTTCTGAAGACGCTGGGGCTGCTGTAAGAGCGGCCGCGGAGGCGCCCTGCGCGTGCCTCCTCCGTGACTGGCCGCGCAGGCGCGGCTCCGCGCAAAGACTGCCGCACGCCTCTTCTGCTGCCTTTGCATAACAAAACAGGGACAGAACGAATTCCTTCGTCCTGTCCCTGTTTTTTCGGTCTCTTCTCTCCTGCGCGGCGGCCCGCTTTACGCCTCCGCCTCTCCCGTGACGATCTCCACGATCTCCACGATCTCCGCGGGCGTTTCGACCAGGTGTTTCGCACCTGCCGCGATCAGTTCCTCCCGCGTCCCGTAACCGTAGAGGTTCCCGGCGCAGTCCACGCCGGCCGCGGCGGCTCCCTCCGCGTCAAAGCGGGTGTCGCCCACCATCAGGACCTGCGAGAGCGAGATGGGAGGCTCTCCGGCCTCCGCAGCCAGCTCATTGGCGCGGTCCACGGCTGCCAGGATCATTCCCTCTTTGTGGGAGCCGCGGTCGGAAAAGCCCGGCCCGATCAGATCCCTCATATACCTCATAATGCCGAAATGCTCCACCACGCGCCTGGCCGTGACCTGCGGCTTGCTGGTCACGACCATCTGCATGACGCCCGCCTTTGCGAGGGCTTCGAGCGCCTCGGGAATTCCCGGATACACCTCCGCCTCGAAGAGGCCCGTCACGTTGTAGCGTTCCCGGTAGAACTCCACGGCGGCGTCGGCCTGTTCGGGCGGAAGGCCGCAGCGCTTCGTGAAGGAATCGTAGAGGGACGGCCCGATAAAGCGGCGCAGGACCTGCGGCTCCGGGCCGGAAAGCCCCAGGCGCGCAAAGGCGTGCCGCACGCAGCTGTAGATTCCCTCTTCGGTTTTGATCAGGGTCCCGTCCAGGTCCCACAGCACCAGACGATATTTCATTTCTCTCTCCTCAGCCGGAAACGCCTCGCCCAAAGGCGCCCCGGCGGATCCGTTCATTTTTGATCACGAGTCCTCTTCATCATAGACGATTCCCCGAAAAAAGCAAGTCCGGCGCGCGCCGCCATGACAGCCTCATACCCGCGTCCCGCCGCACTTGACAGATTCCGCCGCGCGGGGGTACAATTTTTTCAGCAACAGACGCTGCGGCGTCGTTTTTCTTCTTCACATCCCGATCTTTATACCAGCGCCTGCCGTCAACGCCACGATCTGCCGGCGCTGTTCTCTGTTGTCTGCACAAAGGAAGGACTATCGGCATGAATGTAACCGCGCTTTCGTTCCGACTTCTGATCATGCTGACCACGGGCTACGTCTTCGGCAAGGCCATCGGCCTCGACCGCGCCCGCGAGGCCGGGCGTGCTCTCTCCGCCCTCGTCCTGGACCTCCTCATTCCTGCCCTCGTGATTCAGGGCATGATGGAGGGTCTCAAGGGCGGCGTCGCCGATGCCGTCGGCCTCTTCTTCTTCGGTGTTGCCTTTGCCGTCGCGGACTTCCTGATCGGCCTGCTGGTCTGGCACATCTTCGGACGCAACCTGCGGTCCACTCTCCTGCGCGTCACCGTCATGTTCGCCAACTATGCGATGTTCGGCTTTGCCGTCGTCCAGCACATGCGCGGGCTCTCCGGCCTCGCGGACTACGTGATCTTCGTCCTCCCCACGCGTTTCCTCTACTACATGCTCCCGCCGTTCCTGCTCAGCCGGGCAGCGGGCAAGATGGAGGCCGGCCGCAAGGATCTGCTCAAATTCTTCTGCACGCCCCCGGTCCTCTGCACGTTCGTGGGACTCTTCCTCGGTCTGATCGACATTCCGCTCCCGGAACCGGTCACAACGTCCATCTCCGCCCTCTCGGCCTGCTGCACCCCGATCGGCATGATCCTCTGCGGCGTCCTGATGAGCCAGTTCCCCATCCGCAGCCTGTTCAAGCCGCGGTATCTCCTCATCCCGGCCCTGCGCAACATGATCCTCCCGGCCTTCTTTCTTCTGGTCGGCTGGCTCCTGCCTTTGCCCGCAAGAATCTCCATCCTTCCTCTGACCTACGCAGCCATGCCCGTCAGCAGCCTGCTGCCCACCTACGCCGTGACCTACTGCGGCGACGAAGAGGTGCGCGAGATCTCCGCGGCTATCTTCATCTCCACGGCGGCAGCCATCATCACGGTGCCGATGTGGATGTACATCGCGTCGCTCGTTCTGTGACGGTTCCCGAAACAATCCTAATTGAAACTGAAAGCAGGACGCCGCGGGCGTCCTGCTTTTCTGTATCACACGTTTTCTGTCTTGCCGTCCTCTGTCCATCCTGATGAGGCACGCCGCAGCGCAGAAAGCAGGACGCCGCGGCGTCCTGCTTCTTTCATTTTCAGGCTGACAGGCCGGAACTGAGATCTTCGTTTTCCCGTTCCCGTCCGCACGGACGGAACGCTTCTTCCCGCGCCGGCCGGATCAGACCGGGATCTGCCGGTACTCCTCCGTGTTGTGGAACGCGCAGAAGAACATCGGGTGCGTGAGGTTCCGGATCTTAAACCCGCCGTGCGCGAGACCCGCCGGCACCGCCACATACGACGTCTTGTTGATCGTGTACTCCTCGTCGCCCAGCGTGAAGGTGACTTCCGCCTTCAGGTCGTAGGGGTCGTAAAAATCTCCGCCCATGAAGAGAAGAAGCTCGTCGAAGTCGTGTTTGTGCATCCCGGTGAGTCCCTCGGGAACGTCCTCCTTGAACCAGGACACCCGCAGGACCTTTCCTCCCGGGCACTTCTTGCCGTCCGCGTACAGCACCCGCACTTCGCCGGGGATCTCCGGACGGTCGTCGCCCTGCGCATCGAGGGTGTAGTAACTGTCGTAATAGTGAGTCTCCACGTCGTCATGGAGCGGGAAATCGAACATGTCGGTCACATGCATGTCGGACGACACGGGGACCGCGACATGAATCATCGGACGCGTGGTCTTTGTGACGTGATACGGGCAGTGCGGCATATAGGGAGGCGTCTCCAGGAAGAAGCTGTTGTGGAGGACCTTCTTTTCGCCGTTCTGATACAGGATCACCTCGCCGTCGAGATCCCAGGGATGCTCCGGATCGCCGCTGATCCAGGATAGGAGCTCGGAGCAGTCCTGCGTGTGCTGTCCCTTGCCGTTGTCGGATGCCGTGTGGTACCACGTGGTGCTGCTGCGCATCGAGATACCGATGGGCTCGTCCATATGGATATGCAGAAGGCGCGTTTTTTCCTCAAACTGCTTTTCTGCGGGCCACGGTCTGTCGTAAATCAGATGACTGTACTTGCCTTCCATGAAGATCCTCCTTGCTTGAATGAACAACGTTGATACTGCACAGATCTTTTATCGCGAGCCTTCCCTCACTCGGCATCCGGACGGTAATCCGGATCCAGCGTCCGGTAATAGGTGCCTCCCAGATGGTTCGGGTTCATGAGTTCGCGCATCTTCCACTGATACTTCATCAGGTGTGCGGCAGGGGTGCCGTAGAAGAGCTTGTTGTGCTCCTCCTGCGTGTAGGAGTAGCCGTCCTCCCGGCGGGCCGTGTCGTTCACGCGTCCCAGATCCTGGCCGAAGCCGTGTTCCTTCATCCAGATGGGCGTGTAGTCCATGTACTTGCGGGTGCCCTGCACGGAATGCAGGTCCGAGCCGTCGTAGTGGATGAAGAACTCAAATCCGGTGGAACCGCCGCCGCCGGCGCGGGTCATGGAGCCCAGGCCGGAGTCTCCGCCGACACGGGCGAAGTAGTCGTGCTCGTCCTCCCACTTCTTCTTGAGGGCGACCACCGTCTCCATCCATTCCGCGTCCACGAACACGTTGGAGGACCAGGCCATGTTTCCCTCGTAGGAGCCGGCGTACACATAGTTCAGGTTCTTGTGACCCATGCGGATCAGGTAGGCCAGCGTGTAGTCCACCATCTCCTTGGTCAGCATCATCTCGCTCTTGTGCGCGCCCACGTCCGCCAGAATCTCGTCCAGGGCGGCCTCCTTCCAGGCCAGATCCCGCTCCGTCATACCGACGATGACGATCTGCGTGTCGATCTTCATATCGGCGTTCTGGCGCTGGGTTTCCGGGTCCTCCAGAAGGGTGTTCAGGTCGGCCAGCTGCGCTTCGGAATTCGTGATGATTTTGATCATCGCGGCCTTAAGGTCGCGGCCGAACATGTTGAACTGACGGTGTCCCAGATAAATGATCTCGTTATCGTAGAAGGCGGTGTAGCCGCGAGCCCAGGCGTCCCAGCTCGGGAAGCAGATGGTGTAGGCCCTGAAGTTGTCCGGCAGGTCGGCCTTGTAGGCCGGCGCATCGCCGTAAGTGGGCAGGTGGTCGGGGCCGGGCCAGGGCGAGAGCTTGGTCGCGATGCGGGTACAGACACCCATGTCGCCGCCCATGCCCTGGGCGCCGCGCAGGATGGCGCGGGCCGAGAACAGCGGGCCTTCTCCGGAGAACCAGCCGCTGCCGCTGCCGAGGGATCCCAGCCGCACGATCTCGCCGTTGGCCAGCACCCACTCCGCGCCCAGAAGGTTGTCGTGGTTGTTGCCCATCGAGATGGTGGAGGGGCCGCCGCCGTTCCAGCCGGCCGTGGAGGCCAGGATGGACGTGGAGCAGCCGGCGCCGGTGATCGCGCAGGTGAGGCCGTGCTTCATGGCTTCGGCCTGGATCTGCGCGGCGATGGCGTAGGGCTCCATCACGGCGATCTGGTTTCTGGGATCGATCTCCCACTTGTTCATGCGGCGCATATCCAGCTGAATGGAATTGTCGTCGCCCACATAGCCCGCGGCCGCCCAGAAGGTGGTCGAGGCCTTAAAGCCGATCTTGTATTCGTTGCAGAGGCGCACGATCTGCTGCACCTCTTCCGTCGTGGAGGGCAGGACCACGGCCTGCGGCACCGGCGTGCGGTTGTCGTAGGGGCCGTAGTGGCTGGCCGTCTGCACCGAAGCGCAGCGGTAGGTCTCCAGATGGACCGGATCCTCGCTCACCCAACGCTCGCCGACGATCTCCTGCAGTCTTTTATATACAGCTCTGTCAAGTGCCATCGTCGCTTCCTCCTATAACGCCTCACAGACAAGGGTCAGGATGTCTGTGACTTCCATGCCGCTCTCCGCCGCGGAGAGGTTCGAAACGCACCAGGGGCAGGCCGTGACCACAGCAGACGCCCCGGTCGCCTTCGCTTCCTCCATGCGCTCCGCCGCCGTCCACTTCGAAAGTTCCGGATCCAGTTCCGTGCAGCCGCCGCCGGCGCCGCAGCAGAAGGAGTACTCGCGGATGCGTTCCATTTCCACCAGGGTCACGCCGGGGATGGCCTCCAGGATCTTCCGGGGGGCGTCGTACACGCCGTGAATGCCGTTGTAGCGCGGCCGGCGCGGCTCCCAGGTGACGATCTGGCTGCGGATCTTCACTTCCTTGCCGTTCCAGGGCTCGTATCCCTCGCCCAGGCGTCCCAGATGGCAGGGATCGTGATACGTGACGGTCTTTTCCACGCGCTTCGTGAAGACGAGGCGCCCCTCTTCGATCAGGGCGGCCAGGACCTCGGTTAGATGCAGAACCTTCTTCGCAAGGCCCTGTTCCGCGTAGCGACGCTTTAAGGCGTGGTAGCAGTCGCCGCAGGGCGTGACAATGTAATCCGCGGAAACCGCGTCAAAGTGCCGGATGTTGGCCTTCGCGGCCGCCTCGAAATCCTCCTGCATGCCCATCTGGTGCATGCGGCCGCCGCAGCAGGCGTCGTCTTCAAACAGGTATCCCACCTTCACGCCGGCCCTCTGCAGGACCTGCACGGCCTTTCTTGCCTCTTCCGGACGGTTGTACGCGTACTGGCAGCCCGGGAAGAACAGGGCCTCGCAGGCCTCTTTGCGGGCGTCGATCAGGCCGAGTCCCTCGGCCCACGCATCGCGGTCTTCTTTCTTCTTTCCGGCCAGCATCGTGTGCTCGGACATGAGGTTTGCGCGCATGTTCTTCTGCACGGCGGTCTCGTTTCCGGCGCGGACCACTTCTCTCTTGAGCTCCAGGTTGTGCTCCAGGGGTTCCAGGTTGTAGCGGCAGATCTTGCAGGCGACATCGCACGCGCCGCAGGAGAGGCAGCTCTGGATGACCTTCTGCGTCTCGCCGGCGGGCTCAAGCTCGTCGTTGACGAGGCAGAGACCCAGCTGGAAGCGGCCGCGGGCCGAATACCCGTTGTACTGGTAGTAGGCCTGCGCGGGGCAGTTCTCCGCGAAGCGGGCGCTCTTCACCTTATCGAAGGGGATCCACTTGCAGAAATTGCACGAAGAGCAGCGCTTCTGCATGTCCCGGTATTCTTTGATCGCCATCTCACGCCTCCTCGATCTGCCCCAGCTTGCCGGGGTTCATCATGTGCTGCGGGTCGAAGATGTTCTTCACGCCGCGCAGCAGACGGATCTCTTCCCGGTCCTCGATCTGACGCGCCGCGTGGCCGCCGTAGTTGCGGGAGAAATAGCCGCCCGCGGCGTGCACGGCGTCGGCCAGTCTGTCGGCCAGTGCGCGCATCTGTTCTTCCTCTCCGGCGCGGTACGGGATCAGGATCTCACACTGGCAGGAAGCGCCCTGATGCAGGGGCTGCACGTAGACCGCGGACCCTTCCGGAAGCCCCGCCTCCTTCGCGGCGGCAAGCTGCGCTCCGGTTTTGTCCAGCGTGTTCAGGAAGATCAGCTGGTACACCCTTTCCGCGCCGCGCTCCTTCCAGAAGTCGCCGGCAGGGCAGGCGTGCGACACGATTTGGAGCATCTCCTCTCCGGTGACGCCGCCCAGCTCGGAGAGCAGGGACAGGCCGCGCGCCTGCGCCATCTCGCGGATATCCAGGGTCTGGCCCTCCACGCGCAGATGCACCGCCTTGTCGCGGCCGGCGATACCGATGACGAGGATCCACTCCGGGACCTCCTCTTCTGACTTCGTCAGCTTCGCGAAGGCGCGGCGGTCGATCACGAAGAGTTCGTCCGAGAATCTCTTCAGGATGATGTCATAGGCCAGGTCCGTGACGTCCTGCAGGCTGTCCGAGGCCGCAAAGAACATCACGTGCTCCTTCGGCAGGACCTCGCAGCGCAGGGAGACCCAGCCGGCGATTCCCAGCGTGCCCAGGGAGCCCGCCATGATGCGGTAATAGTCGATGAGGGCCGGGCCCGAGGAATCGAGCTGCCAGTTGCCCTTGCTGTGCTGTTTCTCCAGATCCATGGGACCGCCCGCGGCCGAACCCGTGAACATGTGCGTGCCGTCCGCCCAGAAGGCGTCGATGCAGCGCAGGGGCTCCATCGCGTTCCAGGAGTGCATGCAGTTGATGCGGGGCTCCAGTTCCAGGGCCGACGCGAGGACGCTCTTGCCTGCCTTCGGAGCCAGGGGCATCGGGAAAGCCAGATCGTTTTCCGCCAGCGTCTTTTCAATCTGCTCGTGCGTGACGCCCGGCTCCACGATGAGGATCCTCTGCTCGCGGGTCACGGTCAGGATCCGGTCCATCCGGCGCATATCCACCAGGACGGTGCCTTCTCTCTCCGGCTTCGTGGTCCCGCGGTAGTGCGGGCCCGCAGAACTAACGGGCACCAGGGGCACGCGGTTCTCACGCGCCCAGTCCATCAACAGGACGACGTCTTCGTCCGTCTCGGGAACGGCAACGGCGGCAGGGGCAAAGCCCGCTGCGGCGCTGCGGTCCTCCTCGGCGGCCGCATCGAAGGCGCACACCTTTTCGCTTCCCAGCAGGGAAGTCAGTTCTTCCAGTCTATTCATAATCCACCTGTCAGTTTCTGATTCGGGGCGAGAGGCAGGTGGCCTCCCGCATGTTCTTGCATATGCCGCGCCCTGCGGGGACGTCTCCCCGGTGCGCGCGGGCGGCGGGCTCGGCCGCGCCCTAAGGGAATGGGAACGGCGGAGGGAAGTCCAAGGGCAGTCGGTGACTCCCTCCGCCTGGGGAGTATCATTTTACGGAGCACTGCCGGCGCGGGGCCGGCAGTGCGAAGCGCCGTCCCGGCTTAGCCAAGGATGGCGAAGAACTGAACGAGGGAGAGGACCACGTAGAAGCACATGGCGATAACAGCGGTCTTGATCTGCTTGCCGAACAGTTTCTCGCGCTCCACCGGATCAGGGCAGAAAGACATGTTCATCATACCGCCGGAGGAGAAGGGGCTGATGGAGGTGGCCAGGGAACCGCCCAGCGTGCAGCAGAGCAGGTACACGGGGCTCAGGCCGGACGCGGCGGCGATAGCCGGCAGCACCGGGAACATCACGGCGATAACGGTCGTGTACGAAGAGAACAGGGACAGGACGCCGCAGATGAGGACAAGCAGCGGTCCGATCAGCATCTTCGGCACGGAGGTGGCGATGAACTTTCCGAGGAACTCGGTCGCGCCGATCTTCTGGGCCAGGCCGACCAGCGTGGCGCAGCCCATGATCATGATGAAGGTGCCCATCGGGATGGATTTGATGATGGCCTTTTCATCGCCGAGGTTCAGGATGCCGCAGAGCAGGGCGCCGCAGTAGCAGACAAGGCCCAGGTCGAACTTCGCAGCCTGCTTGGCGAGCCAGGTGCCGGGGAACATGAACTTGCCGATGGACGGGACGATCATGAACAGGGCGACGATGGCGACGACCACCAGGGTCTTCTTCTGGATGGCATTGAAGGGTTCGGGCTTCTCCATCTCGACCTTCTTGATCTTATAGGAACCGGTGACGATGTAGGCCAGGATGAAGAACGCCAGCATGGCGATCGTGATCAGGACGGCGGTCTTGGCGACGTAGAGCTCCATGTTCTCCGCCCACTCCATGTCCTTCAGGATGCCCTTCATGATGGCACCGGTCTGGGACCACGGCATGGAAGCGCCGGCGATGTTGCCGAAGCAGGAGGCGATGGTCATGATGATCGGATCCCAACCGGCGGTCAGGGCGATCGTGTAGATGATGACGGGATAGAACGCGGTCACGGCAGAGGAGCCGATGATGGCGGACATGCCCCAGCCGACCAGGAAGCAGCCGATCGGGAGCAGACGCACGGAATTGCGCATCGGGTACAGGATCTTTCTTGCCAGCAGACCCATGGCGCCGTTGGCGTTCGCGTAATTGTAGAACGCCATGATGGCGATCAGGGTGATCAGCAGTCCGGAGGGATAGGCGCTCAGGACTTCCTTGGTGGTCAGACCAAAGACGAACACGCCCAGGACGTAGGCGAAAGCGATGGACCAGTAACCGATGTTCTTACCGGTCTTCCAGCCGATTCCGATGGATACAAACAGCGCCAGGACGATAATGATAAGCGACAGTTGAGGTGACATGTTTTCCCCTTTCTTTTTGACGGCGATTTGCCGGTGATCCGATGATCCTTTTCTTTACCCGGACCCGCAGTGCGTCTCATCCGCGTCCGCCGGGGTGCAGACGGACAGCCTCACGGGTTTTTCGGAACAGAACGTCCATCACGTTGATCGTTCTCTCTCCATGCCCTTTTACTCCCCTTTCGTGAATTTGATGGCATTTGTCGTCTGTTTTCTGTGATTTGTAGACAAATTGCCCATTTCCCTTTGACCACATTATCCCCGATAGCGTCCTTTGCGTCTAATTCTTAAATTTGCGTAAATTGATAAACGAATGCGCACTTGCCGAATCTCTTATAACATGATATTATCAATTTATAATTTTTGACTTCCATCGGCATCATCTTTGCGGCACGCCGCGCCGCAGACAGGGGGATCTATGGACCGCCAGCAGCTGGAATACTTCTGCACTGTCGCCCGTCTGGAACAGATGACGCGGGCGGCGGAGCAGCTCTCCATCACGCAGCCCGCACTCTCCGCTTCCATCAAGCGGCTGGAGGCCGAACTGGGCGTCCTGCTCTTCGACCGCCACGGCCGCAACATCAGTCTGAACGAATACGGGGAGGCTTTCCTGCAGTATGCGGAAAACATCCTCTCCCAGTTCGACGCGGCCGCCGCCCAGCTTCAGTCCATGAAGCAGGCACAGGAGCGCGCCGTCCAGCTCCTGTCCCCGCCTCTGGAGCGGTTCCCCGGACTGCTGGACCGCATCCTGGAGCACGGATTCAACCTGACCTTAAACGCCATCCACGACTCGGAGGAGACCATCATCGCCAAGTTCGCGGCCAAGAAAACAGACCTTTGCATCACCTCGATGCAGATCTCTTCCGGCCTGCTGGGCAGCGACATCCTCACTTCGGAGCGCATGGCTGCGGTCGTTTCGGACAGGCACCCCCTTGCGGGTCAGGAGCACGTGAGCATCTACGCCCTGCGGGGCTGCTCCTACGCCACCTTCCGTGAAATGACAGGGCCGCGGCGGCACCTGGAGCAGGTCTGCGCGGCGGCCGGCTTTGCCCCGCAGATTCGCTTCAAGGGAGACCGCCTGGAGGATATCCTCACCTCCATCCACGTCAACAACCACATCACCCTGCTGACAGAGGAATCCTACCGGCTCTTTATGACGCAGAAAAGTGACGCCGTCCGGAACCGCTACCGCGTCCTCCTTCTGGACGAACCGTGGTGCACCATCCGGCGCCACATCTATTGGCGCGCGAACGAGACCCGCACGCCGGTCCTGGAACTCCGGGACATTATCGTGGACTACTTTCACTCCGAAGACTTCCGCTCGGATCTTCTTGAATAGCAGACCCGCAACAAAAAAAGAGGCACCGGGATCCTTCCCGCGCGCCTCTTGCTTTTTCTTTCCGTCCCATTGGTCACGCCGGCCGTCCGGCTGCCCTCCCGCCTCCGGCGCGGATAGGGCCTCTTCCATTCCGCGGCACAGCGCCGCACAAAAATAACGGTCTCATTCCGGCAAAAAAGAAGCAGGACGCCTTAGCGCCCTGCTTCTTATTTCACTTCTTTTCCGGTCACTTCTTCTGTTCCCGGATCTGTTCCTGAAGGATCTCCTCGGCTTTGAGCAGGTGCTGACGCATCCGCGCACAGGCGCGGTCCGCGTCTCCCGCGGCCACGGCGTCAAAGATCTCTTCGTGGGCAGCGAACTCGACCCACCGCGTGGTATTCTCGAGATCCGCGAGGTACAGGCTCTCCACGATTCGCATGGACTGAAGGATCCAGCTGTTGCGGGACATCTTTGCCAGCACGACGTGGAAGCGGATATCCGCGCGAGCATACTCCTTCGCACGTTTCCCCCGGAACGACTTTCTCATCTTCTCCAGGGCCTGACGCAGCTCCTCCACTTCTTCCGGCGTGCGGCGCATTGCCGCGAGACGCGCGCCCTCCGCCTCCATGCCGCAGCGGAATTCCAGAGTCGTGAGCAGGAGCTTCGATCCCTTCGCTCCGGTGACGAGCAGCGGCTGAAGGAGTTCCGACCGTGACGAATCGCGGACAAAGGTCCCCCTTCCCTGCTCCGTGGACAGAAGGCCCATCGTGTTGAGCTGCGCGAGCGCGCTGCGCACGCTGTATTTGCTGGCGTCGAACGCCCTGACCAGTTCCGCTTCCGACGGCAGTTTATCTCCGGGCTGCAGTTCTCCGTTCGCGATCAGATTCAGCAGCTGCGAGATGATCGCCTCGGACACGTTTCTCTTTTCCACTCTTGTCAGTTCCATCCGAACGCCTCCGGTCTATGACGGATGTCATACGACATCCTCATCAGGAAAAAGAATAACAAGATTGAAGCCCGTTGTCAAATGGCATCTCTGCGTCAGATGCGCACCGGTGCCGGATCTGTTTCAGTGTCAGATCCACTCCAGCGTCAGGGAAACGCCCGTTTCACAGATGTTGGAGATGGTCGCCAGCTTCAGCCGGGACGGGAAGTCCGTGCAGTGGCAGGCGTAGAAGTTCTCGATGTTCGTCTCCTGGACGAAGTCCATCGTGTACTTCATCAGCTCTTCCTTCGGCTTCTGCAGGTGCAGGCCGCCGATGACGTTGTGCACCACGGTGGCGCCGGTCACGGCCTTCGCGTGCGCGATGATGTTGCAGATTCCGCTGTGCGAACAGCCGGTCATCACGCTGACGCCGCCGTCCTCGTGCACGTAGGCGAGTTCCACGTCCTCATCGATGTAGTCCTCGACGTACTTGCCGTCCTTCCACTTCATGTTCTGCGGATAGGCCGCTTCGTACGGGTTGAGGCGGGGGGCCTTGCCAAGGTAGATCAGCCGGTCGGTCAGATGCATCGGCTCGGACACGAAGCGCACGTCAAAGAACTCCTTCGCGCGGTCCAGCGTCACATCCATGCCGGTATTTTTCTTGTCGATAAAGTTGTACTTCTTCAGGAAGATGTCCTCGTCCGCCATCAGAAGAATCGGCTTGTGATAGACGTGTCTTTCCTTATAGTAGTCCATCAGGTACTTGAGCCCGCCGGAGTGGTCGTAGTGTCCGTGGGACAGGATGACGTACTCGACCCGGGTCAGGTCGATGCCGAGAGCCTCGGCGTTTTTGATAAAGGCATCGGAATACCCGCAGTCATAGAGCACCTGGACGCCGTCGTCGATGATGTAGGCGCTCATGCCGTGCTCCGCATGCAGGAATTTGTCGTAAAGACTGTTGTTCTCCACCAGAAGCGTGTATTTCACTTGATTCCTCCTAAATTAATAACACCGCGCGGAGCGCTCCCTTATGCGCGGGCCGCCCCGAGAACGGGACGGCCCGGCACGTTTTAACAGATTCTTTTGTGCATCCGGGCCGGCGGAGCAGCGGCCCCGCCGGTTCCGGTCCGTCAGACGGTCAGGTCTGTCTTACTTCTTCTCGTAGCGCTTCAGGTACTCGTCCACGTTGTCCTTGTTGACGACGCCCATCGGGATGACGCATTCCTTCGGAACGGCATAGCCCTTGAGGTGCGCCCACAGGGAGATGACGCCCCAGAAGGCCTGGCTCTCGGGATGCTGGTCACCGGTCGCGACAACTTCGCCGTTCTTGATGGCAAGAAGAACGTCTTCTTCCACGTCAAAGCCGATGCCCTTGATGCCGGAACGGCCGGCGGCCTTGATGGCCTCGTTGGCGCCCAGCAGCATCTCCTTATCGGCGGAGCCGATGCCGTTGATGTTGTCGTACTTCTGCAGCAGATTCTCCATGACGCTCATGCCCTCGGCACGGGTGAAGTTCGCGGTCTGGGTCGTCAGGATGGTGATGTCCGGATACTTTTTCAGGGTGTCGGTATAACCGTTGATGCGGTCGATCGAGGTGGAGGATCCGGGGATGCCTTCCAGCAGGACCACGTTGCCCTTGTAATCCAGGGACTCGGCCAGCAGCTCGCCCAGAGCGCATCCGACGTCATAGTTCTGGATGCCGGCCCAGTTCAGCACGTCGCCGCCGAAGGCCTTGGTGTTCGGGGTCGAGACCGGGATGCCGGCCGCGTTGGCCTTCTCGATGCCGGGGATGATGGCATTGGAGTCAGCCGGGGTGATGATGATGCCGTCCACCTTCGCGGCGATGGCATCCTCGATCAGCTTGATCTGTTCCTCCGTGGAGCTCGGAGTCTGCGGCGCCTGAACGTCGACCTTGCAGTTGACGAGCTTGCCGGCGGCGACCGCGTCATTGCCCATGTTGATCATGAACGGACGGGTCAGATCCTTCAGGATGATGACGAAGTGGTATTCTTCGGCCTGATCCGCAGGTGCCTGAGACTCGGCGGGCTTATTGTTGTTGCCCGCGGTGCAGGCAGCCAGGCTGAATACCATCACCAGCGCCAACAGCAGTGCTAAGAACCTTCTCTTCATGTTTCTCCTCCCTTTCCCTTACTGGATGTTGTGTTTCACGGCACAGGGCCATGAAAGATACTATGTTCCACGGCCCTATGCCGCAGGAACCATGTGTGTGAGGCGGACTCTTACTTCCTCTGGATCTTGTCCACCTGCTGGTTGAAGAACACCGCGATCACGATCAGGACGCCCAGGACCAGCGTCTGCAGTTCCGAGGAGACCTGCGCGTAGTTCATGCCGTTCTTGATCGCCGTCACGATGATCGCGCCGATGACCGTGCCCCAGACGCCGCCCTTGCCGCCGGTGATGGCGCAGCCGCCGATCAGGCAGACCGCGATGGAGTCGAGCGAGAAGTTCGCGCCGATGGACGCCTCGGCCGCATTCAGGCGCGCCGCGTACAGAACGCCGGTGAAGGCCGCGATGGCGTTGCCGATCATGTAGGCCGTGATGATGATCCGGTCCGTGTGGATGCCGGAGTAGCGCGCCGCCTTGCGGTTGGAGCCGGTGAAGTACATCCTGCGGCCAAGCGTCGTCTTCTTCAGCAGGACCAGGATGATCGCGCCGATGATGACCAGGAGCCAGATCGTGATCGGGACGCCCAGGAAGTCGTCCGTGCCGATAAAGCGGAAGCTCGGCGGCAGGTTGTAGATGATGGTCGATCCCACCAGGAGCCAGGCGATGCCGCGGTACGCGTAGTTGGTCGCGAACGTGGTGATGAACGGCGGGATGTTCAGCTTGGTCGTGATCAGACCGGTGAGGCAGCCCAGACCCGCGCCGGAGAGCGTGATCAGGATCATCGGGACGGCCGAGGGGATGTCCGTGTTCTTGATCATGCCGCACCAGAGGATGGTGGACAGAGCGATGGTCGATCCGATCGAAAGGTCGATGTTGCCGGTCAGCATGATCGTCATCTGGGCGATTCCGAGGAGGCCCAGAAGGGACGCCTGCTTCATGATGACCGTCATGTTGGAGACCGTGAGGTAGCCGGGATTGAACAGGGCGAAAATCAGGACGCCCGCGATCAGCAGGAGCAGCAGGGCGTTCTTGAGGACAGCATCCACGATACGTTCTTTCATGCCGCCACCTCCGCTTCTTTGAGCTTCCTGCGGTGTTCGATCCGCACGGACAGTTCCCGGATGACCATGCCGACCACGAGGATGGCGCCGGTCAGCACCATCTGCCAGTAGTTGTTCATGTGCATGATGGACAGGCCGTTGCGGATCGTGGCCAGCGTCAGGGCGCCCAGGATGGCGCCGAAGAGGTTGCCCTTGCCGGTGTTCTGCAGGTTGCCGCCGATGACGGCGCCGACAACGGCCGCGAATTCAAGGCCCGTGCCGACGGTCGGGTCCGCACAGGTCACGCGGGCGTCCATCAGCACGCCGCCGATGCCGGCCATGGTGCCGGACAGGGTGAACACGATGATCTTCCACTTGGCCACGGAAACGCCCGACAGATGCAGGACTTCTTCATTCCCGCCCAGGGTGTAGACGTTGGTGCGGAGCCTCGTCCGGTAGAAAATGAAGATGACGATGGCCATGACCAGGACGCCGAAGACCGCGAAGACCGGGATGCCGAGCACGGTGCCGGTGCCGATCTTATCCAGGATCGGGAAGTTCTCGCGGGTCCAGTACACGGGCTTCTTCCGCGACAGCGTGTTCGCGAGACCCGAGGCCACGTTCAACATCGCGAGGGTGGCGATGAAGGGCGGCAGCTTCATCTTCGCGACCATCACGCCGTTTAAGAACCCGCAGGTCATGCCGGTCAGGACGCCCACGAGCATCGCGAGGGCGACCGGCATATCGGCCTTGAGCATCAGGCCGCAGGTCACGCCCGAGAGCGTGAGGACGTTGCCGACCGACAGGTCCAGACCGGCCGACATGATGACGATGGCCACGCCCAGGACCAGCAGGCACGGGATGACGCTCTGCGTCAGGATGCTGGCGAAATTGTATCCGCTGAAGAAGCCGTTCGCGCTCACCGAGAAGTACACGAACACCACCAGGAAGATGATGACCGCGCTGGGCAGATCCGTCAGATGGAACCGGTTCTTTTTCATACGCGTCACCTCACCCTTCCTGGAAGGCGTACTTCAGAACTTCCGCCTGCGTGGCCTCGCCGGCCGCGAACTCCTTCTGGACCGCGCCGCCCGCCATGACGTAGATGCGGTCGCTCATGCCCAGGACCTCCTGAAGGTCCGAGGAGATCATGAGGATGGCGGCGTTTTCGCGGACCAGTTCGTCCATGATCGCGTAGATGCTGGTCTTCGCGCCGACGTCGATGCCGCGGGTCGGCTCGTCAAAGATGAAGAGCTTCGCCTTCGTGAGCAGCCACTTGGCCACGACGACCTTCTGCTGCGTGCCGCCCGAGAGCTGGCCGGAGGTCTTCTCCACGCTGTTGGTCGCGATCTCCAGGTCCTTCACGTATTTCTCCGACGTCGCCCTTTCCGTCCCGGACACGATCCAGCCGCGGCCGAAGAGCTTCGCGAGCGAAGCCACGGTGATGTTCTCGCGGATCGAAAGCTTTAAGGCCAGGCCCTCGGTCTTGCGGTCCTCCGGCAGGAGGCTGATGCCCATGTCCGCCGCCTTCCGGGGATTGTGCGGCGGCACTTTTTTCCCGGAGAGCAGGACCTCGCCGGCGCCGTAGTCGTCGATGCCGAAGATGGCGCGCGCCAGTTCCGTCCGCCCCGCGCCCACGAGGCCGGACAGACCCACGATCTCTCCGGCGCGCACGGTGATGGAGACGTCCTTGCACTTCTCGTTCGTCAGCCCTTTGACCTCCAGCACCACCTCGCCCGGCTTGCAGGGCTCGTGGGGATAGAGGTTGTCCAGGTCGCGGTTCGCGATCTTCGCGATCAGTTCCTCCATCGTGATATCGGAGATGGGCTTCGTGTCGATCTTCTTTCCGTCGCGCAGGATGGTCACGCGGTCTCCGATCTCGAACAGTTCTCCCAGACGGTGCGAGATATAGAACATCGCGATGTTCTTCTCACGCAGAGAGTTGATCAGGGCGAACAGTTCCTCGATCTCGTTGTCGGTCAGGGAACTGGTGGGCTCGTCGAAGACAACGATGCGCGCGTCCATCGACAGGGCCTTCGCGATCTCGATCATCTGCTGCTGCCCGACGCCCAGCTCCTTGATCTTGACTGCGGGATCGATCGGGATGTTGAGCGTGGAGAGAATCTCCCGCGTCTTCTCTTCCATTCCCTTGAAATCCAGAAGGCCCAGGGCCCGGTTTTTGTACAGCTCGTGTCCGAGAAAGATGTTGCTGGCGACCGAGAGCTCCTGCACCAGGTTGAGTTCCTGGTAGATCATGCGGATGCCCAGCTGCTCCGCCGCCTGCGGCGAGGACACCTGGGTCTCTTTTCCGTCCACATAGATCTTGCCCGCGTCCGGCTGATAGACGCCGGAGAGGACCTTCATGAGGGTGGATTTTCCGGCACCGTTTTCTCCGGCCAGCACATGCACCTCTCCGGGATACAGATCCAGATCGATGCTGTCCAGGGCCTTGACGCCCGGAAACTCTTTCGAGATGCCCTCGAGTTTCAGAATCGGTTCCACAGTCCACCTCCTCACATATCAGATAAGTTATATGTAATATAAGAATAGCATAGTGCACGAAATCATGTCAACCTCACGTTTGATATTCGTCATAACTGACAACGGAGAATCTGCCCCGGAGGTCTCACCGCCCTGTGCGGCGCGGCCGCCTCGCGGTGCCGACAGAAAAAGCTTCCTCCGGCTGTCGGAGGAAGCTCATGCCTGCGCGGAAAGATTCGCGGATGTGTCTTCCCGCGGTCTTTCGACAGAAAAAAGCCCCTCCCGAAACCTGACCTGCTCCCCGTCAAGTAGACAGTGAAATAATTAAAAGATAGTTCACAGCGCTGCGGCGCTGTGAGAACCGCAGATTCCGGTTGGCTGCTAAGGCATCCGACCGGAATTTGCGGTTTTTAAGCTGCTAAATACAGGT
>JAFRUR010000084.1 GCA_017438775.1 Lachnospiraceae bacterium | reverse complement strand
TCAAGCCCCAGCTGGGAATACACATCGGAAGCTTCCTTCCGCAGGGTATCGTCTATACGAAGTTGAAGTAATCCGTTTGCCATGATGATTCCTCCATTTCATTGCTGCATTTGTTTGTAATGCAATCGTATCATAACATTTCAAAAAAATCAAGTGCATTACAAACTCATGCATCATAGAATTTCAGCCTCAAGCCGCAGGAAGACGAATAACTTTTGCCTCCCCGGCCGGAGGGAGCGGATCCTCCGGCCCCGTGGTGGTCATCGGTTTCATATTCCGCAGCACCATCCCGCGCAAATGCCGGTAATCCTGCTCGGTGCATTCATTGAACAGCCTTGCCGAAAGCTCCCGGTACAGTTTCTTCGCGTCCGGGGCGGTTGCGCTGGCGGCGATCCAGTTCAGCCGCTGGCAGGTAAGGGCATAGCTGTCACATCCAAAAGAATGCAGCGCCCGAAGTTCATATCTGTTAAGTCTCATTTTTTTTCCTTTCCGGTCTGTTTTCAGATCCTGTTCTTTGCCATCCATTCAAAGAAGGCCTCCCGGCTGATCCGGATCAGCCTCCCCGAACGGAACGCCGGGAAATCCGGTCTGTGAACCAGTTCATAAGCGGTGGTCCTTGAGATCCCCATGATTCTCTGGATATCGGATACCTCCAGAACCAGCGGCAGCTCGTCCATGCTGCCCGTGTGCCTTGTCTTGCTCATTTTGACACCCTTCCTTTCTTTGATATTTCTGTGTTGTTGGTTTCATTTCATAATGAGGCGCTTGTCCGTCGTTCCCAGACCGTTTCCTGACAGGCAACCCTGCGCGGCGCTGTGCCGTCATGCGGGGAATATTCCCGGCATGCGCTCCCCGGTCTCCCGGATCCTGGCGGTTTATATCAGTCTGGACGGTTCATTCAGTTTTTAATGTACTTGTTTGTACGTGGTTCCCACGCATTAGCACAATAACTGGTTTTGCTTGCATTTACAAGACTTCTGCGGTATAGTATGGGTAACGGATATGATATTAATATGTTATTCCCATACATGATATTATGATTCCCATACAGGAAAGGACTTGGCATGGAATTTACCTTTGAAAGAACCGACACACCGGCACTGGAACGTTATGAGATCGCCCTGCTCCTTGACCGGAAGAAGATGAAGGAGCATATCCTGATCGGCACACGGAGCGAGATCCGACGCCGGCTGAACGGCGATAAGGACGCGGAGCTTTTCCATGATGAAGAACGTCCGCTTGGCACTCTGCTCACGGAGTTTGAACAGGACAAAGAAAAAGCATGGAACCAGTACGGAACCATGCCTCTTTGGAATGCCCTGCACACAAACCGCTTCGAGCAGCCTGCCCTGGAAAAGACTGCCCGCGAGTTTCTGGAAGCGCGTTATAAATTTGGAACACCACTGGAAAAGTATGCCGCCATCCGGATATGGAACGGTTACTGCCGCGCCCGGCTTCCTGCCGACCGGCCAAAGGCCGCCGATGACTATATGGCAGACATCAGCGGCCTGAAAACCTTATTCCTGTATACAGAGAAACGCGAAGTTCTGATGAAGACGAAAAGCCGGATGATCGAGAGCAAGGCATTTGTAAAAGAGGATTTCGGCCTGGATCTCTGGTATCCCACCGGAAATCCGGACTTTGAGTGCGCCATGGGCTACCACAACCTGTTTCCGCTGGTCCTGTATTACCAGCGCCGTGTCGCGGAATGGCAGCTCTTCTTCCAGAAATGCTCCGTCTGCGGGAAATACTTCCTTGCCCCCAGCCAGCGGTATTCCATCTGCAGCGAGGTCTGCCGGAAGATGCAGGCAAAGAAAAGCAAGCAGGAATTTGACGACCGTGCCAGATCCAACCAGTATGACATGATCTATAAGAACGTTTGCCAGCGCTGGCGGAACCGGATCAACAAGGCGAAGCGGATCGGCCTTGCGGAAGACAGGATGGAAGAAATGAACAAGGCCTTCCTTCAGTTCAAGCAATCGGCCCTTGAGCAGAAAAAAAAGGTCGGCAGCAGAAAGATCACCCTGATGGAGTTCCAGGACTGGATGGACGCGCAGGATTCGATCCTGAACGGGTTTCTGGAATAAAGGTCTATTGTGGTATAGTCGGCGGTCCGATGCGTGATTCTCCCCGGCGTTTTATAACAATGCCCAATCGTTTTCACGGCAGTCACCCATCCGGTTTCGTGGCG
The DNA here is from genome assembly GCA_017438775.1 of Lachnospiraceae bacterium. GTDB lineage: Bacteria > Bacillota > Clostridia > Lachnospirales > Lachnospiraceae > RUG11204. The sequence continues at coordinate 23,094 of JAFRUR010000084.1, read as the reverse complement.
ATGCACAGCTCGTTTTCCGGCATGGCAAAGGCGCAGAGATGATCCCTGCGCCTTGCTTCCAGGCACTTATGCCCGGTGCTTTATCATGCATTTCATTTGTTCATTTCAGGAACAGATCTTCCGCAAATGCGCGGCCTGCTGCCACCACACCCACAATCGCGCTGCCGATATAAGGCAGGCCCCAGAACAGGAACGCCGCTGCCAGCATCCGCAGTGCCTCCGGGCCGTCTGACAGCCCCATGAGATAACTCAGGACGGCAGTCAGGAACGCAATCCCGGCAATGGCTGTAAAAATCCAGCCGGAAAGGGCGACCAGAAATGATACGGCCATCTCTGCCAGGGCAAATGCAGTAATGACCGGGATCAGCAGCAATTTCAAAAATCCTTTGATCACCACCATGACCGCTGCCTCACACATAGATCAGCTCGTGCAGGACAATTTCCTCCGCCCGGCTCCGGATACTGTTCATACGCCGCACCCATTCCATCTGATCCTGTTTCTTCAGTTCCTCCGTCACACATTCTTTCCCGCAGATCTGCCGAATGATAACATCCAGACGTTCCTCTGCCTGTTCATTCAGGTCCGCCAGATACGTCCACAGCCTGCCTGTGAGAAGCAGGTTACTGTATGTCCCCGGCCTTTCCCCTTTCAGATAATCCCTGTGAAGCCTGCCATACCGCCCGATACCCCTTTCTTCTTCCGGCAGGCGGAGATCCGGGATATAATAATCCCCGGCAAGTGTATAGCTGATCCCGTTTTCACGGATCATTTTCTTTAACCCGGTCATCGCATTCCTCCATTCTGAAGGTGTATCAGATTTGATACACGTTAAAATTTGATTGAGGAATCCAGTTGATCGTGTCCCTGTTCGTGATTTGTTTTATAGGGCAACTGAACTCTTCACGAACAAGTGTAGCAGTTCCAACCTGGTCATCTACTTCTTCAAGTATGACTTCGGCACGACGGGCTGGAACAACGCCTATGTGCTGTTCAACATGTTCGGCGGCGCCATCCAGGTGCTGTCCATGATGGCGTTCTATCCGCTGCTCCGCAAAAAGTTCTCCAGCCTGCAGATCTTCTACATCTGCCTCGGCATGGCCATTGCCGGATACGTGGTGCTGCTGGGACTGGCCTTCACCAACATGTCCAACGTGTTCCTGCTGTTTATCCCGGGCTTTCTGATCTTCGCGGCCAACGGCATGCTGACGGTCATCACGACGGTCTTCCTGGCCAACACCGTGGATTACGGAGAACTGAAGAACGGCCGCCGCGACGAGTCCGTCATCTTCTCGATGCAGACTTTCGTGGTCAAGCTGGCCTCCGGTGTGGCTGCCCTGATCACCACCATCTGCCTGGCTGTCAACAAGCTTCAGGCCGGCACGGAAGTCTCCGAGGCCGACAAGCTGGTGGACTGGTCCGTCGGCGTCTCCGCCGCCTCCAAGGCGGGCCTCCGCATGACGATGACCATCATCCCGATCATCGGTCTGTTCGTGGCGCTGCTGTGGTTCCGCAAGCGCTTCATCCTGAACGATCAGAAGGTGGAAGAGATCGGCCGTCAGCTGCACAGGGAAGCGTAAGATAACTGACAGGGCGGCATCGCGCCGCCCTGTTTTCTGTTTCCCGGGACGGTTTCGCGATTTGCGGGAAGCCCTGTCCGGGAGATGAATGAGGTCCTGACATGATTCAAGTGATCGACAACAACGTTTTCGTGCTGTCCACGGACCGCACCACCTACGCCTTCCGTCTGCTTCCGACGGGCCAGCCGGAGCACCTGTGCTATGGGGGACGCATGAAGATCGACGCGGACACCGCGGAGGTGCTGGCGGACCGCCACGCCTTCGCTCCGGGCAACACCGTGCTCTACGACGCGGAGCATCCGGAATATTCCCTCGAGGACATGCGTCTGGAGGCGTCCTTCTACGGCAAGGGCGACATCCGGGAGCCTCTGGCGGAGATCGTGTACAGCGACGGCTCCTTCACCTCGGACTTCGTGTTCGACAGCTGCGCCGTCACGGACGGAGCGGTCTCCTTTGAGGAACTGCCCGGCGCCGCAGCGGACGGGGAGGACGGCATCCAGACCCTGACCGTGACGCTCAAGGAGCGGCACAGGGGCGTCTTCCTGGATCTTCTCTACACCGTGTTTCCGGCCTGCGACGTCATCACGCGCCGGAGTGTCCTCCGCAATGCCGGGGTCGGCACCGTGACGGTGCGACGCCTCCTGTCCTGCCAGCTGGATCTGCCGGGACAGACCTGGAATCTGACGTCCTTTACAGGCGCCTGGACCCGTGAGATGAGCCGGACCGCGACGCCGGTGCGCGCCGGAAAGGCGGTCGTCAGCTCCTACACGGGCACCTCGTCCAGCCGGGCCAACCCCTTCGTGATGATCCATCCCGACGGAACAGGAGAGGATGCCGGCCGCGTCTACGGGGCCAACCTGGTCTACAGCGGCAACCACTACGAGGCGCTGGAGGCCGGGGCCTTCGGCCGCACGCGCTTCGTGAGCGGCATGAACCCGCAGTCCTTCGCCTGGGTGCTGGAGCGCGGTCAGCGGCTGGTCAGCCCGGAGGCGGTGCTCACGTATTCTGCGGAGGGCTTCAACGGCCTTTCCCGCAGCATGCACGTCTTCGTGCGGCGCCACATCGTGCGCGGCTACTGGCGCGACAAGGTGCGGCCCATCCTCCTGAACAGCTGGGAGGCCAGCTACTTCAAAATCAACGAAGCCAAACTCCTTCGGCTGGCGAAGGCCGCGAAGGACGTCGGAATCGAGCTCTTCGTCATGGATGACGGCTGGTTCGGCAACCGCGTGGACGACACCCAGAGCCTCGGCGACTGGGAGGCGGACAGGCGCAAACTCCCCGGCGGCATCCGCGGCATCGCGAAGAAGGTCCGCGACCTGGGGCTCCTGTTCGGCCTCTGGGTGGAGCCGGAGATGGTCAACGCAAACAGCGCCCTCTACAAGGCACATCCGGACTGGTGCATGGACATTCCGGGACGGGAGCACTCCGAGGGACGCAATCAGCGCCTCCTGGATCTGACCCGGACCGAGGTGCAGGACTATGTGATCGAGAGCATGCGGAAGGTGTTCTCCGCGGGCGGGGTCTCCTACGTCAAGTGGGACATGAACCGCATCGTGAGCGACGTCTTTTCCCGCGCGCTCCCGGCTGACCGCCAGGGCGAGGTGCTCCACCGGTACGTCCTGGGGCTTTACCGCATTATGCGGGTCCTGACGGAGGAGTTTCCGAAGATCCTCTTTGAGGGGTGCGCCTCGGGCGGAAACCGCTTCGATCTCGGCATCCTGTGTTATTTCCCGCAGATCTGGGCCAGCGACGACACCGACGCGTGGGAGAGAGCCCGCATTCAGGCGGGCTACAGCTACGGGTATCCGATGAACACCGTGGCGGCCCACGTCTCCGCGAGCCCCAACCACCAGACCCTGCGCAAGAGCCCTCTGGAGACCCGCTTCGAGGTGGCCTCCTTCGGCGTTCTCGGATACGAGCTGAACCTCCTGGACCTCAAGAAAGAGGACTACGACAAGGTCAAGGTGCAGACCGAGCTTTACAAGAAGTGGCGCGAGGTGATGCAGCTCGGGACCTTCTACCGCTGCGAAAACGAGCGCCTCGTCTCCTGGACCGTGGTCAGCCCGGACCGGAAGCGGGCCGTCGGCCTGATCTTTCAGGGCCTGGTCACGCCCAACTTCCAGCAGCACGTCTACCGCGCGCAGGGCCTTCTTCCCGAGGCGCGCTACCATGTGTACGGGCGCGACATCAAGTACAACGTGAAGGGCTTCGGCGACCTGATCAACGCGGCCGCCCCGATTCACGTGAAGGACGAATCCCTGACGCAGGAGATCATTTCCCGCGTCATCAAGATGGAGGGAGAGAAGGAGGACGGCCATGCCTTCGGCGCCGCCCTGATGGAGGAGGGCCTGCATCCCGCGCCCGCCTTCGGCGGCACCGGCTATGACGGCAGGGTGCGTTTCTTCCAGGATTTCTCCGCGCGCATGTATTTCATGGAGGCGGAAGAGGACTGAGGCGGATTCCGCAGAAAACACAAAACAGCCGCTTCCCCGTGAGGAGAGGCGGCTGTTTTCATGTCCGGCTGCAGCCGGAGGGAGGTCTGCACTGCAAAAGGCGCGCATCACCGGGAGATGCTGCCTCCGTGAGGCTGTCCGGCTTACAGCTCCCGGTAGAGCATTTCCATGGCGCGCTTCATCTCTTTTTCGAAGGCCTCCGCGGGGAGGAGGGCGATGCCGACCTCGTCGCTTGCCACGATGAGGCGCGTGCCCCCGGTGATCCCGAATCGGTCCCTGGCCTCCTTCGGAATCACGATCTGGCCGCGGTCGCCCACGGTGACGGAGCCCCAGAAGTTTTTTCCCTTGGGCGCCGGGGGAAGTATCCCGACTCTTTCGACCGTCTCGGTCCGGAGCAGGCCTTCGACCGTCGTTCCGTAGAGCGAAGCCAGCAGGGCGCACTTCTCCACGTCCGGGATCGTCAGTCCCTTTTCCCACTTCGCGTAGGCCTGACGCGAAATGCCGATCTTTTCCGCGACCTCCTCCTGAGAGAAGTCGTGGAGCCGTCTGAGCATGACAAGGTTATCCTTCAGCATGGCTGCCTCCCGCATTTACAGATCGATCCGTTCAAAGTTCCTGCACGCTCCGTTATACGACAAAAACGTCAGAAGTGCAAATGCCGCGGCTCCGGCCGCCAGCAGCAGGAGCTGCAGGCCGATATGGTCTGTCCCGAAGGCGTTCACAGGCGCCAGTCCCGGGATGTGGTGCAGGGCTTCCGCCGCGCCGACCGTGAGGAAGGCACAGACGATGTACGTCACGAAGGCCCGGCCCATCTTGTAGGCCGTTTTGAAGAAGCCGCCGAGAAAGATGAGGTTGAAGAGGCCGAAAATCAAAAGGGCCGTCCCGAGTGCGAACAGGTTGGCGTTCATGAGGGCGTTGGCCCGGTAGACGGGGGCGTCTTTGAGGACCGTCATCCGGACGAGGACCGCGAGAAGCATCAGGACCAGGGCGCAGGCCTCGACACCGCAGACAAAGAGGTACTTGCCCCGGACCACGTCGCGCTTGGCGACGGGGAGCAGGGCCGAAAACACGATGTCGTTGGCCTCCCGCGCGAACTGAAAGCTCTGGAACAGCCCCAGAGTCACGAAAAACGCGCTGCAGAGGATGGGGTAGCCGGGGATCAGGAACATCAGCCCGAAGGCGATAAACAGGAAGGCCAGCGGAGAGGCGCTGAGCCGGATCTCTTTCCGCAGGATATCACGCATGCTGCTCACCCCTTTCCAAACGGAGCATGGTCTCTTCCAGGCTCTCGCCGTCTTTGGAAAACTGCGCGGCAAAGGCCTCGCGCGGCATCGCCGCGGCGATCCGGCCCTTCGAGATGTAGACGATGTCGTCGGCGCATTTCTCGATGTCGGAGATGATGTGCGTGGAGAAGAAGACCGCCACGCCCTCGTCCCTGAGACCGGTAAAGATGTCCAGAAGCTCGCCGCGGGAGAAGGGATCCAGACCGCTCGTCGGCTCGTCCAGAATCAGGACCTCGGCCCGGTGGGAGAGGGCGAGCAGAAGATTGACCTTTACCTTCATGCCCTCGGACAGCTCGATCGGCGCCTTGTTTTCGTCCAGATCGAACAGAGCGAGATATCTGCGGTAGGCGTCCTCGTCCCAGGTGTCGTAGAACCGGCGCACGATCCCGACGAGGTCGCGGATCTTCTTTCTGGGATACCAGCCCACGGTCCCCGTGGAATACCCGATACGCTTCTTGATCGCCTTTTCGTTCCCGGCCAGCGGGAGGCCGAAACAGTCGACTTCGCCGCTGTCGGGGTGGACCAGATTGAGCATGGACTTGATCGTCGTCGTTTTTCCCGCGCCGTTCCTCCCGATGAAGCCGGTGATCCGTCCCGCCTCGATTCGGAACGAAGCGCTGTCCAGCGTGAAGGAAGGATACTTTTTTACCAGATTCCGCACCTCAACAATGCTCATAAAAACCTCCCGATGTGCGATTTATATGATTATTGTAGCATGCGGTTGCGAAAAGACCACCAACCGCAGATGACACATTTTTGAAATTTGTGTTATATTTGGTTGCCTTTCGGGAGAGTGTGTCTCATACGGTATTCGGGGGCGGGTGCTATTCGCCGGACTGTGCGGGACGGCGCACGAACCGGAGTACATGAACGTTTCCGGCCGGGGCCGTCTGTGGCACAGCTTTTTCGTTTATGTTATACTGCTGTCATTCGGATACACAGAAAAAAACGTCGGTCTCCGGAAATATGTGACCGGACTGCCGCGTTTTCTGTCTATAGAGGTGAAAGGCCTTTTCACGGAAGAAAGGAGCAGCGCATGGAAGATCAGAACATCGTGGATCTGTATTGGGCGCGCTCTGAGACCGCGATCGCGGAAACGGAGAACAAGTACGGGCGGTACTGCGGCTTTATTGCCTATAACATTCTGCACAGCAGGGAAGACAGCGAGGAATGCGTGAGCGACACGTGGATGAAGGCGTGGAACGCCATGCCGGAGGCGCGGCCGGGCAGGCTCCGCGCTTTCCTCGGGAAGATCACGCGCAATCTCGCCCTGAACCGCCTGGAAGCGGCCTCGGCCGAAAAACGCGGGGAGGGACAGGTGCCGCTGGCCCTGGAGGAGCTCGCAGAGGTCATCCCCGCTGCGGACACGGCGGACCGGATCGCGGACGAAATGGCGCTCACGGAACTTCTGGACCGTTTCCTCGGGTCTCTGACGCCGGAAAAACGGAAGATCTTCCTGCAGCGGTACTGGTATCTGAGTTCAGTCGCGCAGATCGCGTCGAATCTGGGAATCTCGCAGAGCAAGGTGAAGATGACGCTGCACCGCGTCAGAAACGAGCTGAAGCAGTGTCTGGAAAACGAGGGGATCGGGCTGTGATCCCGGATGAAGAAGAAAGGTTTCGGGCGATGAAAAAAGAAGAGAGAGTTCTGCGTGCTCTCGGGCAGGTGGACGATACATACGTCGAGGAAGCCGCGCCGGGAAGCGGGGCGCGGAAGAAGAAACGCTGGAACCGGTGGATCGCCGCTGCGGCCTGCCTCTGCCTCGTTGCAGCAGGAGCATTCGGAGCAGTGCAGCTGGGTCTGATCGGCGGAAACGCGGGAGCGGGAGGCGGAAACGGAAACGGGATCACCTATATGTTCTATGCCGGACCGGTGTTTCCGCTGACCGCGGCGCAGGAAGAGACAGGAATCACCGCAGAGCGGTCTCTCGGGTACGACTTTTCCCCGTATCGGAGCCGGACAGAGACCTATACGGACAGCGAGGGGAAAACGGTATCCTACGAGGCGTATGACGCAAAGGCCGTCGTCACGGACGAATATGTGCTCCGGAACGAATCCGGAGAGGAAAAGACCATGACGCTGCTGTATCCGTTTGCGGCAGGCCTGGGAAGCGCGGCGGACGTAAAGCCGGTCATCACGGCAGGCGGCAAGCCGGCAGAAACAGCGTGGCATATCGGCGCGTACGGCGGCACTTTTTCCGCGCCGGGAAGCAGAGAGAACGGAGACTATTCGCAGCTGAATTCGTGGGAGAAGTACCGCGCCCTGACAGAGGCAGGATATCAGAAAACGGCGTTCGACTCGTTTCCGGACCTGTCGCAGAGAGTGGCCGTGTACGAATTCCGGTACGTCTCCGGAGTGGAGTTTGAGGCTGCGCCGGCGCTGGAGGTCCGGGTAGAGTATCATATCGATCCCGAAAGGACCACCGTTCTGTCGTACGGCTTCAACAGCGGCACCTATGACGCGGAGACGGGAAACTGCTCCAGGGGCAGGGACATGATGTCTCCGGAAGCGCCCGGCTACGGAGAGACGTTTTATCTGATCGCGCTGGGAGAGGACATCGGAGAGTTTCAAATGAACACGTTTGCCGGGGGCGAGGGATCAACGCCGTTCGAGACCTTTGCGGCTGCTGACGGCGAAGGGAAGAGACCGGCCGATGGCCGCGGCGGAAAAACACGCATCAAAACGGATGCGGCGGAAGCGGTCCGCTATGAGTGCACGCTGGGAGAGATTCTGACGCGTGCCGCGGAGCAGTATCTGGACGTGTACGAGAAGGCGGTCTACGGCGAAGACAGGAAAGCACTGCTCTACGAGGTGAACCGGGAAGAATTTGTGGGTCTTGCTGCGGAGATGATGGAGCATATGCGTCTTCTGCCCGGACATCAGAAAGAGAGGAACACGCAGGGTGAGCTGGAAGACATCTTTTCCCTGACGCGGGAAGCTGACCGCGTGATGTATCTCTCGTTCGAGGTGACGGTACCGGCCGGCGGAGAGATCCGAGTCGCGGCAAGGATGGTAAAGCCCGCGAGCCGCGACTACCCGGGCGGTAGGAGAAACGCGGACCGCAACGGGTACGATATGGTGACGGGGCTCGGGTCCGTCCTCACGTTTGCAAAGCAGACGGCTTCTGTTTCGAATACGGACGCCGTGGAGATCCTCCGCCAGAATTTCGGCTTTGATCTGAAGAAGGGAATCACCTCCGTGGAGCTGAATCTGGACGAGCCGCGCTATTTCCTGGAGGTGCAGAAGAAGAGAAATTGAGTGCTCATGCGGCACGGCCGATCCCAAGGCCGGACCGGAGAGAAGAAGTCCCGGCGGAAAACTCAGACCGGGAGCCGGTTCGGAATTTCTGACAGAAACCATATCACATAAAAAGACTCCCCTCCGCATGTCCTGCGGCGGGGAGTCGCTTTTATGCGGCGGGGCGTTGTTTTTGGCGGGAAGCCTGTGTTTGAACCCCGGATTCCGGTGCCTTTCAGATCCAGCCTCCGTCCATGCGGAGGATCTGGCCCGTCATGTACGGACCGGACTGTGCGGCCCAGACGATGAACGCGGCGGCCTCCGCCGCGGTGGCAAAGCGGCCCATCGGGATCTGTTCGATAAGCGCTGCTTTTTCTTCCTCTGTGAGGGAGGCGTTCATGTCCGTGTCCACGACCCCCAGGGCGACGGCGTTCACGCGCACGCCCGCGGGGGCAAGTTCCTTGGCCAGGGCCTTCGTAAAGGAATTGAGACCTCCCTTGGCGGCGGAGTAGACGGCCTCGCAGGAGGCGCCGGCCTCGCCCCAGACCGAGGAGACGTTCAGGATGTGTCCGCCTCCAGCGCGCACCATATCCGGCACGCAGATGTGGGAGAGGTTCATGGCGCCCAGAAGATCCACGTCGAGAAGGCGTCGGATCTGCGCCGGCGTCATGTCCTGAAACAGGCCGATGTGGGCCGCGCCGGCGTTGTTGACCAGGAGACTGACGGTCCCCAGCGTGCCGCGGATGACGTCGCAGGCAGCAGCGCAGGCCTCGTGGTCCGCCACGTCGAAGCAGAGCGGGAGGGCGCGCCGGCCGAGGGCGCTCACCCTGCCCGCCAGTTCCTCCAGGGACCTCCGGTGATCGGGATTGGCGCAGGAAAACGCGGTATCGTATCCCGCGCGGGCCAGCGCGAGCACGGTCTCGCGGCCGATGCCGCGGGACGCGCCGGTGATGAGGGCGACTTTGTGCTCCATGAGTTCCACCTCGCAAGTGTTTTTCAGGTGATCGGGTCCGCGCTCCGCCGCCTCATGACGGCGCTGCGGACCCGTCTTTTATTCTATCTTTCCACTGCGGCGCTGTAAAGAGAGAAGTGCGCCGGCGCGGAAACGTATAATCCGCCGCGCTCGCATCATGCCTTTTTACCATGGTAAGAACGGGAAAGACGGCTTGAAAAACGGCGCGTTCTCATTTATACTACTTCTATTATGGGTGAGAAGGCATATCGGTATCAGCTTCTGAAGACGGAGGGGCGCGCGAAGCGGGCCCAGGTCACGACAGTGCACGGGACCGTGCAGACGCCGCTGTTCATGAACGTGGGCACGGTGGGCGCCATCAAGGGCGCGGTCTCCACGGAGGACCTGAAGGGGATCGGCACGCAGGTCGAGCTCTCCAACACCTATCACCTGCACGTGCGCACCGGAGACGAGCGCATCAAGGCGCTGGGCGGACTGCACCGCTTCATGGTGTGGGACAGGCCCATCCTGACGGACTCGGGCGGCTTCCAGATTTTTTCCCTGGCGGAGCTCCGCCAGATCAAGGAGGAGGGCGTCACCTTCCGGTCGCACATCGACGGCCGCAAGATCTTCATGGGGCCGGAGGAGAGCATGCGGATCCAGTCCAATCTGGGTTCCACCATCGCCATGGCCTTTGACGAGTGCGTGAAGAACCCCGCCCCGCGGGACTATGTGGAGCGCTCGGTGGAGCGGACCACGCGCTGGCTGGGGCGGTGCAAGGCGGAAATGGAGCGCCTGAACTCCCTCCCGGACACCGTGAACCCGCAGCAGCTGCTCTTTGGCATCAACCAGGGCGGCACGTATGAGGACATTCGCATTGCCCACGCACAGCAGATCTCGGAGATGGACATGGACGGGTACGCCGTCGGCGGCCTGGCCGTGGGAGAGCCCACGGAGGAGATGTACCGCATTCTGGACGAGGTGGTCCCGCACCTGCCGCAGAATAAGCCCACCTACCTGATGGGGGTCGGCACGCCGGCCAATATCCTCGAGGCTGTGGACCGCGGCGTGGATTTCTTCGACTGCGTGTATCCGACGCGCAACGGCCGCCACGGCCACGCGTACACCCACTTCGGCAAGCTCAACCTGATGAACAAGTGCTTTGAGGAGGACATGCGTCCCATCGAAGAGGGCTGCGACTGCCCGGCCTGCCGCACGTATTCGCGGGCCTATATCCGCCACCTGCTCAAGGCGGGGGAGATGCTCGGGATGCGCCTCATGGTGCTCCACAACCTGCGCTTTTACAACCGTCTCATGGAGGAGATTCGCGACGCCCTCGATCAGGGCCGGTTCGCGGCCTTCAAGGCGGAGACGCTTTACAACCTTTCACAGGACCCGACGGCCTGAGGGCCTTCGGGGAATGCGGTTTCTTCTCGTGATCCGACGGCCGGAAGGCCTTTGGAATATAAGTTTTCCATACCAAGGAGGAAAGTAACATGATCGCAGCAGCTGGACTGACCGGAAGCCCTCTTTTCTGGGTGTTCTACATCGTCATCATCATCGGATTTATGTATTTCATCTCGATCCGTCCGCAGAGGAAGCAGCAGAAGCAGCATCAGGAACTGATCGCCAGCGTGGAGATCGGTGACAGCATTCTGACCACCAGCGGATTCTACGGCGTCGTTATCGATATCACCGAAGACACCGTCATTGTGGAGTTCGGCAGCAACAAGAACTGCCGCATCCCCATGCAGAAGGCCGCCATCGCCGACGTCGAGAAGGTCAGCCAGGCCTGACGCCCGTATGCGTCCCGGGGCCTTTGCCCGGACGCGCGAGAGGACCCATAGCATGAGATTCAGAGCACTGCGCCTCACGGCGCTGCTTCTGGCCCTGCTGTTGATCGCGGCGGGCTGCAGCAGCAAGCCGAAGGAGGCGGAAAAGAAGCCTTTCGGACTGGGCAGCTGGGAGGGGACCACCTTCGTGAACGAGTGGTTCGATCTCAAACTGACTGTTCCGGAGAAGAGCCAGATCCTGACCAAAGAGCAGATCGCGCAGGTGAACGGAGCCGGCCAGGACGTCCTGGTCGAGGACGGCGTCCTGGACGAAAAGGACCTCGAGAAGCTGGAGGGCACGACCTTCTACGACTTCTACGTCTTCAACGAGGATTCGACCGTCTCCATGTCTCTCGGATACGAGAAAATGCCGTCCGGGATGACAGCCAGCGCCTATCTGGCGTCCATCAAGAATCAGCTGAAGTCCCTCACCAGCATGCAGTACGAGATCGGAGACACCTCCAAGACCGAGCTGGCGGGATATACGTACCACACCCTGCAGGCGTCCATGTACGAGGGATACGTGCAGCAGCGCTATCTGGTGCGGGAACAGGACGGCTTTGCCGGTTTTCTCATCCTCACCTACCAGAACGTGAAGGCGGACGAGGCGGAGAAACTGCTTGAAAACGTGACAAAGCCCTGATCCGGCGCTGCGGCCTGAGGGCCGTCCGGTCTCTGTGACCGGAAGAACTGCGCCGGACCGGCCTTCCTGCGTTTTTTCGCAGAAGGACCGGCAGGAGAACTTTGGAGTGAGACATCGTCGCCGCGGATATGCCGCGGCAGTGGGAGAGAGCTATGAATGCGAAGATCACCCTGATCCCGGGCGACGGGATCGGACCGGAGATCGTGCGGGAGGCGTCGGCCGTCCTGCAGAAAGTGGCGGATGTATTCGGCCACAGCTTCACCTATGAGGAGGTCCTCATGGGAGGCTGTGCCATCGATGCCTGCGGCGTCCCGCTGCCGGAGGAGACCCTGAAGACCGCGCGCAAGAGCGACGCCGTGCTTCTGGGCGCCGTCGGCGGCAACGTGGGGAATTCCCGCTGGTACGACGTCGCCCCGAATCTGCGGCCGGAGGCCGGACTCCTGGGGATCCGCAAGGGCCTTGGGCTCTACGCGAACCTGCGTCCCGCCTTCCTGTATCCGGAGCTCTCTCAGGCATGCCCGCTGCGCAAGGAAAAGGCGGACGCGGGATTTGACATGGTCATCTTCCGCGAACTCACCGGCGGCCTGTACTTCGGCGCTCGCCGCACCGTCGTCCGCGAGGACGGCCTGCGCGAGGCCACGGATACCCTGGTCTACACGGAGGAGGAGATTCGCCGCATCGCCGTCAAGGCCTTTGACGCCGCGCGCCTGCGCCGCAAAAAGGTCACCAGCGTGGACAAGGCCAACGTCCTGGATTCTTCCCGTCTGTGGAGGGCCGTCGTGAACGAAGTCGCGAAAGACTACCCGGACGTCACGGTGGAGCACATGCTGGTCGACAACTGCGCGATGCAGCTGGTGCTGAACCCGGCGCAGTTCGACGTCCTGCTCACCGAGAACATGTTCGGCGACATCCTTTCGGACGAGGCCAGCATGATCACCGGCTCCATCGGAATGCTCCCGAGCGCCAGTCTGGGCGAGGGCCGCATGGGCCTGTATGAGCCCAGCCACGGCTCCGCGCCGGACATCGCCGGCAAGGACGTCGCGAACCCCCTGGCCACCATCCTGTCCGCGGCCATGCTGCTCCGCTATTCGCTGGGACTGGAAGCGGAGGCGCAGGCTGTCGAGAACGCGGTCGCGCAGGTCCTGAAAGAGGGCTACCGCACCGGAGATATCATGAGTGAAGGAAAAGAGCGGGTCGGCTGCCGCAGCATGGGACAGCTGGTCCGGGAAAGGATCGAAAAATGAAGAGTGATTCGGTCAAAGTCGGCATGCAGCAGGCCCCTCACCGCTCCCTGATGAATGCGCTGGGCATGACGAAAGAAGACATGGCCCGTCCCATGGTGGGCATCGTCAGTTCCTACAACGAGATCGTCCCCGGCCACATGAATCTGGACAAGATCGTGGAGGCCGTCAAACTGGGCGTCGCCATGGCCGGCGGCACCCCCGTGGTCTTCCCGGCCATCGCCGTCTGCGACGGCATCGCCATGGGCCACGTCGGCATGAAGTATTCCCTGGTCACCCGCGACCTCATCGCGGATTCGACCGAGTGCATGGCCATCGCGCACGCCTTTGACGCGCTGGTGATGGTCCCCAACTGCGACAAAAACGTGCCCGGCCTGCTGATGGCCGCGGCGCGCGTGAACGTCCCCACCGTCTTCGTCTCGGGCGGCCCGATGATGGCCGGCCACGTGCACGGTCAGAAGCGCTCCCTCTCCAGCATGTTCGAGGCCGTGGGCGCCTATGCCGCCGGCAAGATGACGGAAGAAGAGGTGACGGAGTTCGAAGAGAAGGTCTGCCCGACCTGCGGCAGCTGCTCCGGCATGTACACCGCCAACAGCATGAACTGCCTGACCGAGGTCCTGGGCATGGGACTGCGCGGCAACGGCACCATCCCGGCCGTCTACTCCGAGCGAATCAAACTGGCCAAGCACGCCGGCATGCAGGTCATGGAGATGTGGCGCCGGAACATCCGTCCGCGCGACATCATGACGGAGAAGGCTTTCCTGAACGCTCTCACGGTCGATATGGCCCTGGGCTGCTCCACCAACTCGATGCTGCACCTGCCCGCCATCGCACACGAGGCAGGCGTGGACCTCAACATGGAGCTGGCCAACGCCATTTCCGCCCGCACGCCCAACCTGTGCCATCTGGCGCCGGCAGGCCCCACCTACATGGAGGACCTCAACGAGGCGGGCGGCGTGTACGCCGTCATGAACGAGCTCAACAAGAAGGGCCTCATCTACACGGACCTGATCACGGTCACCGGCAAGACGGTGGGAGAGAACATCGCGGGCTGCGTCAACAAGAACCCCGAGATCATCCGTCCCGTGGAGAACCCGTATTCCGAGACCGGCGGCATCGCCGTTCTGAAGGGAAACCTCGCTCCCGACACCGGCGTGGTCAAGCGCTCCGCGGTCGCTCCCGAGATGCTCACGCACGAGGGCCCGGCCCGCGTCTTTGACTGCGAGGAGGACGCCATCGACGCCATCAAGGGCGGGAAGATCGTCCCCGGCGACGTCGTCGTCATCCGCTACGAAGGCCCGAAGGGCGGCCCCGGCATGCGCGAGATGCTCAATCCCACGTCTGCTATCGTCGGCATGGGCCTGGGCTCCACCGTCGCCCTGATCACCGACGGGCGCTTCTCCGGCGCATCCCGCGGCGCCTCCATCGGCCATGTCTCTCCCGAGGCGGCCGTGGGCGGCCCGATCGCGCTGGTGCAGGAGGGCGACATCATCCGCATCGACATCCCCGCCAACCGGCTGGACGTCCTCGTGTCGGATGAGGAGATGGCGGCCAGAAAGGCTGCCTGGAAGCCCCGCGAGCCGAAGATTACCACCGGCTACCTCGCCCGCTACGCGGCGATGGTCACCAGCGGAAACCGCGGCGCGGTGCTGGAAGTGCCGAAGACCTGAATTTTTGGAAAGAACGACGGGACCGGGCGACAGGATGCCCGGGAAAGGATATCTGCATGAAAAGGAACGGTTCTGAGATCCTGATTGAATGCCTGAAGGAACAGGGCGTGGACACCGTCTTCGGCTATCCCGGGGGCGCGATTCTCAACATCTACGACGCGCTTTACCGCGTGGGCGACGGCATCCGGCATGTGCTGACCTCGCATGAGCAGGGCGCCTCGCACGCGGCCGACGGCTATGCGCGCGCGACCGGAAAGGTCGGCGTCTGCTTCGCCACGTCCGGCCCCGGCGCGACCAACCTGGTCACCGGCATCGCTACGGCCTACATGGATTCCATCCCCGTGGTCGCGATCACGGCCAATGTCGGCACCTCCTTCCTCGGGAAGGATGCCTTCCAGGAGGTGGATATCCGCGGCATCACCATGCCGATCACCAAGCATAACTACATCGTCAAGGACGTGGACAGACTGGCGGACACCGTGCGTCAGGCCTTCCGGATCGCGCAGACCGGCCGGCCCGGCCCGGTCCTGGTGGATATCACCAAGGACGTGACCGCGGCCGAGGCGGACTATGAGCCTGCGGTCCCCGCGCCCATCGAGCGCGTCTCCGGTGATCTCAGAGAGGCCGATATCGATGCCGCGCTGGAAATTCTGCGCGGGTCCGTCAAGCCCGCCATTTTCGTGGGCGGCGGCGCCGTGCGCGCGGACGCGGCGGAAGAGCTGCGCACCTTCCAGAAACTGCTGGACGCCCCGGTCTGCGACAGCCTGATGGGCAAGGGCGCCTTTGACGGCACGGATCCCGCCTACACCGGCATGCTGGGGATGCACGGCACCAAGACGGCCAACTACATGGTCACCGCCTGCGACGCCCTGGTCGTGATCGGTGCGCGCTTCTCGGACCGCGTGACGGGCAATCCGAAGTCCTTCGCGAGCAACGCGAAGATCATCCAGATCGACGTGGACCCGGCCGAGGTGGACAAGACCATCCGCACCGACGTCGCCGTCCTGGGTGACGTGAAGGTGGTGCTGCAGCGCATCAACGCCCTCCTTTCGCAGCAGGCGCATCCGCACTGGATGGCCGACGTGGCCGCCCTGCGGGAGAAGTACCCCCTGCACTACGACATGGACCGCCTGACGGGTCCCTATGTGATCCGCAAGCTGTACGAGCTCACGAACGGAGAGGCCATCATCGCGACGGACGTGGGCCAGCACCAGATGTGGGCCGCCCAGTACTATCTGTACAAGAATCCCCGCCAGCTCATCACTTCGGGCGGTCTGGGCACCATGGGCTACGGCCTTGGCGCCGCCATCGGCGCGAAGGTCGGCATGCCGGACCGCGTGGTGGCGAACATCGCCGGCGACGGCTGCGTCCGCATGAACATCCAGGAGCTGATGACCGCGGCCCGCTATCACGTGCCGGTCATCGAGATCGTGATGAACAACCGTGTCCTGGGCATGGTGCACCAGTGGCAGGAACTGTTCTACGGAAAGCGCTATTCGTCCACGGAGTTCTCCGACGAGCCCGATTTCGTGAAGATCGCGGAGGGCATGGGCGCGAAGGGATACCGGATCCACACGGCCGAAGAGGTCGAGCCCGTCCTGCGCGAGGCCATCGCGGCGGAGGGGCCGGTGCTGATCGACTGCTGTATCGCCAGCGAAGACATGGTCTTCCCGATGGTGGCGCCCAACGCCCCGATCGCGGAGGTCTTCGACCAGGACGACATCGAGAGAAAGTAAGCTCTGCTCCGCACATCAAAGTTAAGGAGGATCTCCGCATTCTGCCCCGGTCTCGCGAAGGATACCGGGGCAGTTTTCGGAGGAAGAAGCCATGGAATATACCATGATCGAAACCGGGTGGGTGTCCCTGCTCCCCCCCCTGATCGCCATCACGCTGGCGCTCATCACCAAGGAGGTCTATTCCTCCCTGCTGATCGGTCTGTTCTCCGGCGCGCTGATTTACGCGTTTGCCGGGGGCGGCGGCATCATGCGGGCCGTGACGACCATGTTCGACATGATGAGCTCCAAGATCTCCGACAACGCCTACATGATCCTCTTCCTGGGACTTTTGTGGGCGGTGGTCGTTCTGGTGTCGCGCTCCGGCGGCAGCCAGGCCTACGGCCGCTGGGCAGGGAAGAAACTCAGGAGCAGGAGAGCTGCATCGCTGGCGACCTCGTTCCTCGGCGTCCTCGTGTTTATCGACGACGGCTTCAACTGCCTGACCGTCGGCACCGTCATGCGCCCGGTCGCGGACCGTCTGCGGATCTCCCGCGAGAAACTGGCCTACATCATCGACGCGACGGCGGCTCCGGTCTGCATCATCGCGCCGGTCTCCAGCTGGGCCGTTGCCGTGGCCAGCGAGGTCAGCCAGACGGAGGGCTTTCACGTCTTTCTGTCCACGATCCCGTTCAATCTCTACGCCCTGCTGACCATCGTCATGGTGTTCACGGTCAGCATCACCGGCCGCGATTTCGGCCCGATGAAGAAGGCCGAGGAGCGCGCCCGCGCGGCCGAAGAACTGACGGACGAGGCGAAGGAGGAAGAGGGGAGCAGCCGGGGCCGCGTGATCGACCTGGTCCTTCCGATCGCGGTCCTTGTGGTCTGCGCTATCCTCGGCATGGCCTATGTGGGCGGCTTCTTCGAGGGCGTGAGCTTCTCCGAGGCCATCGGCTATAATCCGACCGCGGGCCTGACCCTGGGCGCATTTGCCGGCCTCATCACCGCGATGCTCCTGTATCTGCCGCGCAAACTGATGTCGCCGCGGGAGTTCATCGAAGCCATCGTCTCCGGCATCGGGAGCATCATCCCGCCGATGCTGATTCTCATCCTGTCCTGGAGCCTGGGCGGCGTCTGCCGTCAGCTGATCGGCACGGGTGAGTTCATTTCCGGATTCGTGTCCGGCTCGAACCTTCCGCTGGGCCTGCTTCCGTTCCTGATCTTCGTGATCGCGGCCCTGATGAGCTTCTCCATGGGAACGTCCTGGGGGACTTTCGGCATGCTGATCCCGATCGTGACGATGATCTGCGCCGCGGACGGCGCGGGCGCCTACCTGATCCCCGCCCTGGGCGCGACCCTGGCCGGTTCCGTCTACGGCGACCACTGCTCGCCGATCTCGGACACGACCATCCTGTCGTCCACGGGCTCGCAGTGCCAGCACATCCGCCACGTGGAGACGCAGCTGCCCTATGCCACCCTGGTGGCCGTCGTCTGTGCGGTCGGCTATCTGATCGCGGGCTTCACGCTTTCGCCGTGGATCTCGCTCGCGGTCGGCATCGCCCTCCTGATCGCGGCGATCTTCGTGCTGGGACGCTTTGATTGGGAGAGCAAAAAGCTTCGCGAAGAGGAGAAGGCCTGAACGGGTATGCCTCCGGGAGGACTTCCGCAGGCCTGCGGCGGGATTCTGTAGGCCTGCGGCGGGATTCCCGATGGACTTTTTCCCCCGCATTTGCTATGATTATTCAGTTATGAGCATCATTCGAACGCAAAATCTCACATACGATTACATCCAGGAGACCGACGAGGGCGGGGAGCAGAAGCTTCGCGCCCTCGAAGCGGTCTCTCTGGACGTTAAGCCCGGAGAATTTGTGGCCATCCTGGGTCACAACGGCTCCGGAAAATCGACGCTGGCCAAGCACATCAACGCCCTGCTCCTTCCGAGCGAGGGAACGGTCTGGATCGACGGGGAGGACACACGCCTGGAGGAAAAGCTTCTGCAGATCCGCCAGACCGCGGGCATGGTCTTCCAGAACCCCGACAACCAGATCATCGCCTCCGTGGTGGAGGAGGACGTGGGCTTCGGACCGGAGAACATGGGCATTCCCACGGAGGAGATCCTGCGCCGCGTCGACGCCGCCCTGACGGCCGTCGGCATGCAGGAGAAGCGGAAGAATTCGCCCAACCGTCTCTCCGGCGGTCAGAAGCAGCGCGTGGCCATCGCCGGCGTTCTCGCCATGAAGCCGCGCTGCATCGTCCTGGACGAGGCCACGGCGATGCTGGACCCGCGCGGACGCAAAGAGGTCCTGGACACCGTCAGCCGTCTGAATAAGGAAGAGGGCATCACCATCCTGCTGATCACCCATTATATGGAGGAGGTCGAGCGGGCGGACCGCGTCATCGTGATGGACGGCGGCCATGTGGTCATGACGGGCACGCCGCGGGAGATCTTCGCCCGCGAGGAAGAACTGACAAAACTGCGCCTCACCGTGCCGCAGGTGACCGAACTTGGGCATCTGCTGAGAAAGCAGCTTCCCTCCATGCCGGACTGCGTGCTGACCGCGCAGGAGCTGGCCGAGGCCATGATGGCCGCCGCGCCGGAGGCCTTTGCGGCAGGGAGAGCGGGGAAAGCAGAAAACGCCGCAGGACCCGCAGAAGCGGGAGGAGCGGCGCAGGCGCGTGCGGAAGAGAAAACCGAAACGCCGGCACCTGCGCCGGAGAACGCCGGTGCGGACGCGGAAGCAGCGGAAACCGCAGCGCCTCCGGATGCGGCGGACCGCCCGCTGCTCGCTCTCGAGCATGTGAGCTACGTCTACGACGACGGAACGCCCATGGCCCGCACGGCCGTGAATGACGTCTCCCTCGAGATCCGAAAGGGCGAATTCATCGGCCTTCTGGGCCACACCGGCTCCGGGAAATCCACCCTGATCCAGCAGCTGAACGGCCTGCTGGCCCCCACCTCGGGGCACGTGTACTGCGACGGACAGGACGTCCATGCGGAGGGGTATTCCCTGCGCAGCCTGCGCCGCCGCGTCGGCCTCGTCTTCCAGTATCCGGAGCACCAGCTCTTTGAATCCGACGTCCTCGCGGACGTGGCCTTCGGTCCCAAAAACCTCGGCCTGTCCAAAGAGGAGGCGCAGGAAAAGGCTCGCCTTGCCCTGCGGCAGACGGGCCTTCGGGAAGAACTCTGGACAAAGTCCCCGTTCGACCTCTCGGGCGGCCAGAAGAGGCGCGTCGCGATCGCCGGCGTGCTGGCCATGGATCCCGAGATCCTGATTCTGGACGAGCCGACCGCGGGCCTGGACCCCGCCGGCCGCGACGAGATTCTGGGGCGTCTGCGCGCCATGCAGGAGGAGAGAGGCATCACCGTGGTGCTGGTCTCGCACAGTATGGAGGACGTGGCGGAGCACTGCTCGCGCCTCGTGGTCCTGGGCGGCGGGACGGTCCGCATGGACGGCCCTGCGGAGGAGATTTTCGTGCAGACGGAGCGCCTGGAGGAGGCCCATCTGGCATCGCCGCAGGTGACCTACTGTCTGCGGGCGCTGCGGGAAAAGGGACTTGACGTGCCGCTTCACGCGCGCACGGCCGCGCAGGCCGCAGAATTTTGCGCACAGGCTTTGGCCGCTTCCGCGCAGAAGGGAGGCCGGCCGTGAAGAGCATTACCATCGGACAGTACTACGCGGTCGATTCGCCCATCCACCGTCTGGACCCGCGCGTCAAGCTGTTTGCCACCCTGGTGTTCATCGTCGCGCTGTTTCTGGCGCAGACGCCGGCCGCCTTTGGTCTGGCCATCGTTTTCCTCGCCTTTTACGTGCACATTTCCAAAGTGCCGCTGCGCTATATTCTGCGGGGTCTCAAGCCCGTGCTGTTCCTGCTCATCATCAGCGTGCTCTTCAACCTCCTCCTTACAAAAGGAGAAGTGGTATTTTCGATCTGGAAGATCCAGATCACGCGGGAGGGCATTATCTTTTCGGCCTTCATGGCGGTGCGCCTGATCATGCTGATCATCGGCGCGTCCATGATGACCTACACGACCACGCCCAACCAGCTCACGGACGGGCTGGAGAAGAGTTTCGGCTTTCTCTCGAAGATCCACGTGCCGGTGCACGAGATCGCGATGATGATGTCGATCGCCCTGCGCTTCATCCCCATCCTCACGGAGGAGACGGACAAGATCATGAAGGCGCAGATGGCCCGCGGCGCGGATTTTGAGAGCGGACGCCTCATCCGCCGCGTCATGAACATGATCCCGCTGCTGGTGCCGCTCTTTATCTCCGCCATCCGGCGCGCCGGGGACCTGTCCCTGGCCATGGAGGCACGGTGCTATCACGGCGGAGAGGGCCGCACGAAGATGCGCCCCCTGCGCTACAAGGCGGCGGACTATATCGCCTACGCGGTCATCCTGCTGTTTCTGGCGGGCATGATCCTTCTGAAGGTTTTTCACATCTGACACGGGAGTTGCGTTCATGAGAGTGATGATGCGCGTGGCCTACGACGGCACCGGATACTGCGGCTGGCAGAGACAGCCCAACGGCCTGACGGTGCAGGAGGTCCTGGAGACGCACCTGGCGGGCCTTCTGGGCGCGCCCACGGCCGTCATCGGCGCGAGCCGCACGGATTCCGGCGTGCATGCCCTGGGCAACATCGCCATGTTTGACGCGCAGACGCAGATTCCCGCGGAAAAGATCTCCTATGCCTTAAACCAGCGCCTGCCGGAGGACATCCGCATCCGCGGCAGCCGCGAGGTGCCGGAGGACTTTCATCCGCGCAAGTGCAATGCGGTCAAGACCTACAGCTACCGCATCTGGAACAGCCGCTACGGCATGCCGCTGCTGCGGGACACGTCCTACTTTGTGTTTACGCGGCTCGACGTTCCCCGCATGCGGGAGGCCGCCGCGCACTTTATTGGGACGCATGACTTCACGTCGTTCTGTTCGCCCCGCACGGACAAGGAAGACAAGGTCCGCACCATCTACCGCTTTGATCTCCTCGAGGACGGCCCCCTGCTGACGATGCGCATCTCCGGGAACGGCTTCCTCTACCATATGGTGCGCATCATGGCCGGGACCCTGCTCTGCGTGGGAGAGGGGAGCCTCTCTCCGGACGATATCCCCCGCATCCTCGACGCCCGCGACCGCCAGGCCGCGCCGCGCATGGTGCCCGCGCGCGGGCTCACACTGGAGGAGATCCGGTTCGAGGAGGATTCGCTGAACTTCACAGAGGCGTGAAGACTGCCGCGGATACACCTCCGGCGGTGCCGAAAGCGGGAGAGGAGCGAAGCACCTCCGGTGCGGCGGGTCCGGGCGGCAGGAGAGGAAAAAACCTCAAAAAACCTTGAAAAATCGCGATAGAATGGGCTTGACATAAAAAAATGCCCATACTATAATATAAAGGCTGTTGCGGCAGATCTGCCTCAGCCACTGCCCCGGTAAGGGCGGAAGCGCCGCAGCCAACGGTTTATCGAATATCAGGAGGTCAGTCATGAAGACGTTTATGGCAAGTCCCGAGACCATAGAGAGAAAATGGTACGTCGTCGACGCGACGGGCCAGACGCTCGGACGCATGGCATCCGAGATCGCTAAGGTCCTCCGCGGCAAGAACAAGCCGGAATTCACCCCGCACGAAGACACCGGAGATTACGTGATCGTCGTCAATGCGGAGAAGGTTTCCTTCACCGGCAGAAAACTGGATCAGAAGATCTACTACAATCACTCGGAATACGTCGGCGGCATGCGCGAGACCACTCTCCGCGAGATGCTGCAGAAGAAGCCCGAGAAGGTCGTAGAGCTGGCAGTCAAGGGAATGCTCCCCAAGGGCCCCTTAGGCAGAAGCATGCTGAAGAAGCTGCACGTGTATGCCGGAGCTGAGCATCCTCATGCGGCGCAGAAGCCCGAAGAGCTGAAGCTGTAAGGAAGAGGAGGAGAAAGACATGAAGGCCAAGAACTACGGTACCGGCAGAAGAAAGAAGAGCATTGCCCGCGTGTATCTTCTTCCCGGCAAGGGAGAGATCACCGTCAATAACAGAACCCTGGACGATTACTTCGGCATGGAGACCTTAAAGGCCGTCGTCCGTCAGCCCCTGGTCCTGACCGAGACTGCGGATAAGTACGACGTGAAGGTCATCGTGCACGGCGGCGGCTACACCGGTCAGGCCGGCGCGGTCCGTCACGGCATTGCCCGCGCTCTCGTGAGCGTGGATGCGGATTTCCGCCCCGCCCTCAAGAAGGCCGGGTTCCTCACCCGCGACCCTCGCATGAAGGAAAGAAAGAAGTACGGCCTCAAAGCCGCACGTCGCGCACCTCAGTTCTCCAAGAGATAATCGAGGACAAGAGATCATCGAAAAAGCCCGGAAATACTGACCTGCTCCCCGTCAAGTAGACAGTGAAATAATTAAAAGATAGTTCACAGCGCTGCGGCGCTGTGAGAACCGCAGATTCCGGTTGGCTGCTAAGGCATCCGACCGGAATTTGCGGTTTTTAAGCTGCTAAATACAGGT
>JAFRUR010000083.1 GCA_017438775.1 Lachnospiraceae bacterium | reverse complement strand
GCCGGAGTTGGGCGCAGAGAACACCTTCAAGCAGACCGTGAGCGAGATGGCGCTGGCCGGCTTCACCGGCTGCGAGATCGGCAACAAATACCCCAGCGATCCCGTGGAGCTGAAAAAGCCGCTGGACCTGCGCGGCATGCGCATCGCCAGCCGCTGGTTCTCCTCCTTCCTGCTGACCAAGCCCTATGAGGAAGTGGAGGCCGACTTCATCCGGGAGCTGGACTTTCTGGCCGCTGTTGGTGCCAACCGCATCAACGTCAGCGAGCAGAGCTACTCCATCCAGGGCAAGACCGACGTGCCCATCCTCACGGGCGGCCACAAGTACGTGATGAACGACGCCGAGTGGGACCGCTTCTGCGACGGCCTCAACAAGCTCGGCCGCGTCGCACGCGAGCGGGGCTTCAAGCTCTGCTTCCACCACCACATGGGCACCGTCGTGCAGTCCTCCGAGGAGACCGACCGCATGATGGCCAACACCGACCCCGACTACGTCTTCCTCTGCTACGACACCGGCCACTTCACCTTTGCCGGCGAGGACCCGCTGGCCATGCTGAAGAAGTACGCGGACCGCGTGGGACACGTCCACCTGAAGGACATGCGCCTGCCGATGGTGGAGAAGGCGCGGAAAGAGAACTGGAGCTTCCTGACGGCCGTCAGAAACGGCTGCTTTACCGTTCCCGGAGACGGAGACGTGGATTTCGATCCCGTGTTCGACGTTCTGGCCGAATCCGGCTATGAGGGATGGCTCCTGGTCGAGGCGGAGCAGGACCCCGCGAAGGCGAACCCGCTGGAGTACGCCATGAAGGGCCGCCGCTACATCGCACAGCACACAGGACTGTAACAGGAGGGGAAACATGGACACCATTCGCCTTACGATGGCGCAGGCACTGGTGCGTTTTCTGGAAAACCAGTACATCGCCTACGATGATATCGAGCACCCCTTCGTGGAGGGCGTCATCATGCTCCCCGGCCACGGCAACGTCCTCGGCCTGGGGCAGGCGCTCCGTCAGGAGGCGCATCATCTGAAGGTCTGGCAGGGAAAGAACGAGCAGGGCATGGCCCACACCGCCGTGGCCTTTGCCAAGCAGATGAAGCGCAAGAAAATCATCGCCGTCACCTCCTCCGTGGGACCCGGCGCGGCCAACATGGTGACCGCGGCCGCCACGGCGACGGCCAACAACATCCCGGTGCTCATCCTGCCCGGCGACGTGTATGCCTGCCGTCAGCCCGATCCCGTTCTGCAGCAGATCGAGCAGACGCAGGATCTGTCCATCTCCACCAACGACGCCTTCCGGGCCGTCTGCCGCTACTGGGACCGCATCGTGCGTCCCGAGCAGCTGATGAGCGCCCTGATCTCCGCGTTCCGCGTGCTCACGGATCCGGCAAATACCGGCGCCGTCTGTCTGGCCATGCCGCAGGACGTGGAGGGCGAAGCGTATGACTATCCCGTTTCGTTCTTCAAAAAGCGCGTGCACCGTCTGGCGCGGCGTCTCCCCGAGGCGGAGGCCCTGGAGGAAGCGGCCTGCGTGATCCGCGCGGCAAAGCGTCCTCTCCTGATCTGCGGCGGCGGTGTCCGCTACAGCGAGGCCCATGAGGAGTTCCGCGCCTTCGCGGAGACGTTTGGCATCCCCTTCGGCGAGACCCAGGCCGGCAAGAGCGCCGTCCCGTTCGACCACCCGCTGAACCTGGGCGGCATCGGCGTCACGGGCTGCTCCGCGGCCAACGAGATCGCGAAAGAGGCCGACGTCATCATCGGCGTCGGGACCCGCTACACGGACTTCACGACGTCCTCCAAGTGGCTGTTCCGGGAGGATGCGAAATTCGTCAACATCAACGTGTCCGAATTCCAGGCTCTCAAGCTGGACGCCGTCCCCGTGGTGGCTGACGCCAAGCGCGCCCTGCCCGCCCTGCAGGCGGCTCTGGCGGGGTACAAAGCCCCGTACGAAGGCGAGATCGAGGCCGCGCGAGGACGCTGGTTCGCGGAGCTTGACCGCCTGAAGAGCACCGCGTACGGCGAGGGCTACGTTCCCGAGGTGAACGACGCGAACGCCGCCTCGGCGGACCGGTTCGCGGAAGATCTGGACGCCTGCCTCACGCAGACGGCGGTCCTTGGCGTCATCAACGACGCCATCGCCCCGGACGACGTGGTGATCGGTTCTTCCGGCTCGCTGCCGGGTGACATGCAGCGCATGTGGTGCGCCCGCGGCGCGGACACCTACAACATGGAATACGGCTACTCCTGCATGGGGTACGAGGTCTCCGGCGCCCTCGGCGTCAAATACGCCATCGGGGACAGGGACGTCTACGCCATGGTGGGCGACGGGAGCTTCATCATGCTCCATTCGGAACTGCTCACCGCGGTGCAGGAGCACCGGAAGATCAACGTCTGCGTCTTCAACAACGCCTCCTTCGGCTGCATCAACAACCTGCAGGTGGGCCACGGGAACGACACCCTCTGCACGGAGCTGCGCTTCCGCGGAGAAGACGGGGAGCACTCCGGAAAGTTCATGCCGGTGGATTTCGCGAAGATCGCGGAGGGCTACGGCGCCCGCGCCTACACCATCCGCTCCATCGCCCAGCTCAAAGAGGCCATCGCCGAGGCAAAGACGGTCGAGGGCGTGCCGGTGGTGTTTGACATCCGGGTCCTGCCCAAGTCCATGACGGACGGCTACGGTTCCTGGTGGCGCTGCGGCGACGTCCAGGTCTCCGAAAACGAGAGGAACCTGGCGGCCTGGGACGATCACCTGGCGCACGTGAAGAACGCGAAAAAGTACTGATCAACTCTCATCTTTTTTTCCCTTACCCGGGCATCCGGCACACGGCCGGATGCCCCTCTTTCTGTTCCGGCAGGAGCGCGGGGCGCACCGGGACCGTGCGGCGCTTTTTCCGCGGCCGGAGCGCCGGCCCCTGCGGAGCCACGGGTCCGGGACCCGCTTTTTGCGGCGCGAGCACAGAGACAGGTTTGCCCCTTGTTATTTTTTCGTCGTTCTGATAAAATATCCGTGGATGACGAAGACGGCCGGAAAGGCTGTTATGAAGAGATTTTCCGGATGGGGCAGGACCTGCCTCCTGTTTTGGCTGTGCGGATGTTTCTGCCTGCTTCTGCTTTGCGGCTGCAGCGCCGGCGGGGAAGGCTTTTCCCTGCGGGCGCAGACAGAGTCCGGTTCGGATGCGTCCGCGGCGGAAGTGCCGGTTTCGGAGGGCGCTGCGGGCACGGACAGTGCGGTCGAAGGCCCGGAGACGGAGCCTGTGCTCGTGGTCTATCTGAGCGGTGCGGTGGCGCGGCCCGGGCTGTATGAGGCATCGCCGCGGGAGCGTCTGGGAGAGATGCTGGAGCGGGCCGGCGGGGCCCTTCCCGACGCGGACCTGTCCCGCATCAATCTCGCGAGGCGCCTTTCGGATGAGGAGCACATCCACATCCCCCGCGCGGGGGAGAGCCTCCCGGAGACGGAGGGGGCCGCCGCGCTCCCGGGCGGA
Organism: Lachnospiraceae bacterium; assembly: GCA_017438775.1. Classification (GTDB taxonomy): domain Bacteria; phylum Bacillota; class Clostridia; order Lachnospirales; family Lachnospiraceae; genus RUG11204. The sequence goes on along the minus strand of JAFRUR010000083.1, from coordinate 26,387 downwards.
AAGCTGGACCTGAACGCGGCCACGCTGGAGGACCTGATGCGGCTTCCCGGAATCGGGGAGAAGAAGGCGCGGGCCATCCTGGACTACCGCGCGCGGCACGGGCCGTTCGCATCGCCGGAAGAGGTGATGCGCGTTCCCGGAATCAAGGAAGGGGTATACGCTCCGATTGCGGAGCTTGTGACGGTACGATAGAGAAGGAGAAAACGGTGGCAAAGAAGATCTTAGTTGTCGATGACGAGAAACTGATCGTCAAGGGAATCCGCTTCAGCCTGGAGCAGGAGGGATTCGCGGTGGACTGCGCCTACGACGGAGAGGAGGCCCTCGAAAAGGCCCGTCTCACGAATTACGACGCCGTCCTTCTGGACGTCATGCTGCCCAAGATGAACGGCTATGAGGTCTGCCAGGCCATCCGCGAGTTTTCGCAGATGCCCATCATCATGGTCACGGCCAAGTCGGACGACATGGACAAGATCCTGGGCCTGGAGTACGGTGCGGACGACTACATCACCAAGCCCTTCAATATCCTGGAGGTCAAGGCCCGCATCAAGGCCATCATGCGCCGCAGCGCGGCGCGCGAGGACGCCGCCGCTCCGTCGACGCGCCTCTCCGCCGGAGACCTCACCATGGACACGGAGAGCCGCCGCGTCTTTATCGGCGACCGCGAGGTCAACCTCACGGCCAAGGAGTTCGACCTGCTGGAGATCCTTCTGCGCAACCCCGGGAAGGTCTACAGCCGCGAGAAACTCCTGGACGTCGTCTGGGGCTACGAGTACCCCGGCGACGACCGCACGGTGGACGTTCATGTGCGCCGCCTGCGCGAGAAGATCGAGCCGAATCCGAGCGATCCCCAGTACGTGTACACGAAGTGGGGCGTCGGCTATTACTTCAATTCCTCCCTGTAAGGGAGCGCTCATTCCTTAAAAACCGGGCATGAAACGAATCTTTCACAGCCTGCGGTTCCGGCTCATGGTGGTGCTGTTCCTGATCGGGATGCTTCCCGTTCTTCTGGTCGGCTCCGTGCTTGTCCGGAGCAGCAGAGACCGGCACGTGCAGAGCCGCGTGCAGGAATATCAGTACCAGTGCAGCACCCTGGCCACGCAGATGACGCGGGCGGGGTACTTTTCTTCGGCCGAGGCCCAGACGCAGCTTGGGCAGCGGCTGGATCTTCTGGCGGGCGTTTACAGCGGGCGCGCCATGGTCGTGGACAGGACCTTCCGCATCGTGAAGGACACCTACGCCATCGACGAGGGCAGCTACTGCGTGGGCGCTCCCGTCCTGTCTTCGATGCGCGGGCGCGTCAACTCCGCCGTCGATTCAAAGGAGCAGTACGCTCAGTTCTCCATTCCCATTTACAGCCAGAACAACCAGGACGCCGTGGCCGGCGTCCTCTATGCCAGTGCCTCGACGGCGGGCGTGATGGAGATCGAGAGCTCCCTCGTGGCCCGCAGCAGCCTGATCTCGGTGGCCCTGGCCTTCGTTCTCGCCGCCGCGGCCTACCTCCTGTCCGGCGTCCTTCTGGCGCCGCTCATGCGCATCAAGGAGGAGTTTGCGGGCGCAGCGGAGGGAAGCAAGACCGTGATCGCGGAATACACTTCCACGGAGACCGCGGAGATGTCGGAATCCTACAACCGCACCCTGGCCCGCCTCAACCAGATCGACGCCTCGCGCCAGGAGTTCGTCTCCAACGTCTCGCATGAACTCAAGACGCCCATCACCTCGATCCGCGTTCTCGCGGACGCCCTGATCTCGCAGCCCGACGCCCCGATCGAGATGTACCGGGAATTCCTGGGCGACATCTCGGACGAGATCGACCGCGAGAGCACCATCATCGAGGATCTTCTGACCCTTGTGCGCCTGGACAAGAGCGGACAGGAACTCAACATCGAGGAAAAGAACCTGAACGAGATGCTGGAGGACCTCCTGCGGCGCCTCAAGCCTCTGGCCAAGCGCCGCGGCATCGAGATGACGCTGGAGAGCGCCCGCCAGGTGAGCGCGGATATCGACGTCGTCAAAATGACCCTGGCCATCTCCAACCTGGTGGAAAACGCCATCAAGTACAACGTGGAGAAGGGCTGGGTCAAGGTCACGCTGAACGCGGACCACAAGTTCGCCTATATTTCCGTGCAGGATTCGGGCGTGGGCATCCCCGAGGAGGAGCAGGCCCACGTGTTCGAGCGTTTCTACCGGGTGGACAAGGCCCGTTCGCGCTCCACGGGCGGCACCGGTCTGGGGCTCGCCATCACAGAGGATATCGTGCGGATGCACCAGGGTGCCATCCGTCTGGTCAGCACGCTGGGAGAGGGCACCACGTTTACGGTGCGCTTCCCGCTGCACTACGTCGCGTAAGGAGGGCGGGATGAAGAAGTTCGCAAAACTGACGGCCCTGCTCCTCGCGGCGGTGCTTCTGCTTCTCTGCGCGGGATGCCGCGGCGGGGATTCGGAGATCGACGACGATCTCGGGGAAGGCCTGGTCGTCTACTACCGCGCGGCCGGCGGGAATACCCTGACGGCAAAGCGGGCTCAGGTGCCCTCTGCGGGGCCCGAGAGCACCGCGCGCGAGATCCTCACGCTGATGGAGACGCCCCCGGACACCTCGCTGCGCCGCGCTCGGCCGGAGCAGGCGGAACTCAGGGACCTGCATCTGGACGGAGAGTTTCTGACGCTGGTCTATGGCCTCGGCTACACCGAGGCGGATCCCGTGGACGAGATCCTCTACCGGGCGGCCGTGGTGCGCGCCCTGTGCCGGATCGACGGGGTCTCCGGCGTGCAGTTTTACGTGGGAGACGTGCCGCTCGCGGACAGCCGCGGCGCCATCGTCGGGATCCTGAACGCGGAGAGTTTCGTGGAGACGGACGGCAGCGTCGTCACCCGCGTGCAGGTGGCGGACCTGGTCCTGTACTTTGCCGACGCGGCCGGAACGGCCCTCTACCCCCTGCAGCAGCGCGTGCGCTACTCCGGGAGCTATTCCCTCGAGCGCGCCGTGGTCATCCAGCTGCTTCGCGGGCCTTCGGGCAGCGGCTACTCGCAGACGATTCCGGCCGGGACGACCCTTCTCGGAATCACCGTGAAGGACGGCGTGTGCTACGTGGATCTGGACGAACATTTTGTGGAGGACCTGGCGGCGCCGCCGCAGCTTCCCCTGTATTCCCTGGTCAATTCCCTGACGGAGCTTCCTTCCGTCAGCAAAGTGCAGATCAGCGTGAACGGCTCCACCGACGTGGTCTTCGGCGGCCTCTATCCGCTGAGCACCCTGTTCGAGCGGGATCCCTCGCTGATCGGGACGCAGGTGCAGCAGACGCAGCCCGAGACGCAGCCGTAAGATCCGCCTGTCCCGCCGCCCGACGCGGCCGGGACGCGTTTTCCGGCAGCAGACCTGCCGCGAGGATCGGCGAAAATCCGCTTCGCGGCCAACAGGAGAATCGCATAGTTTGAAACGACCGCTTGCGGTGGTGTTGGGGGCATTTGTGCTTGGAGAGCAGCTGGTCTTGACCGGAGCGGGATGGGGCAGAGCCGCGTGGTGCGCGGCTTTTGCCGTTGTTCTGATCGACTTGATCCGCAGAAGGAGAAGCAGGCCGGCTTTGGCCCTGCTTCTCTTTTTTGCTGCGGGGCTCCTTCTGGCCCTGCGCGCCGGCGTGCCCGGGGAGGCGGAGCGGCGCTTTACAGCCGCGGAGGGAGAGAAGGTCGTCCTGTGCGGGCGCATTGTCAGGTCAGAGGAGCGGGAAAGCGCCCTCTGGCTCTACACGGACGTGGAGGAACTGGAGGGGGAGAGCGCCCGAAGTATCCGGCACGGTCATATTCAGGTGATCGTGAAAGTCCCGAGGACGCAGAAAGCGGCAGGTACCCGCGCGGAGAACGCGGTTACTTCGGCGGGAGAAGCCGGACCGGATACCGGAACCGGGGACCGTTTCGCAGATACGGGAGAGAGCGGTGCGAAGGGCAGGGCGGAAGAGTCCGAACCTCTCCCGGGGTACCGCGTCCGCGTGCGGGGAACGGCGTCGGTGCCGGACGAGGCGAGAAACGAGGGCGGCTTTGATTACCGCCTCTATTACCGGAGCCGGGGCATCATCGGGACCGTGAAAGCGCAGGAGACCGAAGTCCTGCCGGATGCGCCGGACAGTCTCCGGCTGCGGCTCCACCGGCTGCGGCGCGCGGTCTCGGACCTGATCGGACAGATCTGTCCGCCGGGCGAGGCGGGGCTGTGCCGTTCGCTCTTCCTGGGAGAGCGCTGGGAGGCGCCGCAGAAGGCGAAGGACCTCCTGCAGTCGGGAGGCCTGGGGCACCTGCTTGCCATCAGCGGCCTGCACGTCTCCCTTCTGGGGATGACGCTGTACCGCGCCCTGCGGCGCCTGGCCGGTCCGACGGCGCTCTGCGCCGCGGCGGGCGCCCTGGTCATCGGCGCGTACGCCCTCATGGTGGGGGCGTCGCCCGGGGCCGTGCGGGCTGCGGTCTCCTACGGGGCGCTGGTGTTTTCCGAGGGGATGGGACGGAGCTACGACAGCCTCTCGGCAAACTCCCTCGCGGGTCTCATCAACCTGATGCTGCGGCCTCTCCTGATCACGCAGGCCTCGTTTCTGCTTTCGTACGCGGCGGTGCTGGGAATCGCCCTCTACGTGCCGGACGCCCGCGCCGCAGCGGCGCATAGGCCGCGCGGGAAAAAGAAGAACGCGGTCACGGAGGCTCTGGATGCGGCCCGGGAAGGCGTTCTCACGGGCGCCCTGACGACTCTGAGCGTCTCCCTGTGCACCCTGCCGGTGCTTCTGTCCGCATACAGCGCGTTTCCCCTGCAGGGGATCCTGCTGAACGTCGCCTTTCTGCCGTTCTTCGGGGCAGTGATGGGCGTCGGCGCGGCCGGCATCGCCGCGGGCGCCCTTGTGCCGGAGATCGGGAGGATCCTTTTCGTGCCGGTCAGCCGGTTCCTTCGCCTGATCCTGTCCGCCTGCGAGATCGCGCAGGGGCATCCGGCCCCCGTTCTGACGGGGCGGCCGCTGTGGTGGCAGCTGATGCTCTGCGCGGCGGGGATGCTCGCGCTCAAGGTTTTTCTGATGCGGGCGGCGGGGAGAAAACCGATTCTGCTTCCGGGACGGAGCAGTCGGACGGAGAGACGGCTTCCGCGGCGCAGGATCGGCGCGGTCCGTCTCTGCGCTCTGTTTGCGGTCAGTCTGGTCCTCGCCCTGGCGCTGTTTTCCTTCCGGCCGCGTCTGGGACGCCTGCGAATCGTCATGCTGGACGTCGGGCAGGGAGACGGCATCGTCCTGATGCTGCCGAACGGCGCCGACCTGCTCGTGGACGGCGGTTCGAGCGACGATCCGGACGTCGCCGGAAACGTGATCGGGCCGTTTCTCGATGCGAACGGGATCCGGCGCGTGAGGGCGGCGTTTCTCTCGCATATGGACAAAGATCATGTGAGCGGCGCCCTGGCCCTCGCGGAGCAGGGGCGCGTGGAGAAACTGTATGTGACGCCGCAGACGGCGGCGGACGAGGCGTTCCGGATCTGGCGGGAGAGCCGGGGGAGGAACTGCCCCGTCGAGGTGCTGACCGCGGAAGAAACCGCGGCGCGAAAGGTTCCGTACGGAATGGAGGAGGAAATGGGTGCGGCAGAGTCTGTCCGGACAGAGTTTTCGGCTGCGGGCTCTGTCCGTCCGGCCGTTTCCGAGGCGGGCGCAGAGATGGCGAAAGACGGCGCAGGAGAGGACCTTGTCCGCCTCGAGGTCCTCTGGCCGGCGGCATCGGGCGCGGGCGCGGCTCTGTCCGACAACGCCGCGTCCATGGTGCTGCACCTGTCTTTCGGGGACTTTTCGATGCTTCTGACCGGAGACCTGGAAGGGGAGGGAGAAGCGGTGCTGACCAGGGTTCTCAAAGGGAAACCCGTCACCGCGCTCAAGGCGGCGCACCACGGTTCCCGATTCAGCACGGGAGAGCCGTTTCTGGAGGCCGTCCGACCGCAGATCGCTCTGATCTCATGCGGCAGAAACAACCGCTACGGACATCCTCACGCGGAGACTCTGGAGCGGCTCGCGGCGGCCGGATGCCGCGTTTTCGGCACGCCTTCCTGCGGACAGACCGACGTGGAGACAGACGGGAAACGTGTGCGGATTCGAACGTTTCTGCGGGTGGAAGAAGAGAAAAAACAGCGGTAGCCGCGATCGGCAGGCAGGGTGCGGAATCACGCAGGAGAGCAGGGCGGGGCAAAACGGGAGATGCGGACGGGAAACCGGGGATAGGGACAGGGAATAATTAAGAAAAATGTAAGTATACGGATTTGGAGAAGTATTGAAATATTGGAACGAAGTGGTACACTATTGCATGGATGATTCTGCATATATGGCAGAAATATGAAAGCAGAAATACGAACAGACCGTGTGCGACGCTCCGCAGGAGGATCGGCAGCGCGGATCTCCCTTTCCCGCATCGACGGATATATTTGGTCGGAGGCCTGAGATATTGAACTCCAGAAGAAGAAAAAGCAGAAGGGACCGGATCTTTCGGCATGTCCTGCCGATCGTCCTGGTATTTGTGCTCATCTTTGAGCATGCGGCGCCGGTAACGGCGTCGGTGTTCCGTTCGTGGCAGCAGAATGCCGCCGCGGAAACCACGGGAGAGGACCGCTCCTGGGCAGCGTTTCTTGCTTCGCAGGAAGACGCCCGCGAGGGCAGCCTTCCGCTGGAAGAAGAGTCTCTGAAGACGTATCTGGACCGCATCGCAGATGCGGGTCTTGTGGTTTCCGCCCGTCAGATTCTGGCGGAGGAGAGAGCGGACCTCGCGCCCGGAGAGAAGGAGCCCGTGCTTCGGGTCCTCCCCGGCATGGCGGCCGCGTATTACCGCGAGCGGACCAGACGAACCGCGGACGACCCTGCTTTCGTCGGCTGGGATGAGGAATCTCTGCGCGGAACTTTTGCGGACCTCGTTGGCTTTGTGCCTGCCGACCCTGCCGCTGCCGAAGAGACTGCCCTCATGGAACTCGTTCTCGCCTGCGTGGATGCCGTCTGCTATCCGGACGGCCGCGAGACCCTGGTGCTCGAGGGACGTCTTCCTGCGCCGGAGGCCGCCGTCGTTCCCGAAACGGAGCCTGCGGAGGAGGCGTCCGATTACGAGAGATCCCTGGAGGAGAAGTGGGCCGCCGCGCTGACCGGCGCACAGGACGCGGCCCGGAAGAACGGGAAGATCGCCCTGGTCCTCGACGTCTGCGGACACGAAGAGGGAGACTGGGAAGTGCTGGAGCTGGACGAGGATTCTGCGGCCGGCTTCCTTGTGCTGTCCGGACTTGAGGAGGATGCGCCCGCCGAGAGCGATCCCTCCGAAACCGAGCCCGCGGAGACCGAGCCTTCTGAGACCGAACCCGTGGAGACCGAACCTGTGGAGACCGAGCCCGCAGAGACCGAGCCTGCCGAGACTGATCCTGCCGAGACTGACCCTGCCGAGACGGAGCCCGCGGAGACCGAGCCTGCCGAGACTGACCCTGCCGAGACGGAGCCGTCCGAAACCGAGCCCGCGGAGACCGAGCCTGCCGAGACTGATCCTGCCGAGACGGAGCCCGCCCAGACGGAGCCTGTGTTCCGGCTGCCTGCTTCCGGTGAAGTCACCCGTCTGGAGCGTCTGAATGCCGGTCTGCTGCGCGGCGCCGGTGCGCTTCGCGGCGGCAACGGCGACGGCGACGGAAATGATCCTACGGATCCCACCGATCCCACCAATCCCACGGACCTCCAGGACGCTGCCTGGGTCCTCAGCCTGGAACTTTACGACAGCGCCGTGAACGGAGGAGAGACACCTCTGGAGCACGACGTCTGGGATGCCAGCAATCTGTCCTACTATCAGTCGGCGATGCGGACCATCACCAACCGCATCATTTACAAGAACAACAGCCCGTCCCGCACCTATGCGCCGGGTGAGATCTCCATCACCATTCCCTATCTGGGCGACCGGGAGCCCGGTTCCCAGCTGGAGGTCAGCCGTCTGGTCGGCGCCAACGACTCGTCCCATGAGGGTTACGTCTGGAACTACACCGTGGACTCCAGAAACAAGACCATCACCTTTACCAACGCGAACGAGATCGAGGAGGCCACGACCTTTGAGGGCACCATCGAGATTCGCTATACCACATACTCCCAGCCCGAAGACGGCTCCGGTCACTGGTTTAACGGCAGCAGCCACACGCATCCCAGTGTGGAGCAGTACCTGGATTCCTGCGATCACAGCCTGACCAAGACGTTTGTCGCGACTCTCACGGCGCCCGCTCTGGAAGAGGGGGAGACAGACACGGTCTCTTCGGAAGAACGCATCTTCGAGTACCGCAGACATTACAGCCATCCCTGGACCCGCCGCCAGTATACGATCTACAAGACGCATTCCAAGGTCTCTGCGCCCGAAGGCATGACCCTGCCTGAGGGGGCGGATCCGAACGATTACTTCTGGGTGCGCTGGAATTTCCAGTACTCTCCGAATTACACGTATACCAGCTACCCTTACATCGGAATCGGCGGAATGGAGATCCGGGACAAGTTCGCGGAGAATGTTCTCATCTGGCGGAACCAGCAGTCCGGCTTTGTGCGCATCGACGCCGGGGCCACGGACGCCTATGTCCTGAATCCGGATGCCGGAACCGATCCTCAGACCGGGGCCGGACTGATCGAATACGATTTCTATCAGGCTTCAAACAATTACAATTCCTCCTATTACGATTATCAGGGTATCTGGGCGGCCTATCCGAAGTCAGCCTACGGAGACCCCTCCGACCCCGACTTCACGGGCAACCCTTACTGGAGAGAGGAAAACACGGCCGAACTCTACGGCCGCTATTACGACAGGCCCTCCACGGAGGAGAAGGAGTTCCTGGACGACGCCACCGCAGAAGTTGACCTCTACGAGTACAGCCTGTCCTATCCCCCCGGATACTTCGGCATCTCGAAACGGGAGATCACAAAGCAGAATTCCACTGTCTACAAACTGATGCGCTACCAGAATATCGTGGCGGACGGTCCCACGAATGAAAACTTCCGGACCGCCGGATGGCGCATCGCTCCGGTGCTCACGTATCCCGGCACGCCTGTCACGTACGAGATCGGAGATGACCACCTCTCCGCGACCTCCAACGACGGGACGGGAACACAGCGCCTCCTGAACGACGAGGACTTCTATTTCCACGAGATCTTTTTCCCCGGGCAGAATCAGCCCATGCAGCTGTATTCCGGCACCACCCTGGGTGCCTTCGTGGACGCAGACAGGCATCCGTTCAAGGACGACACCTACGACTGCGAACTCTACGTGCGGTATGCCGGCACGGACGAATTCGTGCTTCGGGAATCGTTCCGCAACCAGTACAAGAAGTGGACCTTCGATCCGGAAGAGGAGCACGTCGTCGCCTATTTCTTCCGCATTTATGACCTGCAGCAGTCCATCGAGTCCGGTTCCGTTTACGCGACTACCCGGTTCATTAAGAAAGATATCCCGCTGGAGGGCACGCTGACCGACTACGCGTACCTGAAGGTCTACATGCGCGATGAGGAGGGCGGACTCTCCTGGGTCAACGGATTCCCCAAACTCGACTACTCCAAGGACCCGCCCAGGGACACCTACTCGGGTGTGATCAAGGACCTCCTGGAGGACCTTGACTGGGAGGAGCACGGGGCCCTTCTGCGCCGTGACTGGGACACGAAGGACTGGGAGTACAGGGAGGTGCAGCCGCCCAGAATGGGCATCGGCGTCTCCAAGAGTGCCAAGGATACCCAGTCGATCATTCAGGATGAAGGCCGTCAGGTCTTCCGAAGCGATTACACGATCTCCGGAAAGATCTATGGCTGGACCTGGTACGAGCCCGATTATCACACGAAGGAAGTCATCGCCGATCCTTTGATGCACGAGTATGCTGCGAAGGGTCTGGTTTTCTATGACCTTTTCGCGGAGGGCGTCCGTCTGGAGAACACCGCGGAGCAGATCCGTCAGAGGATCATCGACAGCGGGATCCTGATCTACGGGGACCTGTTCTTCGATCTGGAGGGCGAGCCGATTCCCGTCGACGTCATGAGGGAGCGCATCGTCGATCACCTGACCGTCGATGTCGATCCCAACTGGCAGGGGACGGGCAGGACCATGGTCAAAATCTCCGCGGATCTGTCCGAACACCCGTTTTATATGATGTACAGCACTTCCAGCGCTGCTTCTTACTATTCCACCGGCATTCAGAGCAACACCGGAATCCAGCTGTCCACCAAACTGGACTTCGCCATTCCGTATGACAGTTATCTGGACGCCCTGGATGACGACAACATGGACCTGAACTTCCGCAACCGGGTCTATCTGAAGGAGTTCGAGCAGAATCCAAAAATCACCATTTATCAGAGTCGGCGGGATGAGTACGATGTCGACCAGGACGGAGATTCTTCTGAAAACCTGTGCTACGCGGACGCCCCGGTCACCCTGGTGTCCATCATCTCGTCGCACATGGAACTGCGCAAATCCGTGCAGAGCGAACTTTCCGGCGTTTTCTCCACCGGAACGGTCCTGTCCAAGGCGCACGGCAAGTACACGTACCGGATCCGCCTGCGCACCGGTTCCTCCAAGAGCACGAACCTGGTCATTTACGACTCCCTGGAGGACCAGGGCAAGAACTCCGAAGACGAGTGGATCAACGCCTACGGGACCGATCCGCACTGGCAGGGATTTTTTGACGCGGTCGACACCTCGAACGCGTGGGAGAAGGGATACGACGTCAAGGTGTTCTGGTCCGCGGAGACGCAGCCCGGAAACATCGATATGCTGGAAGGCTGGCCGGCCGTTCCGGCCGATTGGCATGTCTACGAGCCTTCGACGATGACCCAGAACGAGAAGGACACGGTGCGCTCCCTGGCCTTCGTCTTTATTGATCCGGAGACGGGGAATCCCGCCATCGTTCCGAGCGATTCCGTCCTTTACATCGACGTGAACATGATCGCCAGGCCCCGCCGCCAGCCGGGCGTGACCGACGAGGAATACCAGGCGATTCTGGACAACTTCCCGGACAGCCTCGTGAAGGCCTACAACGGCGCCTGGTCCCGCTGGAACGCCCTGGACTTCAACGAGCAGGTCATCACCGACGGCGTGGAGGGCCTTTCCTCCAACATCGTGCGCGTGATCGTGAACGACGAGGCAAAGCGTTATGTGCGCAAGGTCTGGAACGGCCCGGTCAGCGACTACGTGACCGATTCCGTCTTCTTCCAGCTCTACAGGGACGGCGAGCCTTACGGCGACCCCGTGGAACTGACGGCGGACGGCAACTGGGAGTACCTGTTCGAAGAACTCCCCAAGTACAATCCGGACACCTACGCGGAATCCATCTACACCCTGAAGGAGTGCGGATACAAAAAGAACGGCGTCTATCACGAAGGTGTCCCGCAGTACTACAAGGTCGAGATTCGCGAGGATGAGGAAGGCTTCGACATCTCCGTTCACAACGACCTGTTCGAACTGGAGGTCCTGAAGCAGTGGAGCGGCGACATCCCGTCGTTCCGTCCCGACAAGGTCCTGGTCGATATCTACCGCAACGGAGAGATCTTCGAGGACGAGATCCACGGCCGTCTCGAAAATGTGGAACTGACGGCAGCAGAGAACTGGCGCAAGGTCATCTACCCTCTGGAAGCGTACGATTCCGAAGGAAACGAATATAAGTGGAAAGTGGTGGAGAAGACCGTCATGGACGGCTACACCGCCACCTACAATGTGCCGCAGGGCATCGGAATCCGCTTTGACGACTCCTTCGGGACCGAAAGCGGCTGCGACTACGTAGAGATTTATTACCGCTACGAGGGAAAAATCTTCAAGGCCGGCAGGTGGGAGGGCAGCCAGACTTCCTCCAGCTCCGCTGCGGGCAAAGTGGTCCACATCCCTTCCCGTGACTTCTACATTTACTGGCGCACGGACGGCTCGGTCAACAACTACTACGGCTTCAAGGTCGCGGAGATCTACCCTGCGTTCTTCCTTCCGGAGAACGCCGGCACGCAGGTATCGTCCCTGCCGTCCGCCAGAACCGTCCTGGAGAACTCCGAGTCTCTGCCGGAGACGCCGCATTTCCCGTATGTGGACAGCCAGACGGTCCTCTGGCATTACGATATCAATCCCGGCATAGAGAGCGGAGAAGAGGAGGATCCTTTGCCGCTCACGGAGCCGGCGGACGGCCGTACCATTGTCCTGAACACCCTGGTGCCGGTCACCCTGTCCATCCGCAAGACGGTCACGGGCTTTGACATCAACCCCACGAAGCAGTTCAACTTCCGCATTTATCTGCGCTCGTTCGGCAATCCGGTGACGGGCCAGATCCATTACACGACCACGAGAGATTCCGAGGACCATGTCCTGAACTTTGTTGACGGCATGGCCCAGATCTCGCTGCGCCACAACGAGGTGGTGAAGCTCCTGAATCTCCCGAAGGGCGTGGAATACATCGTCTCCGAGGACGATTATTCCGGAGAGCACTACACCGCGACCGTGACCGGCGACGGCGGCATGATCGGCTATACGCCAGCACCGGCCTCCGGAGAAGAAGGAGGAGAGCAGGCGGAAGATCCGTACGCGACCCTCTCCGAGGACGGTGAGGTGGCCTTCACGAACCGCAAGACCTCGATCGAGGGCAAGAAACTCTGGAAAGACAGCAGCAACGCTTCCCGCCTGCGCCCGAATTCCGTGACCGTGGAGCTCCTTCGCAAGACCGAAGACGACGCGGATTACACTGTCGTCGCGGAGCAGGAGATCGGGAGCGGGAACGGGTGGAATTATGGCTTCCATGACCTCGAGGAGACCGATTCCGAGGGAAGACCGTATATCTATGTCGTGCGCGAGAAGGCAGAGGCCGTTCCGGTCGGCTACCGCGTGCGCTACGAGACCTACAACGCCCTGATGCTGCATTTCGGCAACGCGCATTTTGCGAGCGGTGACTATGTCGCCCTGTACTACAGCTTCGACGGCGAATGGTACAACTACGGCACCTTTGGGGGGACCGATCTCAGAAACCGCACCATCACGATTCCGTCCGACGAAGTCTACGTATACTTCTCCACGAACAGCAGCACGGATAACCTCTTCGGCTTTGAACTTCTGGACATCCGGGATGTGCATATGAGCGCCCTTACTCCTGTGGGGAGCAAGGTCGATGCCCTTCCGGCGCTCCCGGAGGGAGAGAGCATCACAGATATTACGGATGCCGACTTCCCCCTGGAGAGCCTGCCTCACTATGCCTACGGAAACAGCGTCCGGAAACTGTGGAGATACCGCTCGGTGTTTGCCGAGGAGGAGCAGTACTCCGACACCCCCGCCCCGGGCTACACCGTCATCGAGAACGTCCTGCCCGAGGGGAAACTTACCATCTCCAAGGAAGTGACGGGGTGGGATATCGACCCCGATAAGCAGTTCACGATCTATGTGTGGTTCTCGTTCCTGAACGCGGAAGGGGAGCACGTACTTGGCGCGCTCACCAGAGTTCCCTACGAGATTCACTATTTGAACGGCTACGTCTCTACCGGCTCTTTCTCCCCGAATACGAGCGGCACCAATGCGGGCCGGGTCTCGTTCAGTCTCCGTCACGGAGATAAGATCGTCTTCCCCCATCTGCCGGCCGGCACGCGCTACCGCGTGGAGGAGGCGGACTACTCCGAGGGAGAGAAGAAGACCTACGTCGTCTCGTACAACGGCGCTCCGGAGCACGAGGAGACGGAGGTGGAAGAGGATTCGAACGTCACGCTGGGCATCGTCAACGACCACCGCACCATCGAAGGAAGAAAACTCTGGGACGATTCGGGCGACCCCTACAATGTCCGTCCCGGCAAAAGGAATGGACCGGTGGATGAAAACGGGGATCCGATCAAGATCGTCGTGGAACTGCTCCGCGACGGAGAGCCGGTCGCGGAACAGGAGATCAGCGCGGACGACAACTGGCGCTACGTCTTTGGGGACCTTCCGGAGTACGATCCGCAGGATCCGACCCACCGCTACGTCTACACCGTCCGTGAGAAGGCGCAGACCGTTCCTCCCGGATATGTCGATCCGATCTACCGCACCAACGCGGTGACGGCGATCACGTTCGGAGATTTTGCGACTTACAACAGCGAGGATTCGCTTTATATCTATTACAAGGTCGGCAGCTACTGGTACTACCGCTACTTCTACGGACGTTCTGCTGCCTCCTACCCTTCCAACTCCAGTCTTGTCCAGAACGGATACGCTCCTGCCGCAGGGGAGACGATCTACGTCCCCTCGGACGAAGTCTATTTCCGCTGGAGAACGAATGCGTACAGCAACACGGGATACTACGGCTTTGCCATCACGGACATTCAGGGATACTATGCAGGCGATCCCCGCTTTGACGGCCTTCTGATCGCAAAGGGCGACAATTATACCTCCAGCCTCAATGTTGCGGGAGAAGTTTTCGAGAATTCGGACGAGCTCCCGCAGAGCCAGCACTACGATCCTGCAGATACGGAGCAGACGAGCTATCATTACGGCGACAACCAGAATGTGTGGTGGCATTACACCGCGGACTTCGCCCATGCCTGGGAGGGAAAGGAACTCACGTCCACCGACCCTCAGGCCGGTTTCCTGATCATTGAGAACCGCCTTCCGATGGGGGATCTCACGATCGGCAAGACGGTGACCGGCCACAATATCGACACGACCAGAACCTTTACGTTCAGCATCTGGTTCACGTGGCAGGGCAGGCCGATGTCCGGCAGCTTCCCTTATACCATTACAAATGCGGACGGAACGAAGTCGACGGGATCCGTCGGCCTTTCCACCAGTTCCGGTACGGAAGGCAGGGCCAGAATCTCGCTGCGCCACGGACAGACCGTCACCTTTAAGGATCTTCCCGCCGGCGTGGAATATCGGGTGGAGGAGGACGACTATACCTCCGAACACTTTTACACGACGTCGTCGGGAGACGTCTCCGGCACCGTGGAAGAGGGCACGGAGAAACGTGCTGACTTCTATAACGACCGTCAGGTCATCGAGGGTCAGAAGTACTGGGACGACGAAAACAACAAACTCAACACCCGTCCTCAGTCGCTGACCATCGAACTGCTCCGCAGGACGGCTGCCGATGAGGAATACACCTCTGTGGGCTCCCAGGTGATCAGCTCGGAGACGAACTGGCACTACCTCTTCGAGGATATGCCTTACGCGGACGAGAACGGCGAGCCCTACATCTACACCGTGCGCGAGCTCGGGGAGGTGGACGGGTACGATACCCTCTACCGCGCCTCCGTGGTGACGGCAGTCACCTTCGGCGACTTTGCGACCGTCGACAGCTCCGACAGCCTGTATATCTATTATTACGCGAACGGCGCCTGGCGCCGGCAGTCCTATTACGGATACGGCGGGGCCAGCAGTGTGCCTGCGAACAAGACGGTGTACATCCCCTCGGGAGATGTCTATTTCCGCTGGGTCACGAACGGCGGCAGCAACAGCGGCAGATACGGCTTCAAAATCACGGAGATCAAGGGCTATTACGCCTCGGACAAGATCTTTGAGAACAAGTTGATTCCGCTCGGCAGCAGCGTTTCCGCTCCGACCATTTCTCCGGACGTCATCCGCAACGATCCCAACCTTCCCGAGAGCCAGCACTACGGCCAGGAAGGAGAAGAGGGCGGATACTTCTACGGCGACAACCAGAACGTCTGGTGGCATTACAATACGGAACTTCCCGGCGCGTGGGACAGCGTGACGGCTGTTTCGCCGCATCCTGCCGCCTACACCCTGGACGTGGAGAACCGCCTGAAATCCGGCGAGTTCACCATCGGGAAAGAGGTGACCGGCTGGAACATCAATACCGAAAAGAACTTTACCATCAACGTGAGCTTCACCCTGGAGGAGGGGAATCTCACCGGCTCCGTCCCTTACGTCAAGTACAGCGCGACCGGAACTATCATCACCGACTCCACGGCCACGCTGGCTGTTGTGGACGAGAATACCAGTAAGATCACCCTCTCCTTAAAGCACGGTCAGACCATCCGCCTGCGCGGCATTCCGGTGGGCACGGTGTACCGTGTCTGGGAGGACGATTACTCCGACGAGCAGTATCACGTGAGCTATACGCCCGCAGACCAGGTGGTCGACGGGGCGGTGCAGGGCGTTGTCGTGGAAGAGGACGAGGACGAGGTCCGCATCGATATCATCAACCACCGTCAGGTGGTTGAGGGCGAGAAAGTCTGGAGCGACGACAGCAACCGGATCAATGTGCGCCCGGAAACCGTGACGGTGGAGCTCCTCCGCGACGGGCAGCCTCTGGATCCCGCCCGCACGCAGGTCATCAGCTCGCAGACCACCTGGAGATATGTGTTTGACGACGTGCTCGAGTTCGATCCGGAAGACCCCTCGCATCGCTACGAATATTCGGTGCGGGAGATCACGAATCCTTTCACGAGCTATGACACCTCGTATTATGCCTCCGCCGTGACGCGGATCACCTTCGGCGACTTTGTCACGGAGTCGGTCAGTTACGACTGGGTGGCGGTCCGCTACAAGGTGAACGGCGCGTGGCACGTGCAGAAGTGGGGCGGCGGACGAAGTGCGAACGATTCCCTGTCGGGCCTGGTGGCCTATATTCCCTCCGACGATATTTATATCGAATGGAGGACCGACGGCTCCGTCCACGATTTCTACGGCTTTAAGATCAACGAGATCCGGCGCTTCCTTCCGGGAGATCCGGAGCTCGGCTACGGAATCGTGCCCCGCGGCACTCCGGAAAGTTTCAATGTGCCGTCAAACGCCATTCTCAACTCAGAGGACCTTCCGGAGTCTCCTCATACGTATAATGGCAACGTCGGATATCCCGACAACCAGCTGACCTACTGGCACTATGACGCGAGCTGGGATGTCAGTTCTTCGACCTCAGAAGAGCCGCAGGCAGGGTTCCTGACGATCATTAATACCCTCCGCACCGGAGAACTGTCCATCACCAAGCAGGTGAGCGGCAGAGATCCCCTGGAAGGGGAGGCGTTCACCGTCTATGTGGATCTGACCTGGAACGGGGAACCGTTACGCGGCGGAGTCAAGTACTCGATCACGCCGGACGGCGGTTCCAACACGGCAGCCCTGAACGGCGGCAGAATCACGCTGTCGATCCGCGATGGGGAGACCATCACCCTGCATGGCCTGCCGGAGGGGACCGAATATACGGTCTCCGAGGCAGAGGCGCACACCGGAGCGCAGCACTATATCCTCACCGTGACGCCGGACGACCCGGAGCAGAAGATCTCGGAAGGCGATACGGACAGCGTCCTCCTCGACAACTACCGCAATACCGTTGAGGGAAAGAAGCTCTGGGTCGACGGCGGCAACATCTGGGGTCTGCGTCCGGAAAGCATCACCGTCCGTCTCCTGCAGAACGGCAGGCTGTACGACACTGTGACGGCGACCGCGGATAACGAGTATTACTACGGATTCCACGGGCTTCCGCTCACGGCGGAGGTCGACGGGGAGATCGTGGATGCCGTCTACACGGTGGAGGAAGTCGTTCCCGATGGCTACGAGGCCCTCTATATGAAGGAAAACGGCGTCTCGGTGTCCTTTGGGGAGTTCAGCCTGAACAACAACTCCTACATCACCGTTTATTACAGGCGCGGCGACAACTGGTACAGATACGGCCAGTACAGCAACAGACAGCTCGAGAACACCACGCTCGTCATGCCGGGCACGGAGCTTTGCCTGTATTACTACCGCTACTATTACGCCTCCACCGGACAGGACAGGTTCAAGGTCACGAACGTCGGCATGGGTGAACTGCGGTATATCACGGGCCAGAATCACACTCTGACGAGCTTCCCCCCGAGCGGGACGCTGCATGAGAATCCGGAGACGCTTCCGAGCAACGAAGATACTCTGAACACCTACGGACAGACCGATACGCACCGCTGGTATTTCACGGCGGACAGAGTTCTCTCTGAGAGTACGGTCAGCGAGCAGCCGCAGGAAGGGTACAACACGATTCGCAACACCCTGCCCGCAGGCGAACTGAAGGTCTCCAAGGAGATCGGCGGCGCCGGCCCTCACCTGGACGGCTTCGAGATCACCGCGACCTTTACCTGGAACGGCGAGCCCTTCGACAAGCCGATCCCCTATATCTCCAGCCTGGATCCCAACGGGCGCGTGCAGACGCTCACGCCCGACGAAAACGGTTCCATCACCCTGACGCTGGCGGCGGGAGAGGAGATCACCTTCCCCGACCTGCCCGAAGGCATGGAGTTTGAGGTCCGCGAAAAGGACTACAGCGACATCTTCTACCGCACGACCGTCACGGTCACCCGCGGAGACGGCACGGACACGCCGGGCGAAGGCACCGGCACGGGCACCGATACTCCCGGCACGGGCGCTGACACCCCGGGCGAAGGCACCGGCACGGGTTCCGACACCCCCGGCGAAGGCACCGGAGAAACGGGCGATGACCCGGCCGAAGGCGGCGATGCGCAGAAGCCGGCCCCCGGCTTTGCCGGAAAGCTGGAGGACGGAGAAACGGTCGGCGTGAAGTTCCACAATTACCGCCAGTCCATCGAAGGCGTCAAGCACTGGATGTTCGACGCGGACGATGCGAACGGCACCCGTCCGCCGTATCTGGATATCGAGCTGCTCCGCAACGGAGAAGTCATCGATACCTGCCGAACGACGGCGGAAGACGACTGGAAGTACGCCTTCCACCTGCTGGAGTACGCAGATGAAGAGGGTGTGCCTTACGAGTATGCCGTTCGGGAGAAGGAAATTCCGGCAGGCTACGTTCTGCTGCCGATCTCGGATGAAAACAAGGCGCATACGGCCGTGACCTTCGGAGAGAGGTTCAGTTCGGAGACCAACTACGACTACCTCTACTTCTACTACCGGCACAACGGGGAGATCTACCAGCTCTATCGCAACCTGAACGGAGAAAACGTCTTTTCGGGCGGCAATCGAACGATCATTGTCCCGTCCAACGAGGTGTGGCTCTACTGGCACACGGACGGCAGTTCCGTCAGGTACGGCTTCGACGTCGTGGAGATCGCTCCGGTCGTCGACTCAGGAATCGACCCGACGGCTGTGGGACGAATGAGCTCCCTGCCTGCCGAAACGCTGCCCAACTACAAGGAGTTTTTTAATTCCGGGACGCTCCCTGCCACCGGACATCCGGAATACGGCAACAACGAAAACACCGTCTGGCATTACATACTGTCGTCGGATCCCCGCCACATTTACAACGTTCTCAACTACGGTTCCCTGACGATCGAGAAGGAACTGACCGGCCGCAACCCCGACGCGGAACGTGCTTTCACGGTCTACGTCGACTTCACCCTGGGCGGCCGTCCCCTGACGGGAGAGCTCGATTACCGGGTGAGCGACGACCAGGTGGTCCACAAGGTCACGCTTGAGGACGGGCGCGCCACGATCACCATCCGTCCCGGCGAGACGGTCACCTTCCCGAAACTGCCCGCCGACACCGTGTTTACGGTGACAGAGGAAGATCTCGCTTCCGAGCACTACCGCGTGTCGTACACCTATGACGGCCCTGTGGTGCCTGCGGAAGGAGACGGGGAGGGCGGCTCCGAGGGCGGTTCCGAAGGCGGCTCTGAAGGCGGCTCCGAAGGCGGCTCTGAAGGCGGCTCCGAGGGCGGCACCGAGGGCGGTTCCGAAGGCGGCACCGAGGGCGGCTCCGAGGGCGGCTCCGAAGGCGGCACCGAGGGCGGCTCCGAAGGCGGCTCTGAAAGCGGCACTGAGGGCGGCACCGAGGGCGGCTCCGAGGGCGGCTCCGAGGGCGGTTCCGAAGGCGGCTCCGAAGGCGGCTCTGAGGGCGATGCCGAGGAGAATTCCTCCGGGACCGGTCACGTGCAGCGCAAACCCGAACCCTATGAATGGCCCGAGGGCCAGGAGGGCACGATCGCGGAGGATGAGACTTCCGCTGTCGGCATTCACAACCACATGGACGAGATCCGTGGCCGGAAGACCTGGCTCGAGGATGCCAACAACGCCTGGCAGACGCGCCCGGAGAAACTGACGGTCATCCTGCTGCGCGACGGGGAGGAATATGACTCTCTGCAGACGAGCGCCGCGGAGAACTGGGCTTGGGCTTTCTACGACATGCCGCAGACGGATGAAAACGGCCGGCGCTATGAGTACCGGATCCTTGAGGAGGGGGCGGATCATTACAGCCGCGTCTATGACAGGCAGACGTTCCTCACGTTCCACAGCAGATTTGAGATGGAGAGCAATACCTCTGCGTACGACTTCGTCCAGATCTTCTACCGGTTCGATGGCAAGCTGTATCAGACGCCCAAGTACCTCGATGGAGCCCTTTCCGGAAAGACCCTGAGCATCCCCGGAAACGACGTGTACGTCTATTTTCGCTCCGACAGTTCTCAAACGAGATGGGGCTTCGAGATCACGGAGATCCGAAGCGAAATGCTCACGGACGTTCAGCATCCGGAAGGGGCGTTGGAGATCCGCGCCCTGCCGGTCCGCGACCCCGGCGGCTCGTATACGATCCAGCTGATCGAAGACTTTGAGGGTCTTCCCAGGTCCAACCACTACTACAGCGACAACACCAACATCATGTGGCACCTGGTGCCTCGATATGGCGGTCAGGGCGGTGAGGAAGGTCAGGGTCACGACGTCGTTTCCGAAGAAGGCGATTACTCGCTCGTCAACATGCTGCGCTTCGGAAAGCTGTCCCTGAAGAAGACTGTGACCGGGGCCGCTGACGCGTCCCGCGCCTACACCTTCACGCTCACGCTGCACAACGTTCTTCCGCCGCACGAAGCGGCGCCGGCTCCCGGTCCGGAAGGAGGGGAGAGCGGAGAGAGCGGCGGCACCGGAGAAGGTGACACCCCTTCGGAAGGCGGCGGCACCGGCGGCGATCCTTCGTCCGATTCCGGTGCGGGAGATTCTCCTGCGCAGGGCGGCGAAGGAGAGGAGAACGGTTCCGGGGAAGCGCCGCAGGAGAGGCTGGTTCCGATCACCGGTTCGTTCCCGTACGAAGTCCTGAATGAAGCGGGCAACGTCCTGCAGACGGGCACGGCGAACGTCGTGAACGGCAGCTGGACCTTTCAGCTGAGGCACGGACAGACCATGAAACTCAGCAGGCTCCCCGACGGCTTCCGCTACAGCTTTACCGAGGATATGACCGGCGTGCTCCACCTCCCCAGAACATCCGGTACCGAGGGCACGATCGAGGCCGACGTCCTCAAGGAAGCGTTCATTGAGAACTGGGCTTACGCCCTGCCGTCCTCCGGCGCTCACGGCACCTTCCATCTGACCCTGATCGGCACGACCGTGCTGGCACTGGCTGTCTACGGCCTGGTGAAGATGGCGAAAGGCCGCAAAAAGGAAGAAGAGGAAGACGGGCAGAACGAAGCCTGACCCCGGTCCGCCCCGGCGGATCTGAAACATCCAAACATCGGAAGAGAGGCGTGTCCTTCGGGCGCGCCTCTTTTCTGCAGGATTCGATGGTATATTCATGCGAAAATATCCTTCTGTCGTATATTGCGAAGCCTGAAAAAGGGTGATACAATACAATTGAGGCAGGATAGCCTCGGCGTGAGGAGGAGTTTTCAGCAGCAGATACAGAGGGAAAAGATGGTTCCTGCAGATAAAACCGGGAAAGCGCGGTATGCCGTCTGGGTTCGGGGAGGATCGGAACGGCGGGGTCAGTGCGGCCTTGCGCCTGGAAGTCGCAGGATCAGGAAATGTAATTGAAAACGCATCTTCAGGACGGCGTCAAAGCGCCATGTTCTGAGGGTGCGTTTTTTGGTATCCGGCTGCGGTGCATGACGCGCCGGAACCCGGAAACAGCCTGCAGACACAGAACGGAGTCATGTCATAGAGATGGGAGGGACTGAGCATGAAAAAACGTGTGAAACAGCTTCTGAGCCTGGTGCTGGTGCTGGCGCTGGTGCTCGGAACGATGCCGGCATCCGCCCTGGCGGAAGGCCGTGACGCCTGTGCATTCACGACGCAGCCGACGGGCGGCACGCTGGAGCCGGGAGAGAGTCTCAGGATCACCTGGGAGACGAACTTCACACGGACGAAGTCGGTGATCGTGAAGAAGAGGATGGTCGATGTTTTGAACGGCCTCTATGAGTACGACATCATCGCCACCCTGGGTGCGAACACGACCGGGTACACGCTGACGTACGACCAGTTTGCCGCGCTCCATCTGTGGGATTCCATCCGTGTACACGCGTATTACGGCGGCGGGGCAGACAATTATGTGGAGAGCGATGCGATCTCCTGCAGCCTGGTCCCGCGCGCGTTCACGGCGCAGCCGACGGGAGGAGAACTGGAGCCGGATCAGAGCCTGACGACGTCCTGGGCGACCAACTTCACCCGCACGAAGTCAGAGATCGTGAAGAAGGAACTGGTCGATATCTGGGCTAACCGTTATGAGTATACGGTGATCGACACGGTGGGCGCAGGCGTGACTTCATACACGCTCACCTATAACCAGTTCACCGCGCTGGGCTGGGATTCCTACATTGTGCGCGCGTATTACGGCAGCGGAGAAGGGGACTATGTGGACAGCGAATCGATTCCCTGTACCCTGGCTAAACGTGAATTCACGGTCCAGCCGGCGGGCACCGCGCTGGAACCCGGAGAGAGCCTGACCCTGTCCTTCGCGACGAATTTCATCCGCACGAAGTCGGAGATCGTGAAGAAGGAAATGGTCGATGTCTTCAACAGCCGGTACGAGTATGAGGTGATCGACACGCTGGGCGCGAACACGTCGACGTATACTCTGACGTACGACCAGTTTGCCGCGCTGGGCCTCTGGGATCACTATGCTGTGCTCGCGTATTACGACGACGGGAATTATACTTATGTGGAGAGCAAGCCGATCAGCTGCACGCTGACCCCCCGCGAATTCACGCTCCAGCCGGAAGGCGGCACCATCGCGCCCGGCGGCCGGCTGGATATTTCCTGGAACACGAACTTCGTTCCCACAAGGGTGGAGATCGTGATTCAGGACCGTGTCCTGGGACTCGGCGGGATCTCCGTTGAAGAGGAAACGGTGGTCGACACCCTGAGCGGAGACCGGAAAACATATTCCCTGACTTACCGCAAGGGTGCTTCCGCACCTGGAAGGCATTTTGTGGTGCGGGCGTACTATTCGGACAGCGGATACCGGGACAGCGATCCTACCGAGTTTACACTGAACTCAGACGTCGCTCCGGTCATCACCACGACGACCGGCCTTCCGGACGGAAAAACCGGGAAGCAGTATTCCTTCGAGCTTCAGGCGGACGGCTCGGTCCCCATGACCTGGAGCGTGGATGACTACGCGACCGGTCTCCCTCCGGGACTGACGCTTTCGGAGGACGGCGTGATCAGCGGCATGCCCCATGAAAACGGCGCCTATATTTTCCGCGTGAGCGTGACTAACCCTTCGGGCAGCGACTCCTGCGTGCTCGGGATCATCGTCGGAGACCCGCCCGTGATCCATCCCGTCAATCAGGTGTTCTACAGGGGCGTCACTTACAGCAGATCTCTGAGCGGCTATGTGACCGGAGAGGACGTCACATGGTCGATCGCGAGCGGGGCGCTTCCGCCCGGAATCGGCCTGTACGCCGACAACCTGATCGGAGCCGCCACGACGAATGGCACCTACAGGGTCCGTCTGCGCGCCTCCAACTACGCCGGATACGATGAGGAGGAATTTGTCATCACCGTGCGTGACGCGCAGGTGCAGATCTCGGCGGAGCCGGGCGGTGTGACCTTCCCCGATCTGGAGGAGGGGTACGGCTTCGGTGACGTCGTTGCCGGGACAGAAGTGGTCTTTACCAACCACGGACCGCAGCATGTTTACGGTCTTTCCTTCGCGATCACCGGGACAAATGCCGGTGCGTTTGAACTGGTCAGCATCCGCGGCCTCTCCCCGTCCGACGTGAACGGAAACGTGAGTATCGCGGCCCCAGGATACGGGAACACGGTCCCGGTGCGCATCCGCCGCGCCTACGGCCTGGCTGCCGGCAATTACCGGGCGAGCCTGGTCGTAAAGCAGGGCAGCACGCAGGTCTGCTCGGTCCCGCTGTCCTTTACCGTGACGGAGGCCCCCGATCCGCCGCAGCCGGTGCAGTCGTTTTACGTGGATCAGTGCGGAAAGACCTGGACCCTGCACGATTATTTCGACAACGGAGAGACGGCCGGAGGATGGAGCTCTGTGGAAGACGGCGGTCCCCTGAAGGTCACGGTGACCAATACCTCCGGGCAGGCCATTACGGTTTCCGTTGCCATTGTGGGAAGCGGCGGCCAGTACTTCGATCTGTATGGAAGCGGAGAATTCCATTATTTCAGCTACGGGAACAACGCGAGCTTTACGATGAATGTGCCCTACAACGGGAGCAGCGAGTTCTATGTCTGGCCGAGCAGGGTCACGCAGGGGGTGAACGCGACTGCCACGCTGCAGCTGCGAACGCCCACCATGCCCGCGGATCTGCCGCTGCAGGTCATCGGCGGAGAGCCTTATGTCTACAGCGTCGACGTCATGCCGTACAATCCCGTCGTCAGCGTGTTTGAGGGCTATGCGCAGGCCGATACACAGATGCGCTACCTGGTCCTGAACAACGGCACGGCGGATCTGCGGAACCTGAAGCTGGAACCGTGGGACATGGACGACAATAGTCTCTATACGGTCACGGGCGGGAGCAACACGCTGGCCGTGGGTGAGAGCACTGTTTATACCGTGTCGATGGCGGAGGGGAAGAGCGCAGGGACCTATGGAGGACGTCTTCGCGTGTCGGCATACCGGCTGTCGGACGTGACGCCGCATTACCGGGTCAATGTGAAGAGAGAAGTGAAGCCGGTCACCGGCAGGGCCTCGATCGCCGGCAGCGGCATCCACGGCCAACCGCTCTCTGTGGTCCTGGAGGGGGCGCCGTCGGACGCGGAGCCCGTGATCCACTGGATCGTTCCGGGATCGCAGGGAGGCACGGCCGAGCTCGTTCAGGAGACCTACACGCCGACGGACAGAAACGTCGGCAGGGAGATCGGATGCTGCGTCACCTTTGACGGCTATGAGGGCGAACTGGAGGCGGAGCCGGTCGAGGTGGTGCACGACTGGTATGTGGTGCAGACCTACCGGGAGCCGACCTGTACGGAGAGCGGCATCGTCGCCTGGGGCTGCGCGGTGGACGGATGCTCTTCGAGCA
Source organism: Lachnospiraceae bacterium (assembly GCA_017438775.1). Lineage (GTDB taxonomy): Bacteria > Bacillota > Clostridia > Lachnospirales > Lachnospiraceae > RUG11204. The sequence goes on along the minus strand of JAFRUR010000083.1, from coordinate 1,269 downwards.
GGATCGAATACCCGGAGGCGCTCGGACACAGCATCGCGAATGTGCCGGAACACGAAGCCACCTGCGAATCGCAGGGCAATCAGGAGTACTGGACCTGCCTGCGCTGCGGCGAGTGCTGGCTGGACGCGGAGTGCACCCAGACCACGACTTATGAAGCCGTGCACACTCTCATCGATCCGGACAACCACGTGATCGACGCGGTCCACTTCCCGGACGAGGTTTTCCGCACGCTCGTCGCAGAGCGGTTTGATGACGATGGCAGCGGCGCCCTCAGCGCCTCCGAGCGCGGAGCGGTCACGGAAATGGTCTGCCAGGAAATGAACCTGGCCTCTCTGGTGGGCATTGAACTCTTCCCGAATCTGGAGATCCTGATGTGCGGCTCCAACGATCTGAAAGTCCTGGATCTGAGCGGAAACACCCGACTGGTGGAGCTGTCCTGTGAAGAGAACGATCTGGACAGGATCGACGTGAGCATGCTTCCGAATCTGGAGATCCTGAACGTCAACGGGAACGCGGGCATTTCGGAACTGATTCTCCTTGGCAACCCTGCTCTGGAAGAACTGAGCTGCCAGGGGACCGATCTGAGCGGACTGGCCCTCAGAGGCAATCCGAATCTGTGGTATCTGGACTGCGGCTCCTGCAAGATCACGGATCTGATCCTCACAGACAACCCTGCCCTGAAGGAACTGTACTGCAGTCAAAATGAACTGACGGACCTGGATCTGAGCGGCAACCCGGGGCTTTACTATGTCGAGTGCTTTGAGAACGGTCTGACGAGTCTGGACGTGAGCGGCAACCCCGCGCTGAAGTATCTGTACTGCAATGATAACGCGCTGACCGGTCTGACCCTGGGCGAGCAGCCCGCGCTGCGGGAACTGTACTGCTACCACAACAGCCTGACCGGCCTGGATCTGAGGGGCTGCCCGAAGATCCTGGACATGGTGCTCACCGAAGAACCGACAGTCTATGAAGACTGGATCTATTACACGAAGACGACCGAGGAAAGCGGTTTCTGCGAATTTGACGTGGACCCGGACGTGGTCCTCACGACCAGTACGGTGTACACGCCGACCGCCTTCGACGCGCACACGGACAGTGTCGAGTTCGTCGATTCTCTCGGGCGTTACTTCCTTGTCGGCAACACGCGGACGGTCACGTGGAAGGACGGGATCGAACCTGACTTTACCGCGCTGTCCAGCTGGAGCATCGGCTTTTTCCATCAGGATTCGAGCAACGTCACCGAAGAGCCGGTGCCGGGAGAGACGTATC